>PBTP01000085.1 GCA_002729275.1 Roseibacillus sp. | reverse complement strand
GTTTGCCTTCTGCGGACCAATTACGCCCGGCAGAAGAGGATAATCCCGAATTGCATCTTGGGTCCCTGGAGCGGGTTCTCCGCCCGTATCAGCGCGAAGGCGTTGAGTGGCTCTGGAAGCTCGCAGAAATGCGGATGGGAGGAGTTCTCGCCGATGATATGGGATTGGGCAAAACGCTTCAGTCTCTTGCATTTATTGTAGCGCGAGGTGGGCCTGCCCTTGTGGTATGTCCCTCATCTCTGGTTCAGAACTGGCTGGAAGAGTCCTCAAAGTTTGCGCCGGAGCTGGAAGCGATAGCGATCGAAGGGCCGAAACGTGCAGAGACTCTCGAGAAGAACTCCGGGGCAGACCTGCTTGTGACCAGTTATGCCCTTCTGCGCCTTGATATCGATCTTTACCGCGAGCGGAACTTCAAGGTCGTTATTCTGGATGAAGCGCAGAATATTAAGAATCCGGAGGCTCAAGTCTCCCGGGCGGCCTTTCGTCTCCGCGCGGAGCATCGCTTCGCCCTGACCGGCACGCCAATGGAGAACTCCGTAACGGACCTCTGGTCCATCATGAACTTCGTCCTGCCCGGGTATCTGGGTGACCGATCCAGATTTGCAGACCGCTTCGAGAAGCCGCTTGCGCGTGGCAATGAATCGAGGTTGCAGCGCCGGCTGTCGCGGCGGCTGCGGCCAGTGGTGCTGAGACGGCTCAAGAAGGAGGTTGCCAAGGACCTGCCTCCAAAAATCGAACAGGTGCGCTACTGCGACCTGAATAAGGCGCAGCGTGCGGTTTATCAGTCTCTGCTTGAGGAGGGTCGGAGAATGATTGCTGGATCAGAGGGTGGGCAGAGGAGGATGTTGGCTCTGACTGCCCTTTTGCGCCTCCGGCAGGCCTGTTGTGATTTGCGGCTTCTGAATCTTCCTGACGTCAATGAGCAGGATGGCTCGGTGAAAATACAGGAGTTGAGTGGACTGCTTGATGAGGCGGTCGAGGGAGGGCACCGCGTTCTTGTCTTCAGTCAGTTCGTACAAATGCTGCAGGGGGTTGTTCCTATGCTGGCAGACCGCGGGTTCGAGTTCTGTTATCTCGACGGCCAGACTCGCAACCGAGGCGAGGTGGTAAGACGTTTCCAAGACTCGTCCATTCCCGTTTTCCTCATCAGTCTGAAGGCTGGAGGGGTAGGATTGAACCTGACGGGCGCGGACACAGTGATCCATATTGATCCCTGGTGGAATCCCGCAGTTGAGGCCCAGGCCACGGACCGTGCTCACCGTATTGGCCAGAAGCGAGTGGTGACTTCCTACAAGTTAATTGCGCGGGATACGGTGGAGGAGAAAATTTTAGCCCTGCAGGAGCGCAAGCGCGAGATGATTGCCTCGACTCTGGGGGATGGGTCTTCCGGAGCCGACCTGGGTCTCGACGAAGAGGAGATTCTCGGGCTTTTCGGTTAGGCTTGGGTCCCTCAACATCCTTTGGAGGAATGAAATGGGCACCCACTCGACAGCTACAGCACAGTTGTGATCTTGGTGGTTACCGAATTGGCAAGGAAGCACTCTTGATGTGCCTTATGGTGCAGCTCTTCAAGCTTTTCGGCTGAGACCGTGATGCCCTCTGCCCATACGGTTTCAGGATGCAGCTCAACCCTCGCCAGAACGGGTTTTCCACTTTCACCCTTTTCGAGAAATCCAACCGCCTTGTCCACATAGCTCTCGAGGGTAAGATTCTGGAGGGAAGCCAAGGCGAGGAAGGTCAGCATATGGCAGCTTGAGAGAGAAGCGACAAAGGCCTGCTCGGGGTCAGGCATTTCAGCTGTGCCGAGGTAATCTGCAGCGGCGGAGGCCCTGATAGAAACTCCGTGTCCAAAATCAAGGTCGTGATCACGCGAGTAGCTCTTGTATCCGAAGTCCTTGTCGTCGCGGTTCCAAGAGAGGGTTATGGGGTGGGAGCTCATGTTCAGTAGTCGGTCGGAATTAAATTCAGATTTGTCGAAGTTCCTTTGTCTACAGCGAAGGGTCTTTTCTGAACACCCTAATTTGGATTCAACTTCTGGTGAAGCTGCTGCAAGGAGGCAATCAGTGGATTGAATCCGGCCAACTCCTCGCCCGAGTTCACCTTCACGCTGGAGGCAACCCGCTTAGCGATCAGGGACTTGATATTCTCTATGATGACGGGCTCGTTCTGGATGAGAAGGTTCAGCTCGGCGGCTTTCTGGAGCGAAAATATATTCATGTTACACGATCCCGTGAACACCAGCTCATCATCAAAGAGCAGCAGCTTGGCGTGGATCATAGTGTCCGTGAGATAGACTTCGACAGAAGCTCGGCTGTAGAGGTCGTGGATAGCCCAGTAGTTCACGTCGTTACCAATATTGGCTTCTCTGGAGAAGAGTATCGTTATGTGGATTCCCCGAGCAGCAGCCTCCACGAGGGCATCCGAAAATTCAGGATCTCCAAGATAGGCGACCTCGATATAGATGGATTTCTTGGCCTCCCTGATAAGGCCTAGGACGGCAGGTTTAATCTCAAAAGAAGATTCGCCCGTTGAGTGATGGGAGTTGCAGAGGAACTCGATATTTCGCTCCAGGTCAAAAGTAACATCGCCCTGCATTCTGGCGCGAAGTCTCCGGACAAGCTGAGGGTCGTCGAGCGCGACCATGTAATCAAAGTAGTTCTGATGCCGGTCTTCGATATTGATACTCCCGGTGACGAGGAGGCGTTCATCAAAGATGTAATACTTGGTATGGGTTTTGTTGACCCACTCGACTGTGACGTTGGGGTGGTTAAGGAGGTCGGCACCTAAGGACTGGTCATGGTCGTCCTCCACGAAGGTATCGGGGAAGCTGCGTCCGATGAGCTTGTAGATGATTTGCTTGAGGAGTGGAATTTTTCGGGGAAAAAAAGGTTTACGGTTCATTTCGATAACCTCGCACATGATTGCTCCGATATCCTTGATGATACGAATCTTCACGCCGCGCTCAGCAGCTGCGAGAACCGCTTGCCCCACCCGCATGCCGGATTGATCTGCGCGCCAGACATACATGAAAATTTCTGCGCTTTTCTGCACCTGATCTAATTCCCTGATGATGAGGTCAAAGGTGGGTTCTGCCACTCGCTCGGGGGGAAATGGCCCGGTCAGAGGAGGATGCAGGAGGTGATATTTCTCGCTCATGGCTGCGGGCTCTTGTCTGCACAGGATCGGCGGTGGACGAAACAGGAAAATCAGGAATATGCGGATTTCTTCGAGTATGAGGTGTTATCAAGAGCAGCCTTATTCTGAAAAGCGGTGGGATAGCCTGAATTCTCGGCGGCAAATTTGGAATTTGTGGTTTGAGATGGGGCGGTAAGCCGCCCAGAATACTCTTACCCATGGGACGTGCATTTGAGTATCGGCGAGCCGCGAAGGAGAAGCGGTGGGATAAGATGTCGAAGGTCTTCCCCAAGCTTGCGAGAACCATCACGATGGCGGCAAAGGAGGGCGGATCTGATCCTGACAGTAATTCCAAGCTGCGCACGGCGATCATCAACGCCAAGGCGGAGAACATGCCCAAGGACAATATTGCGACGGCGATCAAGCGGGCAGCAGGTAAGGACATGGCCGATATTTCGGAGGTCAACTATGAAGCCAAAGGCCCCCACGGAGTAATGTTGTTTATTGAAACTGCGACTGATAACACCAATCGGACGATCACCAACGTGCGGACTCCTATCAATAAGGCTGGGGGAGAAATGCTCAACGGTGGCTCACTCCAGTTTCTGTTTGATCGCAAGACCGTGATTCAGTTCGAGAAAAAGGAGGGTCATGATCTTGAGGAAATTGAACTCGAACTCATTGACCATGGGCTGGAGGAGCTGGAGGAGAATGAGGGGACGGTTTTCTTGTATGGAGATTTCACCAATTTCGGTTCTCTCTCGCAGGGTTGCGAGGAGCTAGGCATCGAGTTAAGCAGGGCCGGTCTGCAGCGAATCTCCAACAACCCTCAAGAGTTCAGCGAGGCCCAGCTGGACGAGATTGAATCCCTCATCGACAAGCTCGAGGATGATGAGGACGTGCAGGCCGTTTATACGAACGTTGCCTGAGTCCGGGGACGAGGGTCAGACGGGGTGAACGGTGTATCCACCGGAGCGCTCATCAGCCTCGAGTTTCAGGAAGTCGTGTTCTTCGGCTTCCAGTAGAACTTCATTGAAGGACCGGAATCCGTGGGCTCGCTCATTGAATCCGGGGTTCCGGCGCTTGAGGGCCTGTTTGATCATGGAACCCCAGATAGCCTCGTCGTTGCCTCTTTCTTCAAGGAGGGCCTCGAAGGTGGCTGCGACCTGTTCCAGTGCCTCCTCAGTAGTGGGCCCGTCTGAGGGTTTTCTGCCTGCGGTTTTCTTCTTAGCGACCTTTCTGGCAACCTTTTTCTGGGTGGCCTTCTTGGCAGGTGATTTGCGGACGAGATCGTCGTAGTAGATAAATTCGTCACAATTCTTGATGAAGAGATCCGAGCTTGAGTTCTTAACCCCGACCCCGATTACAGTCTTTGCGTTTTCGCGAAGCTTGCTGACGAGAGGCGAAAAATCTGAGTCCCCTGAAATGATCACGAAGGTATCGACGTGGCTTTTGGTGTAGCAGAGGTCCAGAGCGTCGACCACCATTCGGATATCGGCAGAGTTCTTGCCGGACTGTCGGAAGTGAGGAATTTCAATCAATTCAAAGGCGGCATCGTGAAGATCGCGTTTGAATTCCTTGAACCGCGAGAAGTCGCAGTAAGCCTTTTTCAGGACGATGTGCCCCCGTAAGAACAGGCGTTCAAAGACTTTTGTAATCGAGAAGGTTGGATAGCGGGCATCGCGGGCGCCAATGGCGATATTCTCCAAATCGAGAAAAACCGCCATGGTGGCATTTGGGTCATTGAGAGAAGTTGTGATGGCAGAGTCTAGGCAGGATGAAATCCGGGAGCAAGAAGCGACCGGGAACCGATTTCGGCCTCTTGGCGAGACAGGGTTTAGTTTTTACGGGTGCCAGGCCCTTTGTAGGAAATTTCCAGATCGTTTGTGCGGACTGCCTTCAGTTTTTCGGCAAGGCGATCTTGGAATGTCCGGGTAATATCCGCATGTGAAGCTTCGCCAGCAAGGTTAGTGAATTGTCCAGGGTCCTTCACCATGTTGAATAATTCCCGACCTCCCTTGGCTTCCTCGCCATACTGCAGGTAAGCCCAGTCCCGGTTCCGGAGGAGAAATCCCTTTCGCATGGGTGCCACGCAAAAAGCATCCTTCCGCACCTCGTGCCCTGGGTCGTCGAGCATCTGGGAAATATCCTTCCCCTGGAGACGCTCCGGCACCTTGAGGCCGCAAAGGGCGGCGGTAGTAGGATAGAGGTCGAGTAGCTCGACAAAGGAGTGGCATACCGCGGGCTTTTTACCGGGAACGCAGATAATGAGAGGTACACCGGCAGACTCATCTCGCAGGCTGACTTTGGCCCAGAAGTCGTGCTCGCCGAGGTGAAAGCCGTGGTCGCTGGTAAAGATAATGATGGTTTTCTTGGTAAGCCCGGACTGGTCCAGCGCATCAAGAACCTTGCCTACCTGAGCATCCATGTAGGCGACCGAGGCGTAGTATCCGCCGATAGCCTTCCGTTGTCGGCGGAGGTCCATTTTCATATTTGTGCTCGTGCAGTAGTTGATGCCGGCCGGGGGTATGTCTTTCCAGTCGTCCTTAACCTTGGAGGGCAGGATCATCTTGCTGTAGGGAAGGAACGGTTTGTAGTAGGGCCGAGGGGCGACGAAGGGAACGTGCGGACGGACGAATCCCACTCCGAGCCAGAACGGTTTCTTGGAGTGCTTCCGCTCGGTAATGAGTTGACAGGCCTTGGCCGCGGTCTTGCCGTCAGAGTGCACGAGGTCGTCGCCATCGGCTTCCACCACAACGAAGGTGTTGCCTCCCACCGCGGGCTTTTTCCCTTCAGGGTTGTTCTGGAGCGTTTCTCCATCGCCTTTGGCCTTCCACTCCGGACCGGGGCTGTTGAAGCGTTCATTCCATGAAAGGTCGTCGTCGGCTCCGTGCCCCCCGCTCTCGATCCCGCCAGGGACCCCCATATGGTAAATCTTGCTCACACGAGTGGCGTGGTAGCCGTTGGTCATGAAGTGCTGTGACCATGTTGCACGGGTTCCGATTCGCGGCCGGGGATTGCGGTAACCGAGTTCCCCGGTGGCATGAGGATAGTATCCCGACATAAAGGAAGCGCGGGAAGGGCCACAGTAGGTTCCCTGGCAGTAAGCTCGCGTAAAACGTGTTCCGCGGGCGGCCANNCGATCGATATTAGGGGTCTCGCAGACCCTGTTTCCATAGCACGAAAGCGCTGTGTAGGTGAGATCGTCGGAAATGAGGAAGAGGACGTTGTACTCTGGAGGGTCAGCTGCGAAGATCTTTGAGGCGCAGCTGTAGAGAAGGATAGTGAGAATGAGAGAGGTCCGCATCGTAGCGTGGCAGGCTAGTTATTCTCAGGAGAAGAACCAATCAGATTCAATCGGCTCCAGATGCTATGACACAGGGGGCTTGTCTCCCCTGACCGTTAGCGGGCGNAGCAGCAAGATGCCCGAGGNATTGTTTCNCGCTTACTTGAGAACTNCGGAAAGATCAAAGGCCGTCACTTTGTTCTCNAGCATCTGGGGAACAATGAGCAGTTTTTTTCCAGGCAGGTAGGCGATGTCAGCGGAGCCCTTGGGAAGGTCCAGAACGGAAGTCACCGCTCCTTTTNCGCTGATATGGAGAACCGCACCTTCAATCCAGTCGGTGACCAGAAAGCCGCCTTTCCCATCCAGTTCTACGCCATCCAGATTTCCAACCGTTGCTGTGGTTACTGGTTTCACCTTGCGGGTGCGGAGGTCCATGGCGAGAAGCCGGCCAAGGGTCAGGGTGTCAAAGGAGTCCTGGATTTCGCGTCCCCATCCGGCGATGTAGAGCGTGTTNCCATTCACGAGAAGTCCGTTGGGGCTGTCCAGTTCTACTCCGGANGCAATTTTGGACACCTTGTTAGCCTGNAGGGCGTAGATTGAGCTGGCTAGCATATCGGATACGAGCACAGTGCCTCGCGGGGTCACTGCGACGTCGTTGAGGAATTTTGCTCCGGCAACTTCGTGAATTGCCAACGTGTTGGCAGTTTCGATGGTTATTCCGACCAAGCGGTCAATATCGGCAACCCAGAGGACTCCTCCTGCAGAGCGGAGTCCCTTGGGGGCATTGAGGCCTGCGAACCAGCGAGGATTTACCACCGTTCCATCAGGCTTAAGAACAGAGATCACACCGTCTCCATCCTTTCCCAGTCCACCGCCCTCACCGACCTGTGAGAGGTAGATGTTACCCGTCTCTTTATGGTAGTAAGCGCTCTCGGGAGCCTTAATGCCCTTCGCAAGCTCCCAGGCTACCTTCGGCGCCTGAGCCATGGAGAAGAGGCTCGAAGCAAGGAGGATAGAGCTGACGGCTAACGGATTGCGGTAATTCTTCATTGCGGAAAGGCGAAGCTAAGCCTCGAATTCTGGTCTGCCCAGTGGAAAAGGTGTTTATCGGGGAGAGGGGGCTTGCTGTCTGGGGAGAGCTGGAAATTCCGGTATATCTACAGGTTTTGCACACATNGGGCTGCTCCCCGGGATGTGTGTCTTGACGAAGGAGGCGAGAGGGACTCAGTTTGTGCTATGAGTGCACGCCTACTACCGCAAGCCCTGTCGATCTGCCTGCTCTTGCTGTCCCTCGCCCATGCCGAGCCTCCGAAGGAGGCTGCCTTCAAATATCTTTCNCCGGATGAGGCCATCGCCAAGATGAAAAGTCCCGAGGGTTTCGTGGTGAATGCCTTTGCGGCTGAACCAGATTGCCAGCAACCCTTTGCCTTCACTTTCGACGAGCGAGGCCGGGTCTGGCTCTGCGAGAATCTCAACTACGAGACCAGACGATCGGACCTCTACAACCTGGGGCCACAGGGACGCATCGTGATCCTCACGGATACCGATGGAGATGGTGAGATGGATGAACGCAAGGTCTTCAAGGACAAGATCATGTTTCCCACCGGGATTGCGCTAGGCCATGGTGGAGTATGGGTCGGCTCTCCTCCCAACCTCCTCTTCATTCCAGACCGAAATCGCGATGATATCCCGGATGCTGAGCCTGAGATCAAGCTGGATGGATGGGGACGGCAGGACCGGCACGAAACCCTGAACAGTTTTCTCTGGGGTCCCGATGGCTGGCTGTATGGAACTCATGGAGTCTTTACCCATTCCAATGTTGGGAAGCCTGGTGCTTCCGACAGTGATCGCCAGAAGATCAACGCTGGGGTGTGGCGCTACCACCCCCTCAACGAGAAGTTCGAAGTCTTCGCCTACGGCACCAGTAACCCCTGGGGGTTGGATTTTGATGAGAACGGTCAGGCTTTCGTAACCGCCTGTGTTATTCCGCACATGTTTCACATCATTCAGGGGGGGCGCTACCACCGGCAGGCAGGTCGCCACTTCAACCCTTACGTCTACGACGACATCAAGACCATTGCGGATCATCGCCACCCCTCTGCTCATGGGGGCGCACGATTCTACCTGGCGGACCAGTTCCCTGAGAAATATCGGAAGAAGCTCTTCATGTGTAATATTCACATGCACGGGGTCCTGGTTGATGAGATCAAGCGGAAGGGTTCCGGATATGTCGCGAGTGATCCGAAGTGGGGTGGGACGTTCTCTATGTCCAACGATCCGCAGTGGCTTGGGTTTAACATGGAGATTGGTCCAGACGGGTCCCTGTATGCCATCGATTGGCACGACTCTGATATCTGCGGGCGCAAGGTCCTGCACCGCAAGACGGGTCGGATCTGGAGATACAGCTGGGGAAAGCAGAGCTTCCCGGTGGGAATGGATCTCACGAAATTGCCAGACGAAGAACTGGTGGAGATGCACCTTCATCCCAATGAGTGGTATGTCAGGCAGTCCCGGCGTCTCTTGCAGGAGCGGGCTCTTGCTGGCAAAATTAAGCCTGCGACCCTAGGGGGATTACGTAAGATTCTCGACGAACATGAGGACCCAGCGCGTCGCCTGCGGGCCCTTTGGACTTTGCAGCTCGTGGGCGGGCTCGGGGACGTCATGCTGGCTCCGCTGCTGAACGATAAGGCTGAATATATCCGTGCGTGGGCAATCCAGCTAATTGCAGAGGATAAGCGGGTTCCTGATGCGGTNCTCGAGAAGTGGGCGGTGATGGCNAGNGANGACAAGAGTGCCGNGGTTCGNCTCTTCCTNGCNTCGGCNATGCAACGCGTCGANCATGCCAAGCGCTGGGATGTCCTGACCGCNCTGGTNNGCCANGTGGAGGATAAGAGTGATCATAACCTTCCGCTACTCATCTGGTATGCCCTCGAGCCGCTGGTTGTCACTGATGAAGATCGGACCGCGGAGGTTGTTGCCGCCTGCAAAATACCGAAGGTCAGTGAATATATTGCTCGCCGGAGAAAGGCAGGGGGTAAGGCCGCGGCGGTCAAACCCCGTCCCAAGGGCCCCAAGGCCAAGCCGGCCAAGTCGGTCTCCGGAAAGGGGCTGGTATTACATCTCAAAGCAGAGGACATCGGTAGCAGCGAGGAGTGGGGTGGGGCGTCCCAGCCGCAGAAGGCCTTCCGGCCTGCAGTAGTTGCCTCTCTGGGAGGGCGCCGGGCCTTCAAGTTTGATGGGGCAGATGATCGGCTCGAGATTGCTCACCGGAAGGATCTTGCCTTCGGGAAAAACGAAGCCTA
This sequence comes from Roseibacillus sp., assembly GCA_002729275.1. Lineage (GTDB taxonomy): Bacteria > Verrucomicrobiota > Verrucomicrobiia > Verrucomicrobiales > Akkermansiaceae > Roseibacillus_B. The sequence goes on along the minus strand of PBTP01000085.1, from coordinate 6,376 downwards.
CTCGCTGGCCACGTGGGTGTATATCGAGGGGACTGGTCGTGGATGGACAGCTTTGGTTAACAAGTCCCGGGCGAAATCAGATTGGTACGGCGTCTGGATCAACGAGGAGGGCCACTGGCTCATGGGAGGGCAGAAGTCCAATGTAGAGGGCACCCGAGTGACGAGGGGCTGGCATCACGTCTGTATCACGCAGGATAAGAGCGAACGTTTTCTTTTTGTGGATGGCCATCTTGCGGCCTACGGCGTGGGCTCGGTAGCTGCCGATGGTGCAGGTGCGCTCTGGATCGGGGGTGCCCCCTCGGTAGAGGAATTTTTCAAAGGGGGGATTAATGAGCTTCGCATATATCGCCGAGCATTGAGTGCTGGTGAGGTGAGCTTCCTCTCCGACAAACCGGTGGGGCTGGCGAGTCAGGGCGCGCGGGCGGAAGAAAATACTCCTGAACTATTTGCTCACTACCGCGAGCTTCTCTCGGAAGAGAACCTCGACGGGGCTGATCTGGAGCATGGACATCTGGTGTTTTCAGAAAGTTGTGGTCGCTGCCATGCAGTGAACGGCGAGGGAGGTCTTTCCGGGCCAGCCCTGAATGGGTCAGAGGTCGCAGACCTTGATTACCTCCTCCCCCATGTCCTTGATCCAGATGGAAAGATTGATGAGAGCTATCGTTACTTTAAGTTCGAACTTACGGATGAACGAGTGGTTCTGGGGGTGATTGCAGAGGAGAGTGCGGAATCCTACACCTTGGATTCCAACGTGGGTCGCTTCGACTTGAACAAGGCGGACGTCGCGCATGTTGACGTCCTGCCCTACTCACTCATGCCGGATGCAGTTTTTCAGACCATGACCGACCGCGAGGTGCTGGATTTAGTCGGCTTCCTGCGAAAGTGAGAGAGCGTCCGCTTCCTGTTGCGGGCTCGAGNACAGTCTCATGATATATCTCGANTCCAACGCGACATCCCAGATTCATCCGGANGTGGTAGAGNCAATGATGCCCTACCTNACGGAGCATTGGCATAACCCCTCGAGTGGATACCGGTCTGCCCGAACGGTCCGGGACGCTCTTTCGACGGCGCGGGAGCAGGTAGCTGCCCTGATTAACGCCCACCCCGATGAGATCGTGTTCACGGGCGGGGGGACCGAGTCCAACAACATGACCTTGAAGTGGCTGGCACGCCATGTCGGGCGGAAGGAGTCGAAGGTGGTTACCGGTGCGACAGAGCATAGCGCGGTGCTGCGGCCCTGTGAGGCGATGGAGGCGGTGGGCTATGATGTTTCCGTGTGTGGTGTTCAGGCCGACGGCCGACTCAGGCTCGATCAGCTGGATGAACTTGTGGACGGAGGGCGCCCCGGGTTTGCCTCGGTGATGTGGTCGAATAACGAGACCGGGGTGACCAACCCGGTCGCTGAGGCCTGCGCCGTGGTCAAGGAGGCTGGCTGGGCATTTCATACCGATGCCATCCANGCAGTGGGAAAGATGCCGGTGGATGTTCGGGAGGTGCCAGTCGACTATCTCTCCCTGAGCGGGCACAAGTTTCATGCCCCTAAGGGAGTGGGAGCTCTCTATGTCCGGCAGGGTCTTCGCTTTGAACCGATGCTACGTGGTGGAGGGCAGGAGAATGAGCGGCGAAGCGGCACCGAAAACGTGCCCTTTATCATCGGCCTGGGAAAGGCTGCTGAAATTATGAAAGGCGAGCTCGACCGGGACGGTCACACGGGAGTGCGTCAGCGCCGGGACCGGTTCGAGGATCGTTTGGTAAGCGAAATCGAGGGCGTGACTCTGAACGGGTCCAGGGAGCACCGGGCAGCCAACATCATTCATGCCTCCTTTGAGAACTGTGAGGCGGCAGGTCTGCTTATCCTGCTTGATGAAGCAGGGGTGCAGTGTTCGGCAGGAAGTGCCTGCATGACGGGGAAGCAGCAGCCCAGCCATGTCCAGAAGGCCATGGGGTTCTCCGANGACAAGGCCCGGAGTAGCCTGCGAATTTCCCTTTCTATCTTCACTGCCGACGAGGAGGTGGAAGAGGCTGCCAGCGCAGTGGCCGCGGCGGTCGCGAAGCTGCGTAGCGTGCAGGGTCCGCCCGGGGTGGGGCCCGTGGTTGTCTACGGAAGTTAAGCNTCAGGGGAGGGGAAGCACCTCGCGGCTTGACGAGGGCTCACCGCTACCGCAGTCTCCGCGGCCCACTGACTCACACCAATATGGCCACCAAGATTTATACCAACAAGGACGCCAACATCAACGCCATCCGGCGGAAGAAGCTTGCCGTGATCGGATTCGGATCACAGGGACACGCTCATGCCCTCAACCTCAAAGAGAGTGGCTGTGACGTCACCATCGGTCTCTACGCTAAGTCAAAATCCCGTCCCGTTGCTAAGAAACTGGGTTTCAAGGTCATGGATACCGGAGATGCGGTAAAGCATGCGGATGTGATTTTCGTCGCGACTCCTGACACCGTGATCCCCTCGGTCTACGAGAAGGATATTGCTCCCAACCTCTCGGCGGGAAAGACCCTCCTCTTCTCTCACGGGTTTGCGGTTCATTTTGATCTCATTGATACTCCGGATGATATTGACGTTATCATGGTGGCTCCCAAGGGTCCGGGACACACGGTGCGGAGCCAGTTCGTCGAGAAGAAGGGGGTTCCGACCCTGATTGCGGTCGACAACGATGCGACCGGGAAGGCGAAGCAGACTGCCCTCGCATGGGCCAAGGGGATCGGGGGCACCCGCGCGGGTGTCTTCGAAACCAACTTCCGTGAAGAAACAGTAACCGACCTTTTTGGGGAGCAGTGCGTTCTCTGCGGGGGAGCCTCCGCTCTTGTGAAGGCAGGCTACGAGGTGCTGGTGGAAGCGGGCTACTCGCCAGAGATGGCCTACTTCGAATGCCTCCACGAGCTGAAGCTCATCGTCGATCTCATGAATGAGAGCGGGATTGCTGGAATGCGATTCTCTATCTCGGAGACTGCGGAGTACGGGGACGTCACGGTGGGACCGAAGATCATCAACGAGTCGGTTAAGAATCGGATGCGTCGCCAGCTCAAGACCATTGAAAGTGGCAAGTTTGCCAAGGAATGGGTGGGAGAGTTCGAGGCGGGGTGTAAAAACTTCAACAAAATCCGCAAGACCGAGGAGAAGCACGGTATTGAGAAGGTTGGCGCCAAGCTGCGAGGAATGATGACCTGGCTCGGAAAGAAGGCCAAGACTGTGGGTAAGGGAGTCAGCCAAGCCAGCTACGTTTCGACATCAAAATAATGATAAGAACGGAGTAGGCGCCCGGTTACTCCGGCTCCGTGGTAGCAGACTCTTGCATGATCAACAGGGTCTGAGGTAAGCCGCCTCTCTATGAAAGAGGCGGCTTTTGTATTTTTACGCAAAAGCCCTTAAAGGGCAGGTGGTGACTCGGTCGGTGGGCGACTGGTTATCTACCAAGGACTTGTCTTATGAAGATTGGACCTCATAATCCCCGGGCTTCTAACCTACTAGACACACAATATGAAAGACCGTAACGACAAGTTAGTTTTTTGGGGGTGCTTCATCGCCCTCATCACGACTGCCTTCGCCTTTATCACGAGGGCGTTCATGGTAAATACTCCCGACCTCTGGCCCAAGACCTTTGGGCTCAATGCGGTTCAAGGTCAGGAGTTGTTTCAGGCGGGTATCTGGCCCTTCGCGATCAGTATCATTCTTTTCAGCCTGATCATTGACAAGATCGGCTACCGGGTCGCGATGGTCTTCAGCTTTGTGTGCTATGCAGCCTATGCTGTTTTCGCGTTCATGGCCTACGGAACAGTCAACGTGGAAGGCCTGGATGGACAAGCCCTCAAGGACGCTCAGGCGCAGGCTTATAAGTTGCTCTACATAGGCTCAATTATCCTTGGTCTGGGGAACGGCACGGTGGAAGCCTATATTAACCCAGTGGTGGCCACGATGTTTAAGAAGGATAAGACTAAGTGGCTCAATATCCTGCACGCAGGTTGGCCGGGCGGCTTGGTCCTTGGTGGTATTCTCACGATTCTTTTGGGCGCTAAGGTGACGGACGACTGGCGGGTTCCGATCGTGATTATTGCGATTCCCGCGATTGTTTTCCTGGTCATGTTGATCAAGGCAAAGTTTCCGGTTAACGAGCGCGTTGCAGCCGGTGCAACCTACCGTGAGATGCTTGGGGAGTTTGGAGCAATTGGAGCGGCCATCGCTGCATACTTGATTACTAAGGAACTCGGAAAAGTGTTTGAGTGGGCCGACCTTACAGTTATCGCAATCGTGGCAGTCTTGGTGATTGCCTATGGGCTTTACTGTAAGTCTCCCGGCCGCCCTATGATGATCTTTCTTTGTATTGTGATGTTTCCGCTGGCCACTACTGAGCTGGGGACGGACGGGGCCATCACGGGAATCATGGAAGGGCCTTTGAAAGAGGCTGGGCAGAATCCCCTCTGGGTGCTGATTTACACTTCTGCGATTATGACGGTTCTACGGTTTTTCTCAGGGCCTATCGTCCACAAGCTTACTCCGCTGGGCCTCCTCGCGACTTGTGCCTTGTTGGCGATAGCTGGGTTATATTTCCTGTCTATAACGACTACTCTGGTAGCCATCTTTGCCGCAGCGACGCTGTATGGTATCGGCAAAACATTCTTCTGGCCTACTACTCTGGGGGTTGTAGCGGAGCAATTTCCGAAGGGAGGGGCGCTGACCCTAAATGCGATCGCTGGTATTGGAATGCTTAGCGTAGGGATTGTTGGAGGCCCCCTAATTGGAGCGATGCAGGAGAAGTCTGTGGAAACTGCGGTTCAGGAGGAGATGACGGAGGGGACCTACGCTAAGATATCGAAGGAAGACACTTACTTCCTCGGAAAATACAATGCGATTGATGGCGAGAAGCTGAAGGAACTATCGCAGGCGGATCAGGACAAGATCGGGGAGGTGAGCACAGGCGCAAAGCAAGCGTCTCTCGCTAAAATTACGATCTTCCCAGCCATCATGCTGCTCTGCTATCTGGGCTTGATCTTCTACTTTAAGTCGAGAGGAGGATACAAGCCCGTCGAACTTGGCGGTGATGGTGGAGGACACTAATCCTCCAATAAATTTTAAGGCGGCTCCGGGAAACCGGAGCCGCTTTTTTGCGGGTGGACGGGAAGCATCGAATACAATCCGGGGATCGGGGGGTTGGCACTTGCCGCCAGCTGCCATTCTCGAGAGGGTCTGCCGCGTTCAGAAGGTCGGAACCTTCAAGGCGACTCGGGTTGGCCACTACTGGAATCGAGAAGGGTGGAGAGCCGTTGGACCAGGCGAGATCGTAATGAAGGATGAAGCGATAGGTGGGCTGGTTGCCGGTGGTGGAGGTGAGCTGGAACTCCCGAGCGTAGGGACTGGTCTCTTCCCGAGAGATGATGAATTCGCCGGTGCCGAAGGTTCCTTGGTAGGTGCCAGCGTAACCGGTCTCGTCAAAGAAGCAGCTGGCGTTGACAATTCCCCGGTTGGGGTCGCGGAAGTTTAAGAGGATGGCGGCATTCCCAAAATTGCGCTCGGTGGAAGGCCAGTGGGGATATTCCACCACTCCGCCCCGGAAAAAGGCCCGGGAGGCGAAGGCTTGAGTTGAGCTGAGATCATAGCCTTCAAATTCGCTCCCCGGGAGGCGGTTGAGAGAGAAGGGTCCGAGCCAGTTGCGCAAATCGAGGGAGCTCCATAGCAGGAGGGTAGAGCCCGGGGTGGAGTTCCAGTCGAGAAATGAGGCAGGGCCAGAGCGTCGAAAGCTGAAGAGTGGAGCGCGCGCGGACGGCAGTAGAAAGAGGGAGAAATGCTCCGGATTAAGGAGGTTGCGGCGGAAGGTAAGGTCTCCCGGGGTCAGGTAGCGGATGCGCACCGAATCGATGATGTGGAAACCGGGGAGACTGTTGGAGAGGGCTGCCACGGTGAGCCGGCCATTCCCCCCCGGGGGGGTGGTGGGCTGGAGAACTCGAGCGAAGGCCGTGTAGGCCTTCCCGGCCCGGGCGGGGTTGCTGCTGAGAGCGCTGGGGATGTTGATAAAGAACCGGCTTCCGTTGGAATTTGGTCCGTCATTTTCCATATAGACGGTGTAGGTCCCACTTCCCGGCAGGGTGAAGTCGTCCCGGAGGGTCCATCCTGCATTGTCTCTGCCGGTTCCATTACGGGAGCCGCTTGCGATCTCGGTGCCAGCGGTGAGGGAGTGGAAGGAGAGTCCATCGTAGAAAGGGGCCTGGCGCACCTGCCCTCCACTGCTGTCCACCCAAGGGACCAGCCCCTCAGCGAGACGAATGAAATTGGCGGTCGAGTGGGGGGAGTTGTATTGATCCAGTTGGATGGTGAAACGGCCAAATTCCTTGTCCTGCAGGGAAATTTCAAAGTCGGCAAGGATCTGTCCCCGAG
>PBTP01000084.1 GCA_002729275.1 Roseibacillus sp. | reverse complement strand
AAGAGCAGCGGCTTCCGGCCGACTCATCGACACCTCGGCCACCGGGCGTGCGTCCCTGCGACCCCTCCGTGCACGTTAAGGGTAACGCCATTCAGACAGCCTGCCGCTGGGGGGTGCTAAAAAGCTGCTGCAACAGCAAGCAGGTCTACCACGCAAAAACGAGTGGAGGAGTGACAATGCGCACTTTGCCGCCCTCGTTATTCTCGCTCTCCTCGATGGCAGCTACCACCTCATTCTCAAACTCGACCACGATCTTGCCGGTTTCCTCCTTGGTCGTATGGGAATACTGCCGGAAGACTCGTCCGGTTACCGGGTCACGCACGGCCTGATAGTGATCCTGCTCTTCGTATTCGATGAACTCCCAGACCCCGGTGCGTCCCTTTACGGTTTGCCGCACCTTCGTCTTGGTCGGTTTACCCAGCGAAGCACTCACCTCTTCAATCGACATCCCGATAGCGACTTCATGCTTCGCTACCAGCTCTCGGATGACCTTCTGGCGCTCATAAACTTTTTTCAGGTTTTCCACGAAATCCTTGTCCATGGATCCCAAAAACCTGGGAGACACCCAACCCAGCACCTGCCCGTGCGTCGCCGCTCCCCGAACCTTGTAAGCCTTCTCCGTCATCCCGATGAAGCTCACCTTGCTATCAGCCTTGAGAACCCCGAGTTTTCTCCCGCCCCTCTTGGTCGCAAACACCGTTGCTGGCTTCACTACTAGAAATTCAATCTCCTTCTCCGTAAACTCCTCCGAGTAAACAACATCGGGATCACTGTTGAGTAGCGAGGACTTCGCTCGCGAATCGGCCGCATCAAGACCACTGGTCGAGAGCAGAAAACCCAGTAAGGGGAGAGACAAAAGTGGTTTCATGCTCGTATCAGGCTAAACTCAGGACCGCCAATGAAAAGTCCTTTTCGGTGTGACGCAGAGTTCACGCCGAAAATTCAACTTTGTGTGTGTTCGTTGAGTCCGGAAGCGCACGGGCACCAGAGCGGGGCCGAAACCGAGGACTCTTTTCCTCATTGGCTTCACTATACGTCCTTAATCCAATCTCTAGATGGTCCGGGCTCTGGATGTGTCGCCGCGTGTGACGGCCACAAAAAATCCCGCCTTTTTTTAACAAGGCGGGATGCCGAAAAACTCCGAAGCAGCGTATAAGAATCCTTATCACCTAGCTGCGGCGCCGGCGGAGAAGAGCAAGACCCGCAACCGCTACCAAACTGAGGCTGGAAGGCTCAGGCACAACATCAAAGGAAGTCCAGAATGCTCCGGTTTCCCCGACCACAAAGCTTGCATCGACTCCATTGACCGTGGTGGTCACTGGAGCCCCAGCAGGCCCTTGCGCTACGAACCCGGGGCTGAAGAATGAATTGTAGTTTCCAGAGGCGATATAATAGGTACCTTCACTGGTTGGCTCAAAGACGATCTGACTCAAAAGCCCTATGGTATCATCATTGGCGCCAAGCAAATCTCCGGATGCGCTGAAGAGTCCCAACTCTGTGTCACCAAGGGAGTTAAAGGTATTGATGTCGATCAGGTCTCCCACCACACCGATGGTGCCAAACGACGCCGCGGTTTCGGGAGAGCCACCAGAATCTGGACAGGTGACAGTGAGGTCAATTGGACCACCTAAATCGGAGGGGGCTATGATCGCCCCGTGGAGGGGCGCTGCGCCCAACCCAATGGCGGCAAGGGCGGCAATCGCAGCGCGGGCGGCAACAGAAGAAATTGGTGCTTTCACGACACACAAGCAGCAATCGCCGTTCCTACTCAGCGGATTTTATCAAGAAATTTACTTTTTTTCCCGTGTTTTGCGCGCCCTAGGAGAGCATGTGGAACTTGTCACAACCCGGAGGCGACTTCATCGTGTGGCAGCCGAAAACAGACAACTCATTTCCGCAAAAGGCTTTAGGCACCCCTGCATTGCCCAGGAGACAGCCGTTTTCTCGGACCTCGCGGAAGACTTCCGCCAAAGGGAACGGACAGTGAAATTATTACAGATTTCTCATATCCTTTTCCAAATCGGCTCCTGCCGCCGGCTGATCCGGCCGAATCCCGTCCCGGAAGTGCCAAAGCTCCTCGTTTTCGCCCCATTCGTGAACGTCACCTTCCAAGAGATATCCCCCGCCCGGGATGACAGAAACACTACATTCGCCTTCTTGTTCAAGGTAGGAGGATGAAAATTCTGACCAGCGGACTCAGAGGCTGATCGCCCCCTAGCTGCGGCGCCGGCGCAGAAGGGCAAGACCAGCGAAGGCCAGCAGGCTGAGACTGGAAGGCTCGGGCACAATGTTAAAGGAAGTCCAGAATGCTCCAGTTCCTTCAACAACACCATCCACGTCCACCCCATTCACTGTCAGGGTCACCGCCTCTCCCATAGGGCCTCCTCCGGCAATGAACCCAGAGTTAAAGGTGGTGTTGTAGTTTCCAGTGGCAATGTAGTAGGTCCCTTCCTCGCTGGCCTCGAAGACAATTTGGCTCAACAAGCCAATCGCATCGTCATTGTTACCGAGTAGGTTGCCGGAGGCGTCAAATATTCCGAGTTCCGTGTCCCCGGCTGAATTGAACGTATTAATATCGATCAGATCGCCTGCCACACCCACAACACCCCAAGAAAGAGCGTTATCAGGACTATCGCCAACTACAGGATCCGGTTCCGCAAAATCAACTGCGCCGAGCGAAAAATCAAACGTTGCCGCGCCCCCTCCAAAGCCTTCAACGCTCAGGCAGTAGGTTCCTGCATCCAAAGCCGTGCGAACAGATTTTCCATTGAATCCATCAAGAAAGGCGAAAAGCACTACCTTACCCGATGCAGTGAGCTTCTGCTCGTCTTCGATCGCGCCCGTTTCCAAACTATCGAGCAAAACCGCATCAGGATCGGTGATCACCAAGTTCCTCGTGAAGAGTCACGATCTGGGTGGTGGTGATCTCAAACTGGAATACCCGCTCCGGACCGTTATATTCCCTGATAGCGGGCGAATAAAACGAAACATTATCCCCCCTACCATCACCTTGAACGGCAGCACTAACATTCCCGGCGACTGGAACCACAAGGGTATCCATCACACCAAGGTCGGTATCTACGACGATCGCTCCATGGAGGGGAGCAAAGCCTAACACGAGGACCGCTAGCGAAGAAAATGGGTTTCTCACCCTGCCTTCCTGGCAAGGCCCATCCTTGCCCCCAGATTTTTCGTTAGAAAATCACCTCTTTTTAACCATTATTCATACCAGTAGAACATTTGTGGATAGTTCCTCGGCTTTACAGGCCCATCCAAGCAAAGAACCTCATGAATAGCCACTCAGGAGGACAGCTGGAGTTTTAGTCGGCAATTTCTTCCTTAGCCGTATAGTCCCGCTGGAAGCATGCAGGGCGAACTCTCCAAAAAACTATTCAAAGCCGCTAAGGAAGTCATCCCCGGCGGAGTGAACTCTCCAGTCAGGGCCTTCCGCAACGTCGACGGAGATCCCTTCTTTGTCCGAAGAGCCAAGGGATGCCGGATTGAGGATGTCGATGGCCGTAGCCTGATTGACTACATTGGAACTTGGGGGCCCGCCATCCTGGGTCATGCCCCGACCGTTCTCACCAATACCGTGCACGAGGTTGCCAAGAATGGCCTCTCCTTTGGAATTCCCAACCCGTTCGAGGTGGAAATGGCCAAGGTCGTCTGCGAGTGGGTCCCCTCGGTCGAGAAGGTTCGCATGGTCAACTCAGGAACGGAGGCTACCATGTCCGCGATCCGGCTGGCCCGCGGATTCACAGGCCGGGACAAGATTATCAAATTTGAGGGGCATTACCATGGACACGTCGATTCCCTGCTTGTGGCAGCCGGATCAGGCGCTTTGACTCACGGCGAACCGGATTCCGCGGGTATTCCCCGGTCTCTCGCCGCGGAAACAATCACCCTTCCGTTCAATCTTCCTGAACGTGTGGAGGAGGTCTTTGCCAGGTGCGGCGAGGAGATCGCCGCGGTCATTCTTGAGCCCTACCCTGCCAATGCCGGTTTTGTTTTTCCGCAGCCCGGCTACCTGGCCCTTCTGCGCGAGCTGACCCACAAACACGGAACCCTCCTGATCTTTGACGAAGTCATGACAGGCTTTCGTCTTGCAAAAGGAGGAGTTCAAGAACTCTCAGGAATTACGCCAGACCTCTGCGCCCTCGGCAAGGTGATTGGAGGCGGCCTGCCCGTTGGGGCTTTCGGGGGCCGTGGAGACATTATGGACCATCTGGCCCCGGATGGCCCGGTCTACCAGGCCGGCACCCTCTCGGGAAACCCAGTCGCCATGGCTGCCGGACTGGCACAGCTGAAAGAGCTCGAAAAACAGAATGGCTATCGGAGGCTTGAAGAAATCGGGCAACGCTTCGAGGACGGCGTCCAAGGAATCATTAGCGACAAAGGGCTGCCTTACCGCTTCAACCGGGCGGGATCCATGTGGTGCCTCTACTTCGGTGACGCCGAGATTATCAACGTTGATTCCGTGCAGGAAGGGGACTTCGAGGCCTTTCGGAAATTCTTCTGGTCCTGCCTCGAGCGCGGAGTCTATCTCGCTCCCAGTCCTTACGAGACCGGATTTCTGTCCCTCGCTCACACCGAGAGCGATATTGATGAGACCCTCGGTATCTTTGCAGAGTGCCTGGCTTGAAAGCCGCCGGTCTTCCCCGCCCCTAGGCCAAGGCGGCCAGCTTTTCCTTCAGCGCATCCACTGTTACTCCCTTGGTGCCAATCATCGTTTCGACGACTTCACCTCCCTTGAAGAAGGCAATCGTGGGGAGAGACTGGATGTTAAAGGTGCGAGCCAGCTCCTGCTGACTATCAACATCAACCTTCCCTACCTTGGCGCTACCCTCGGTATCCGAGGCCACCGCATCGACGAGAGGTCCAATCATCTTACAGGGACCACACCACTCTGCCCAGAAATCAACCAGCACAGGCAGTTCGGCCTGCAGGACTTCTGCGTCAAAATTGTCGCTAGTGAATTGAAGAGCCATATGAGGAAATAAATAAAATTGTCTTCGGGCAGCACCTTCACGCAAGGCGCTTCCTGACAGATATGTCTACCTTCCTAATATTAGGAAGGCGAGCCACCCGTAGCGATCAAAAGATAGAGGACGATCGCGGCGACTACTGTTGTGACGATGGGAAAAGCCATGGTGATAATTATTATAGGAGAGACTCCCAACCTTTCTGGTTGTTTACTGGGTCGTCCGTTTTGACCCATTGGCTGGTAGTCATAATTTGCAGCCCGAGAACCGCAAGGGCTAGGACGAAGGCAACAATGGAAAGAATGTCAGACACCTTGTCTGATCCTTCCTCTTCCTCGGCGCCAGAGGTTTGCAGTGAGGGAGGTCCCGCAGATAAGGCCGTGGGAGCCCCCAACGCCTGAGTCGCACTGCCAAGCTGCACTGTTGCCTTGGGCAGCTCTTGAGTCGCGTCCGAATCGCCCGCCAGCGGCTGGGTCTTGAGAGGAGTAGTCTTGGGGGCAACGCTTGCTCCCGGGGCCTTCAACTGCACGGTGGGCGCGGGAGCCGACGGCGCAGAAGGAGCGGCCGCGCCGGACGCGGGCTTGAGCGGAATCGTAGGAGCCGGTGCAGGCGCACTAGGTGCACCACCAGCAGGCTTCAGTGGAATCGTCGGCGCTGGTGCTCCGGGGGCGTTGGCCGCCTTCTTCTCAGAAGGGTCGGGAGCTTTCTTATCGTCTTCACTCATGGCGCGTATTCTTGAGATTTTGGCGTGGGCCGGTCAAAGGATGCCGGCAGTTGCGGGTTGCCGGGATTTAAGGGAAGCCGGCCATGGGGTGTCAAACCCTCAAGCGGAAAATAAGGCCCTAATTTCACCAGAAGGCATATTTGAACCGAATTTGGCCCAAATCTACTCCTTTGGGGGGAGCGACCCTTCACTAAACTGCAACATTTTCGAAACACCCCACTTTTGTGTCGTAAGGAAGAGTTCCCCGTCCATACAGGAAGAGTTGTGAGTCAACCAACCCATCTTACAGGATCTCCTTCGCCTGACCGGAGGGCCTTTCTGCGGCAGTCCGGATGGACTGCGGGCTTCCTTGGCCTCGGTCGCTACCTCCAAGCGAACGAAGCCTCTCCTGCTTCCAAGAGGATCATTCAACCCTATGGCCCTCTCGTCCGCGACAAGGATGGCCTCCTCGATCTTCCAAGGAATTTCACTTACGATGTGATTTCCCGAAGCGGCACTCAGATGGCCGACGGGCTGAGGGTCCCAGGCAAGTTCGACGACATGGCAGCATTCCCGGGAGACAACGGCAGGATCATTCTGATCCGCAATCATGAAGTCGCCCTCGACCAACCCAACTTTGGTCCCTTCCCAAAAAAGGAGGTTCCTTCGCACCTCAACAGCAATCTTCTTTACGATGCCGGAGGGAATAACGAGAACCCCCACCTCGGAGGAACAACGACCATCATTTACAACCCTGCCTCAGGGAAAACCGAGAAGGAGTTTCTCTCTCTTGCTGGAACGGACCGAAACTGTTCTGGCGGAACCATGCCATGGGGTTCATGGATTACATGCGAGGAGCCTGCAGACCTCGACAAAGGTGACCGAACCCGTCAACATGGTTATTGTTTTGAGGTAAGGGCCGATCCCGAGCTTGGCCTGCAGAAAGCCGTGGCCCTCAAGGCAATGGGCCGCTTTCGCCATGAGGCAGTCGCATACGATCCCGGAGATGGCTCCGTCTATCTGACCGAGGATCGCGACGACGGCCTGCTCTATCGGTTTGTGCCCGATCGTAAAGCCGATCTCTCCAGCGGAAAGCTCCAGGCTATGTGCCTGAAGAATCATGCCGCCGCCGACTTGAGGAATTACCAGCCCAGGCCCAAGCGCGTGATCACCGAAGGACAGGATAAACTTATTTCCTGGGTAGACCTTGAAGATCCTACCTCACCGAAAGACGACCTCAGGGTTCAGGGGTTCAAAAAAGGCGCTGCCAAATTCGCGCGAGGAGAAGGCATCTTCTACGACAAAGGGGCAATCTATCTCTGTTGCACTAACGGTGGCCCCACAAAGCGAGGTCAGATCTTCCGAATCCTTCCAAGCAGCTCCCAGCGCCCTGCGGCCTCGGTGGAGCTGTTCCTGGAGNCGGGCAAAAGTGACCTCCTGACCAGCGGGGACAACCTCTGCGTGGCACCAAATGGGGATCTCATCATCTGCGAGGACCTTGTCAGCCCGTTCTCAAAGGAGCAACTTCCGCACTTGCGCGGAGTCACTCCCGAGGGGCAGATCTTCACATTCGGCCGAAATCCGGATGCTAAGAACAAAAACGAATTCTGCGGTTCGATCTTCTCTCCTGACGGAGAAATACTTTTCGTGAACATTCAGAATCTTGACCATACCTTCGCGATCAGGGGCCCTTGGCGGGGCTAGACCAGATTCGAGCTTGTTCACGGTAACCTCTCCGCGCTCAATCAGGTATCCTGAACGGTAACGTATCCACAGACTTGATCCGAGCCTTGGAGAAGCACTTTGGCTTCTCCTCCTTCCGCGATGGCCAGCAGCCTGTAATCGAGGCAATCCTGTCGGGCCGTCCCACCCTTGCGGTCTTCCCCACAGGCGGTGGAAAATCGCTCTGTTATCAATTGCCCGCGGTCCTCCTGGAGGGAATGACAGTAGTGGTGTCACCTCTCATCGCGTTGATGAAGGATCAGGTCGACNCTCTGGTNAGCCAGGGTATCGCAGCCGCAAGACTGGACTCCTCTCTGTCCCTCGAACAGGTCCAAACCGTTCAATCTGACATGCTGAATGGACAGCTTAAGCTGCTTTACGTCGCACCCGAGCGTCTTGCTAATGAGAAATTCAGACGTCACCTTGAGCACATAGAAATCTCACTTCTTGCTATCGATGAGGCACACTGCATCTCGGAGTGGGGACACAACTTCCGCCCTGACTACCTCAAACTGTCCCACTTTGCGCGGGAGCTCAAGGTGCCCCGGATCCTGGCCCTTACCGCTACTGCCACCCCCCCGGTAGCCGAGGATATCCGCAGAAATTTTGGGATCACGGAGCAGGACCATATCCAGCTCTCGTTCCACAGACCGAATCTCGAGCTTCACGTCACACCATGTCTCGAGGAGGAAAAGCGACCCATTCTTCTGGAGCGCCTGCGGACGGACCTCGAAGCCCCCACCATTATCTATGTGACCAGACAGGAAACCGCCGAGGGGCTCGCAGCCTTCCTAAAGAGGGAGGGCCTGGCCGCACGCCCCTATCACGCCGGTCTCCGCGATGAAACTCGCTCCGCCTGTCAGGAAGCCTTCATGTCTGGCGAAGCTCCTATCATTACCGCAACAATTGCCTTCGGCATGGGAATCGATAAGGCCGATATCCGCCGGATCATCCATTACAACCTCCCAAAGTCCCTGGAAAACTATACTCAGGAGACCGGGAGGGCCGGTCGCGACGGACGACCTGCCTGCTGCGAGCTCCTCGCCTGCCGAGANGACCTGCTGGTCCTCGAAAACTTTGTCTTTGGCGATACCCCCTCGCCAGAGGCGGTGCGCAGGGTGCTTGAACAAATCCTCCAGCGGGGCACTCATTTTGATCTCTCTCGTTATGACCTCGCGGTCTCAAATGATATCCGCCCACTTGTAATCAATACTCTCCTCACCTACCTCGAGCTCGAGGGATTCATCATGGAGTCCTCGCCATTCTACAGCTCTTACCGCATACGACTTCTCCGTGACATCACCCAGATCAACCTGGGACTCGAGCGGAGCAAAAGAGAATTTCTCGCCCGGGTCCTTGCCACAGGAAAGCAAGGGCGCACGTGGATTACAATTGAGCCGACAGTTGCTGCAGGAGAAATGCAGTGCGGTCGGGACGAGATAGTCCGCGAGCTCTCCTTTCTAGAGACCCATGGTGACATTTCTCTGAAACCCACCAGAATTCGTCATTCTTATCGGCTCCTCAAATCTCCAGAGAAGATGCAGGATCTTACCCTTCGTGTTCAACAGCTCTTTCTCAAACGTGAAGAGCAGGACCTCCNTCGTCTTGAGCAGGTCCTCTCCTACGCGGAAGANGNTCNCTGTCTCAACCAACACCTTNTGAACCACTTCGGAGAGAGCCAANCGNATNCCTGTGGACACTGTGGACCATGTCTTGGGATTTCAAGCGGCGAGGTTCCCGGCACAGCCTCCCCAGAGATCACATTAGAGCACGTAGAAATTATTCGAGCTCTTCTTGATGAGCGCCACGGGCCCCTTCGTACCGCGCGCCAGCTTGCCCGTTTTCTCTGCGGCTTGAACAGCCCGGCCACCTCCCGAACCTGGGTTGTTCTGCCAACCACAGGCAGACGCGNCCGACTCACCACCCATGATGCCTTTGCCCTCCTCCAGGATCATCCATTTCACANCGTTATGGCATATTGCAGCAGCCTAATTATCCCCTGATCGGATGCCCTATCGAGTGTTTGCCCTTTGCGCTTCCCCTGCCTAGGGTCTCATCCATGCAAAAACCTGTCTTCCTCGCTGCTCTTGCGCTCTCCCTTCTGCTTTTCACGCCGACCGAGGCCAAGGATCAACGATTAGTTCTTCTGGGTGTCTCCTACGGAAAAAATATCGTGGCCATCTGTGAGATGGATGGCTCGGTCCTNTGGAAGCACGACACTGCCGGNCCACAGCGAGGACACACGGGCCATCACGACATTCATCTTCTCGATAACGGGAACGTCCTCTTCCACGACACCTGGACCAAGACNCAGGAGATCACCCTAGCTAAAAAAGTCGTCTGGGAATACGAGTCCGCCCGGGAGAATGGCAACGAAGGCAAGAGAGTGGATGTCCACGCCTTCAAGCGCTACGCGGATGGCTCCACCATGATCGCGGAAAGCGGCGTGGGACGCTTTCTTCACGTCGACAAGGACGGGAAAAAGATCAAGGAGATTGCAATGGGTGAGGGCGGACGCAGGAACNCCCGCCTCGTCCGCGTTCTGGATAACGGTCACTATCTATCCTGTGCAGAGAGCCCGGGGGTAGTCACTGAATACGACAAGACCGGAAAGCTGGTCTGGGAATACAAGGTCGGGTCCCGGGTCTACGGCGCCATCCGCCTCAAGAACGGCAACACCCTGATCGCCTCGGGAAACGGCAAGAGCATTCTGGAGGTGAATCCAGCCAAGGAAATCGTGTGGGAAATCAAGGGCAAGGTTCCAGGCACCGAGATCGGTCTAGGATGGATGACCTGCCTGCAGGAACTCTCTAATGGCAACTACGTGATCGGCAATTGCCACGCCGGGGACAAGAACCCTCAGATCTTTGAGATTACCAAGGAAAAGAAGGTCGTCTGGCAGTTTGATGAATGGGACCTCGTTGGCAACGGCCTCGCCTGCTGGCAGGTCCTCGAGGGAGACCAGGCCAGCATGGTCCGAAGCCGACTCAAGGAATTAAAGTGAGCCCGGTGGGACCGAAACCCAAGCCCCCTGGAAACTCGAGCAAGTCCAGGCCGCAACCGAAGCGAAGTCCTGTGAAATCGAGGACTCACCACGGGACTGGGCTGTGGGAACGCATCGTCGCCTTCCGTGAGAAGGTCGGATATGCGGCGGCGTGGTTCGCTGTTGTAATACCCAGCCTCTGCGGGCTAATCTTTGTTGCCTTCTTGCTGTTCACTGGCAATGAAATCATGGCCCTGCTTTTTTCTCGTCCCAACCTGCTTCGGCCTCGGGGCCCTCTGGAAGCACTTTCTTGCTCCCCTCTTCCAAGCCCGGCGTCGCGGGCAGGCAGTTAGAATGGCTTGTGGCGAATCGCAACCCCGAGGCAAACCGGAAATCCCTCCAATCAGCAACTGGCCCTAGTAGGCGCGTCCCCAAAGGGCCCGGACACTGGTGGCCTGACCCGTCAGAACACAGGGAGCTTCCGGACCCTCCTGCTGCCCATTGGGAAGGCAGCGGATGGTGATCTTGTGTTCCTTGGAAAGGCTCTCTTCCTCCTCGGTCGATCCTGCCCATGGGGTAAGCAACCACCCGGGATTGTCGTCCCCTTGCCAGTGATCTTTGAATTCTTCCAGACTGCCGCACTCGGTGATGTTGTCCTCGCGAAACGCGGTAAGACGGTCGAGCAGGCTCTGCTGGATTTCTGAAAGAATCTGCGGGGCGCTGCGGATGAACTCTTCCCGGTCAACAAAATCCTTTTCGTTTGGAGCTCGATCTCGACGCTGCAGGCAGACCTTCCCCGCATCAAGATCCCTCGGCCCAATTTCGACTCGGATCGGAACGCCCTTCTTCACCCACTCCCATTTTTTTACCCCTCCACCAAGATCACGGGTATCGACATGCACTCGGACCGCAGCTCCCGCATAGCTCTGTTCTCGCCGCAGTGCTTCTGCCAATGCCTCACAGGACTCAATGATAGCCTCCCGAGTCTCCTCCTTTGGTGTCACCGGGACAATGACTACCTGCTGAGGCGCAACCCTTGGTGGAAGGACTAGTCCATCGTCATCCGCATGAGCCATGATGAGCGTTCCAATCAGGCGGGTGCTTACTCCCCATGAAGTAGTATGAACATACTCCTTACCTCCCTCACGACCGACAAAGGTAATTTCCTGAGCTTTGGCAAAATTCTGACCCAGATAGTGTGAAGTTCCTGCCTGAATAGCCTTCCGGTCCTGCACCATGGCCTCAACCGTGTAGGTGTTAAGTGCACCCGGGAAGCGCTCGGCCTCCGTCTTTTCACCGGGGACCACTGGAATCGCGAGATGATCACGGAGGAAGTCCTCATACAGCTTGTGAATCAGGCGCGTTTCCTCCTCTGCCTCTGCTTGCGTCTCGTGGGCAGTGTGTCCCTCCTGCCAGAGAAACTCGGCGGTTCGGAGAAAAAGGCGGGTGCGCATCTCCCAGCGCATCACGTTGGCCCACTGGTTGATCAACAGGGGAAGATCCCGGTAGCTTTCCACCCAGCGCGAAAAGGCAGCTCCAATGATTGTCTCCGAGGTAGGGCGAATGACGTAGGGCTCTGTAAGCTTGCCTGTAGGCACCATTCTGGTCTTTCCACTCTCCGGATCTTTCTCAGCCTCCAATCGGTGATGAGTCACTACCGCACACTCAGTGGCAAACCCCTCAGCGTGCTCCGCCTCCTTCTCGAGGTAGGACAAGGGGATCAGAAGCGGGAAATAGGCATTCTGATGCCCTGTCTCCTTGAACCTTGAATCCAGTTGCGACTGAATATTCTCCCAGATCGCAAAGCCCCATGGCTTGATCACCATGCATCCACGCGTCTCGGAATTCTCCGCCATGTCAGCGGCGCGAACGACTTGTTGATACCACTCAGGAAAATCTTCCTCTCTGGTGGGGGTGATGGCTGTCTTATCCTTGCCCATGTGCGATGGAGGAAAACCACGGAACGGGCCGGTTGAACACGAAATTCTTTCCGTAGTGAATCCCCCCAAGCAGGATCAGTCGCCCTCGCGGAATAAAAAGCGCGGCCGATTACTACCGGCCGCGCTGGAGAAGCATGGCAATTTCCTCTCTGTTTTACTGGTGACCCAGAATCTCATCAAGCCGCTCATGCTCACTGTAAAAATTACGATTCTGAATTTGTCCTCTAATGGAATTCCACCATTTGGAATCAGGGTTTTAATGTGACCTCGTGGCCAGAGCCGGCGTGAGGGACAGCATGAGGCAGGGCATATTGGCTGCAAAATCGAGATCTGCAGCCCTGCGCGTGAGGTCGTCAAACACCCGGGGCACACTGCTCACGGGGTCACTGAGAGCGCTTCCAGTCCCCGTAAGGAATCTGGACAGATGCGACTGTGCAGTAGCATTCCGTTCCGCAATATGGACAAAGCTTGGCGCAGAACTGGACGGGCCTGTTGCCCCCATCCCGGTGACGGGATCCAGCGGCAGGCCCCCAACCGTCGGAAGCTGGGCTCCTGCCTCTCCCCCGTGGCAACCATTGCAGGTGTTCAAGGAGAAGTGATGGCGAGCCTCATTATTTGCAATTCCAGCGGTGTTCCAGAAAAACCCAGGAGTAGGAACCTCTGATTTTCCCGAGAGAAAAGGAGTGGCTCCCGGGAAGGAGAGCGGAACGCTGTGAGTGCCCGCGAGAATATCGGCCTCAAAGGTATTCAGATAGTTGGCAAGGTCGGAGGTTCCCATTTTTGAATTTGCCGGAGTCTGCTTGGTCGTGACCGCGGTGAGATGGCTGGGCGCTATGCCGGCTCCGGTAATCTGCCATTCGCGCATGGTCCAAGGCAGAGTAAAAGGCTCAATGAAATTATTGGAACGAAGCTGGTTGATTGCGCTTCCATTGGGCTTGGAGGCATCCGCATTTGCTAAGGCCACTACGTCAGTGAGGCTCTCCAGGTCCGTGTTGAAGGTGCTCGCGGGATCAACAGAGACAAAGTCAAGGTCGGTCAGCTGCTGCCACTGCTGGGCCCAATTCTTGATCTGAATACAGGTGCTGAGCGGAACTCCATATTCAAAGATCACGGTCATCGGCTTGTGAGCTCCTGTATCAAGGTCGTAAGCACAGAAAACGAAACGGCACTCCCCGGCATCCCCGGCAGCATAGCCTGAGGCACTCCGCAGATCCACTCGGTTCACAATTGCAGTCAGCCGGAAGGGAGCGTTCTTGAGATCCAGGGGGTCGAGACCTTCTGCCAAGTTGGCAGACTCCCATTTGTCAATGAGAGCAGACTGGATGTCCCCCTGTCGGTCGGGAACGTCATCGAAGTTGATCGTCTGGAACTGCTCAAAATGGTCGATCCAGCGGCGAGCAAAGATCTTCGGATCCACCCCGGTCAGCACGGAATTGCACATTTCCTCCATCAGGAACCCAAAGGTCCATTTACGTGGGCGCCCAGTGGCTGGGTCGATGTATGACAAGGCGTTGGGATTGAAAGGATCCCAAGTCCGCTCGGGATCATTGACAACCGAGAGGTCCGTGATCAGCAGCGACTTTCCGGAATCTACTGCGGAGGAAGAGCCGAGAATCGCGCCTCCACCAAAAGCGAGCGGTTGGATCTCCCGGCTATTCCGGAAAGGAAACAGGTCCAAGCTGTCACCCAGTGCATTAATCGCCGGCACGGCCATCCGGCCAGTAAACTGACGATCTGCATACACCGGCACTGTGCCGTCCCCGAGCTCGCGTAAGCGGTTGAGGGCTCCTTCTAGTTCGAAGCGGAATTTCCGCGCTACTCCTTCATTTAGCACCGCGGTGTACGAGCCTGGGGCCCGCCCGGGCTGCATTCTCAGGGGCCCTTCGTCAAGAAACAGGGGGAACCCCTCCGGGAAGAAATCCCTATTACGAACCTCAGTATGTTCCGGAGGAAACTGGAGAGTCAGCTCGTTCCCCTCTAGATTAATCGAGGAGGGCCTGATGTCATCCAGATTGGGAATCGCGCTCTGCTCTACTATGGGGCGGAGGGCTGAGCCAAAGTCCTGGTCTCCCAGGCGCACCCGTGCCCGGAAAAGCTTAGTGGGTGAGTCCATGGGAATTTCGAGCTCCACGATCTGTGAATTGCTGGAGGAAGAAGCCTCGGCGGTTGAACTCCCGTCCGGATTGATTCGCTCCAATTCTATCCGAGGGGCCCGGATCCGAACACGGAGGGAATCGCCATCAACTTCCGTTGATTCAATTTCCTGACCTAGTGAGAGCCCTCCTGCCAGCATTCCCATCAGGAATGCTGAATAAGCCAGGCGGCAGATAAGTTGTGAATGTGATTTCATAGTTTTTTATGGGTTGCTGTTTCAGTTGGGTGACGCTTACCGCATCTGGGAAAGGATCGGCTGGAGCCATGGGAAAAGTGCGGAGGTATCGATTGAAATACCCGGCTCTCCGAATGATCCGTTAAGTCGGCGGCCGTAGTCCGTCGTCCCCCGATGTCTACCAAGGTTGATGCTCGCGACGTGTGGCTCACCGTTCGGACCAGACATCACGCCCGGAACACCGGAGTCTCCGGTAGAGAAATGCGCTTCGTTGGGTCCTCGATTAAACCGATGACCAAGAAGCGAACCGTCGTCCCGTGGCAGCCCCGGGATATTCAACAGCTCCCCGCTCACAGCCTGGAGGCCAAGTGAGAGAAGAACACATATCGGGAGCTGGAACATCCTTCTCCCAACCGGACAGGGAAGACGCCATTTCCATTTTTATATCAGAAACCCCCTTGATCCCGCAATTTTGCGACCAAGGACCCACTCCCCCTCCATTAAGAAGACTACCCCCGACGAAGCTACCCCGTCATCAGGCGGTTACTCCGCCTCTCTCATCATCCAAAAGCCCGGATTTTTCGAGGTAGTAATCGTATCCCCCACTATACTTGGTCACCTGCCCATCAGCGATATGCCATGTTGTCTCCGCCAACTTACGGATGAAGTGCACGTCGTGGGAAATGAACACAAGCGACCCTGAAAATTGCTTCAGGGCCTGAATCAGGGCTTCAACCGAAAGAAGGTCGAGGTGAGTCGTCGGCTCGTCCATCAGGAGAAGATTTGGAGGATCTACGAGGAATTTAACCAAGTTCAGTCTGCTTTTCTCTCCTCCCGAGAGAACCCTTACCCTCTTATGAACATCCTCCCGGCGAAAAAGAAACGATCCCAGCAGGCCTCTGGCATCCTCCTCCCGCATTCCTGCCCCCGTCGTGCAGATCTCCTCAAGAACCGA
>PBTP01000083.1 GCA_002729275.1 Roseibacillus sp. | reverse complement strand
CCAGCCTTGTCTTTGATGAAGGTGGCGGTGTCATTGGCGAGTCGAAGTGGTAGTGATTGGCCCTTCGGTCCGTCTTTCATCTTGGGGTTTCGGAAGGGGGAGAAGAACCCTCCGGGTGGGCTGCCCCTGTGATGTCCGCCAATATTCAGGTCAAAGCCGTGGTCGTTGGGCAAGGAGCCTTCACCACCAAGATGCCACTTGCCGGCAAAGAAGGTCCGGTAACCGCCCTCCTTCAGGGCCTCAGCCAGGCTAGTGTCCTCGTGGGGGAGATGGAGGGTATATTCCGAGGGCAGGATCCTGTTATTGCGATTCCAGTTCTTTCCGGTTGCGGCACCAATCCAGTCAGTAATTCCATGTCTGGCAGGGTATTTCCCTGTCATGATGCTGGCACGGGAAGGAGAACATACCTGACAGGTAGCGTAGCCATGCGTGAAGCGCACTCCCTCCCTTGCGATGCGATCGATGTGAGGAGTCTCATGGTATGTGCTGCCTTCGATGGAGAGGTCCCTGACTCCGAGGTCATCCGCGAGGATAAAGAGAATATTGGGAGTAGCGGCGAGCGCATGGGCCCATGCGAAGAGAAGAAAGGGGAGAGTGCGGGACATGATGGCAGGTGATTGGGTGATCTGAATATGTGAGTCTGCGGTGAACAGTGGCCAAGCCAATTGCGAAATACAGGGAGGACGGCATTTATGCGAGGAAAGGTGGGATGGGGGTAATAGTTCCGTGCGCAGAGCTCTGATGGCCGACCTCCCTGATTGAGATCCCTTTCGAGGGACTTTTATTACTGGCCGTGCCGTTCAGTCTGACATATCTAGGAACTACTTATGAAGTATCGAAACCTCATCGGTGTGATGATTATGTCCGGCAGCATTTGTTTGCAGGCTGGGGAGTGGAAGAGTTGGCGGGGCGATACCCATGGAAGCGGGGTCGCGCCTGAGGCGGAAACAGTTCTATCCTTCTCTGAAGAGCAGAATCTCCTTTGGAAGGTCCACCTTCCAGGACCGGGAAACTCAACCCCGATCATTACGAATAACCAGTTGCTGGTGACCTGCGGGATCGAGGGTAATGATGCTGTGGTTGCTTACGACCTGGAGGGAACAGAGTTGTGGCAAACGAGTTTCGGAAGTGAGACTCCGGGAAAGGGAGATAATAAGCAGAAGGGAACTGGAGCGAATTCTTCTATCGTAACGGATGGAAGAGGCATTTTTGCCTACTTCAAATCCGGGCGAGTTGCGGCTCTGACCATGAAGGGAAAGAAGGTCTGGGAGCTCAATTTGCAGGATAAATTTGGGCAGGATACCCTCTGGTGGGATGAGGGAACGTCGCCCGTGATTGCTGGTGGGTTTCTTGTGCTCGCAGTGATGCAGACGGAGGGAGGGTCCTATGTGATTGGACTTCAGAAAACTACTGGTAAGATTGCCTGGAAGGTAGATCGTAATTTCGATGTTGGAGCGGAATCTGGCGATTCCTACACGACCCCTCTCGTTACGGAAATAGAAGGGCAGGAAACCTTGGTGACCTGGGGAGCAGATCATCTTACGGGGCATGATCCTTCCAATGGAAAACTACTCTGGACCTGTGGAGGATTCAATCCGAAGAAAACCAAGTTCTGGCGGGTGATCGCCTCTCCGGCTTCCGCGAAGGGCATTGTGGCAGTTTCATACGCCCGTGGTAAAATGACTGGAGGAATCCGGGTTGGAGGGAAAGGAGATATTACGGAAGGCGCGTGGGCGTGGAAGCGGGAAGGCATTGGAGCCGACTCGGTATCACCCGTCGCTGATGAAGAAAGCGGAACCTTTATCGTGCTGAATGACTCGGAAAAGCCAAGAGGCTTGGTTTCCTGTCTCGACGCACGCAGTGGGAAGACCCTCTGGGAGGAGCAGCTTCCGAAGGCAGCTCAGAAATTTTACGCGTCGCCCCTTCTTGCGGGTAACAAACTGTATCTGGCACGTGTTGATGGAGTGGTCTTCTCGGGAACTGTTGAGGGCAAGGGATTGACCGGACTTACTGAAAACAGGCTGGAGGACAATCTTTATGCCTCTCCCATCGCGACTGGTAAGCGCCTCTTTATCAGGGGTCGCCGGAACCTCTATTGCTTCGGCAAGTAACCGTCGGTGGATATATCGATCTCGCGGCNCCTCGATAGAAGTTTTCCCCGGTAGCCAGTGCGGAAAGACGGCAGCNGCCTCCAGAGNTTGATAATGAGGCTCAGGAGNGGATTCCGGGGAATTCCTGTCGNCNTGGCTGTGCTTTTTTCCTCCTGTGCNGGGGTGCCTGCTGGGAAAGATCCGGGTTCCCGGGTTCCGACGAAGAATGGAGATGGTGTCACCGCAGCGACTGCTCCGGGAGANGCGAATCCCCGGGAGGTAGTTCGTATCCGTGGGATACAGCTAGAGAANCTTTTCCAGTTACTGGAGGAGGACAGTGTTTTATTGGTGGACGTTCGTCCGGCTTTTTTTTTCCGGCTAGGCCACATCCCAGGAGCAGTGAGCCTGCCGCTGAAAAACTTCGAGGCGGGGTTTAAATCATTTCGTCAAGATCTCGATGAGGCCCTAATCTCCGGCAGGAAAGTCGTCATCTACTGTGCTGACGAGGATTGTCCCGACAGCCTCACCACGGCAAGAAACTTAGCACGGCTGGGCTACTCTACATCGGTCTACCGAGGTGGATGGAAGGAGTGGCGGAGTGCGGGTCTTTAGGTGACTGGAGAAGACTCTCTCACCTCAGGATGGCTCGCGGATATGGAGCCATGCATGAACGTGGGGTAAGCCCCGGAAATACGATACCATATTTGGTCCTTCTAGTTGCCACACATCCCACACNTCATCATCACCAATGTTTTCATCTCGGTAGAAGGAGAGATGAAGATTTTCGATCCCTCCCGCCTTNATNTGCTTAATAGCTTCCTGAGCGTCTTCTTCACGAAAGGGGGCTAGAAGATCACCCACAACTTTCATGACGTGGCCTCTCTGGTCGTCTTTAAGGTCGCCCACCCTGATTCCAGCCAGCCCGGTTTTTTTTCCCGACAACTCCACGGTCTTTTTCCCTCTTTCGCCACGGCTCTTACCCAGAAGNGCTGACTCGCGCTGTTTNCCATCGAGCATTTGATAGACCTCGTTGGCTCTCACCGCCTGATACCAGTAGACGTTGTCCTCGTGTTTAGCGCTTTCATTGAAACTCCTCGCCGCATGACCGTAAAAAATCGGCCCTCCAAAGGCAGCGCCCTTCACAGAGTCGCCATCACATCGGCGAGTGCAGTGACGTCCAGTTAGGACAAACTCAAACTTTCCGGTCCCGGGTTTCCCAAAGATGGCAACTGAGGAGCCCCCCTCAAAACCGTCGATTCCACTATCCCACTCAACCTGCTCGAAGACCCTTTCGGCATATTCATCACTGTGAATTCCCATGAAGATTTCCTTGATCATGGCCTGCTGGTCTTTTGTGAAGCTTTCGACCTTAGCCTTCGTAATATGCCAGTTATTTTCAATTTTCAGGCGGAGTTCGTGGTCGTAAGGAAAACAGATTATCTTGTGCTGCTCAGGACTCAGGGAATCGTAAAACGTTTTGACGATGGTCTCGGGCTGGTTGCTCGACTTGGTGGCCTCACTGGCAAGCACAGGTAATATTCCGGGGGCAACAAGGCTCCCGGTTACGGCTGTGGCGGAGCCAAGAAAACTGCGACGGCTCGAGAGTGCGCTCCGGCGAGAGGCGGCTCCAGAGATGGGATCNGAACTCAGGGACATGACCAAGAGACCTTGAGGGAAAGGAAGATGAGGAGGCAAACCTTTTCAGCGCGGGGTAGGGAAGGTGCGTAAAATACCCGGAAATGGTAGGCGCTGAGGACGATCTGGGATATCCTCCGCCGNGGATNTTGGGTTTGTGGGTGTTTCTTCGCAGGGGAAATTCTAAGGCAAACAATAATTCTATGGTAGTCAGAGCAGTTGTTGACGTTTTACTGTTGTGCGACCACGCCTCGTAATGTCCAAAGATTCCCAGAGCCAACAATCCGACCCCGCAGGAGGGGATCGGAAAAAAGGCTTCGAGCAGGCCTACGAGCGTACCCGTAAAAGCCTGATCGCGCGGCTGGAAAACTGGGAGGACCAGAGAACCTGGGATGAATTTTACCAGACTTACTGGCGTCTGATATATTCGGTTGGCCTGAAGGCGGGACTACGTTCTGATGAAGCCTTTGATGTCGTTCAGGAGACGATTCTATCGATTGCCAAGCAAAGNAGGAANCAGTTGTATGATCCGAAGCAGGGATCATTCAAGACATGGCTGATGAACATGACTCGCTGGCGGATTAATGATCAATTCCGGANGCGCAAGAAAGATACTGCAATGGCGGGTAACGAGTGGAATGAGGAGCGCAAAACCGCAGTAATTGACCGTTTTGAGGACCCAAGCGGGGACTTGCTTGAACGCATGTGGAACGTGGAGTGGAAAAAAAACCTAGCGGATGCGGCTCTCTCGCGGGTCAAGGGGCAGGTATCACCAAAACAATATCAGATTTTTGATTACTACGTAGTGAGGGAGTGGGACGCCAAGAAAGTTCAGGCCCATCTTGGGGTGAGCATGGCTCAGGTCTACCTGGCAAAGCATCGGGTGGGTGCTGTCTTAAAAAGAGAGCTGGCCAAACTCGAGAAGCATGCAAAGCAGTAATGTTCGTCCAGATCTCACGATCCCGGATCATGAGGTTCTGAGAAAAATAGGTGGTGGCGCCTATGGTGAGGTTTGGCTTGCCCGGGGGGNGACGGGTGCGTTGCGAGCGGTGAAGGCNGTGTGGCANAATAACTTCGAAGACCAACGTGGATTCGAGAGAGAGTTTGAGGGGATCCTCAAATATGAACCCATCTCAAGAGATCACCCGGGACTGGTGNATATCCTGCACGTAGGGAGGGCGGAGGTGGAGGAAGAGCCCTTCTATTACTATGTGATGGAGTTGGGCGATGATATTGCCGCGGGGCGTGATGTTAATCCGGTGGAATACGAGCCTCGAACTCTCCGTAGCGATATGAAAGAGGCCGCGGGAGAGGGTATTGCAGTNGAGGATTGTATTACCTGTGGTCGAACTCTGGCGGAGGCCTTACAACACCTTCACGNAAATGGTCTCGCTCACCGGGACGTGAAGCCGTCCAATGTGATCTTCGTCGATGGCAAGGCAAAGCTGGCAGATATCGGGTTGGTGGCCCTTCGAGGACAGCAGACCTTTGTTGGGACCGAGGGCTTTGTTCCCCCGGAAGGCCCCGGGTCGGCTCAGGCCGACGTGTATAGCCTTGGAAAAGTGCTATATGAAATGGCAACGGGGAAGGATCGTCTGGATTTCCCCGAATTGCCGGAGCAGTTGCCCGAGGGGGTNAAACTCAAAAGGTGGCGGGCGCTTAATTCTGTGATCTGTGATATCTGCGAACCAAGAATCTCACGGAGAAAGATTAGAAGAGCCGCGGATCTAGGGCATGAGCTTCTCAGGCTTGAGCAGGGGCGATCACGACCATTTAGAACAAGAATGGGGTTAGTGGCCGGCGTCCTTGGGGCTCTCACCGTGATGGCGGCTCTCGGTCAGATGATTGCTCTATCCCCACTCGAGACCGCTTCGGATTCGGGTTCGCTGGAGCCTCCTCCATTGCAGATGAGAAGCGTAACGATTCTGAGCGATCCTCCGGGAGCAGCCGTTTTTAGCGAGGATGGTGAGATTCTTGGGCTCACGCCCCTGGATCCCCGGGATTATCCCCAAGGGAGTAATGTTACAGTCACCCTTGAGCTAAAGGGGTATCGTCCGCAAACCGTTACGGAAACTGTCGGTGAGAGAGGAGCGGTGATTGGACCAAGCTTGATTGAGTTCAACCCTCCTCGGGAACTGGAGCCCTGGGTGGACATTTTTGGGGCCCCCTATCAGCCTGAGGAGGACTACCATATCAGCCAGTATTACGTGACGGCGGAGTCATGGGATTATTTCCAGCAAGCGACGAGCAAGCAAAGCGGGGTAATTCAAACTCTCTTTAAAAATGGAATTGAAAAAGAGGTCGTCCTCGTCANCGAGCGGGAGGCTCGTGACTACGTGAAGTGGCTTGAGGTTCAGTGCAGGGAGACACATCTCGAGGAGGACCAGTGGTTTGAATTTAAGTTGGACAAGCGGCGATTTATTGGGGGGCTCAAGGAGGAGGATCCCANGAAGAGGAAGATGCATCCCTTCTACGCGGTTGTCAGAACGAGGGCTTATGCCTATCTGAGGATTGCAAGTAAACCTGCTGGAGCGAATGTCTATGTGCAAAGGATCCACAAGGGAGAGGTCTACTCACAAACCTTGGGACAGACGCCGATAGAGGGAGATGACGCGGAGGAGCGAGGAGTACGGGTCGAGCTGAATCCCAAGGGGCAGGGAGGGCTCAAGCTCATTGTAGAGCTTCCTGGCTTTCGTCGTTATGAGCGGTCTATCGTTCTTCGGATGAACGAGGTCTCGGATGAGATTCTGGTAGCACTCGAGAGAGAGAACCTTTTTGATTATCAGAGGGAACCACTAGAGAATAGCCTAGGTATGCAGTTTATTCCGGTCCGGGAGAATCTGGAGTTGCTCGCGAGCATCTGGGAAACCCGCCAAAGTGACTTTGACGCCTTCGTGGAGAGCCTGGCGGAGAAAATTCCACTTCCCAAGCGTCCGGATAAAAGCGCAGCGGCGGATTATGCACGCTTCATTAATCGATGGGCTGGGACGTTTACCCCTCCGCTGCCGCCTGATTTTGCAGATGACGGAGCATATGGACCTGAGCATCCGGTCGTGAATGTGACCAGAGGAGATGCCGAACTCTTTTGCCTGTGGTTGACTCTTCGAGAGCGCAAGGAGGGNGAAATTGGAGCAGGGCACCATTATCGCCTTCCGAGCGATCCTGAGTGGAGTATTTTCGTAGGGCTAGAAGGTGAGATTGGAGAGTGGCCTATGGATAAACATGGGCAGGCCGAAGGATTTTTCTGGGGCCCGCAGATGCCTCCGCCAGTAAGTGGTGGGAATTTTGCGGACGTCAGCCTGGCCGAGCTGGGCTCTCTTGATGCTGACGGGCATCTTGTTGGATACGAAGACGGTGCTGCTTTCACCTCTCCAGTAGCCAGCTACGCGGGAAGGTCGGTGGGAACACAAAAGATGTATGACCTTGAAGGAAATGTTCTGGAGTGGGTTGCGAGCGACTACAGCNCATTTGGACAATACGACGTTGCTCGAGGAGCTTGCTGGAAAAGCTTTGATGATAATCACCTTAAAGCTTCTGTGAGACAGCCGGTCCGCAAACCATCCCAGAGTGGCGGCGGCGTCGATACTTCTGGTCTTTATGGTTTCCGGGTCGTTCTTGCCAAAGTGCCGGTAATCGTCGACAAGNAGGAGGAACCTGAAAGTGTAGCCGAAGAACCAACAGAGGAATGATTAAGATCAAGATAGATTACGAGGGAAAGCTTCGATGTTCAGCCACTCATGGTCCCTCGGGCGACACTTTCTCTACGGATGCGCCAGTTGATAACAATGGTCGGGGAGAAGCCTTCTCCCCGACGGACCTGGTGGCTGCGTCTCTGGGGTCGTGCATGGCTACNGTNATGGGNATTGTGGCCCAGCGGAAGNAGATCTCGCTGGAAGGGATGAAGCTCACTGTAGGTAAGCACATGTCCGAAGATCTCCCACGGCGGATCTCCAGACTGGAGATCGCCATTAACATGCCGTTGGAGGAGAGTCATCCAGATCGNAAGGCTCTTGAAAGTGCGGCCCTAGGCTGTCCGGTGCATCATAGCATCCATCCGGAAATCGAGGTCTTGCTGAATTGGCACTGGATTTAGAGCTATCCTTGAATTCAGAGAGCCCNTTGAGTTGACNACTTGGTTTCTGCAGAGGAGTTGGGGTCAGGGCGTGGACTGTAGAAGGGATTGCCTCATTAAAGCCCTTTGTGAGCAGGGTGGACCTAATTTTTCTTTAGTTTTCAGATTGCATTTGGTGGGAATCATCCGNAACTTATAAACATAACCTACTTTATCAAGTAACTAATGTTTAAGCTNCCTGGTGATGCGCCTTTTGANAANGGGCAGCGTGACTTTCTCTCAGAATTCCTGAGGGGATGTAGCGCNGAGCAGCGTGCATGGCTGGGAAGGCACCTCGATGCTGGCGGCCAGGTCGCACAGCCTGGGGNCTCGGGAAACCTGCTTGTGCTCTATGGCACTGAATCTGGTAACTCGGAAGAACTTGCTGCCCGCAGTGCGAAGCTCGCGAAGCGGAAGGGCTTTAAGGCCACGATGAAGAATATGAGCGAGTCTGGCCTGGAAGATCTGGCGCGGGCGGAAAGTTTGCTCGTAGTGGTCAGTACCTGGGGTGAGGGCGATCCCCCGGAGAGTGCTGAGGGGTTTCATAGTGCTCTGATGTCAGGGGAAACTGACCTTAGTGGTGTTAGATACTCCGTCTGCGCTCTCGGTGACACCAGCTACGAGCATTTCTGCAAGGTCGGCAGGGATGTGGACCAACAGCTGGACAAGCTTGGGGCGACAAGGGTGACCTCCCGGGTGGATTGTGACGTAGACTTCGAGGAGTCTTATGAGGAGTGGGTCGAGAGGGCTCTTGAAGGGCTCGGAGGATCGGCAATCAATACGTCGACGCTGGTGAGCTCTCCGGTGGCAGCTACTACCGCGAAATACGGGAAGAAAAATCCCTTCCCAGCACGGCTTCTCGACAAGGTGCTCTTGAATGCATCTGGCTCTGCAAAAGAAACTTGGCACTTCGAACTCAGTCTCGAGGGATCAGGGCTCAATTATGAGGTTGGAGATTCGCTGGCGGTTGTTCCAACCAATGCCGATGACGTGGTTGATTCTCTCCTTGGGGCAGTCGGCCTGACTGGGGATGAGATTGTGAGGACGCGTTCCTCGGATGACAAGGCCTTGCGAGAGGCTCTTCGGGAGGATTACGACATCACGGCCCTGTCGAGAAAGGTAGCATCTGCCTGGCAGACTCATAGCGGATCCAAGCAGCTGGAAACCCTTCTTGGTGACGAGAGCCGCAAGCTGTTCAAGGATTGGAGTTGGGGGCGTCAGATTGTTGACCTGCTTCGAGATTTTCCGGCGCCGAAGACTGAGGCTCAGGAGTTGATTGACACTTTGAGGATGTTGCCAGCGCGATTGTACTCGATTTCTTCCAGTCCGCGGGAGCATGATGGAGAGGTCCATCTGACAGTAGCGGCAGTGCGCTATGACGGGCATGGCTTTTCGAGAAAGGGAGTGGCATCAACCTGTCTTGCTGATCTGGTGGTAGAAGGGGATACCGTGCCCGTTTTTGTCTCTCCCAATAAGCGATTCCGGCTTCCCGAGAACGACGCCCTGCCCATCATCATGGTTGGACCGGGAACAGGGGTGGCCCCTTTCCGGGCTTTTGTCGAGGACCGGTCCACGAGGGAGGGAAGTGGTCCTAGTTGGCTGATATTTGGTGACCAGCGCTTTACCTATGACTTTCTATACCAGCTCGAGTGGCAGGATCATCTCAAGTCCGGAGCGCTGACTCGACTTGATGTGGCGTTTTCCCGGGATCAGCCGGAAAAAATATACGTGCAAGACCGGATTCGGGAAAAGGGTCAGGAGATATGGAATTGGTTAGAAAAGGGAGCTCACTTCTATGTCTGCGGTGATGCCTCCCGGATGGCTCCAGACGTCCACGCGGCACTTTTGGATGTGGTGCAATCATGGGGAGGCCGAACTCCCGAAGCAGCGGACACCTATCTTCGGGAGCTAAAAAGCATCGGACGATATCAACGAGACGTTTACTAATTTCACATTTCAGGAAAATGAGCACAGCAGAGCGTAAACTGGCGGCAAACGAGGGTATCAAGGACCGTAGCGATTATTTAAGAGGAACGATCGCAGAGGGGCTCTCGGATCTTTCGACCGGGGGCATCTCTACTGACGATCAACAGTTGCTCAAGTTTCACGGCTCTTATCAGCAGGATGACCGAGATGCTCGCTCCGCTCGGCGAACGCACAAACTGGAAAAGGCATTTTCCTTCATGATCCGGATCCGGGTTCCCGGAGGAGTGTCTACTCCAGAGCAATGGATTGAAGTCGACCGAATGGCTACGGAGTATGCTAACGACACAATCAAACTTACGACGCGGCAGGCCTATCAACTTCACGGGATCATAAAGAGTAACCTGAAAAGAACGATCCGGGAAATCAATGAAACCGCGCTGGATACCATCGCAGCCTGTGGTGACGTAAACCGCAATGTGATGTGTAACGCGAATCCTGATGCCTCTGCGCTTCATGCCGAAATACTGCAGATATCAAAGGACCTCAGTGATCACCTAACCCCTGCTACTGGGGCCTATCACGAGATATGGCTCGATGGAGAAAAGGTAGAATCAAGCATACGGCAGGAAGAGCCGATCTACGGGAAGCATTATCTTCCACGAAAATTTAAGATCGCGGTGGCAGTGCCGCCCAATAATGACGTTGACGTCTATGCCAATGACCTCGCCTTCATCGCGATTACAGGAAAGAAGGGCCTCGAAGGCTTCAATGTGGCTGTAGGAGGGGGGATGGGCATGACTCACGGCCAGGAAGAAACCTATCCCAGGGTAGCGGATGTGATCGGATTTGTGGGGGCCGACAAGGTCGTGGATGTTGCGGAAAAAATTGTGCTGGTGCAACGGGATCACGGGGACCGTCACGAGCGAAAGCATGCCCGACTGAAATATACGGTCGACGATCACGGCGTCGATGGGTTCAGCGCACTTGTAGAGGAGCGCCTGGGTTACAAACTAGAGGAGGAACGCCCCTATGAGTTTACTGAGAATGGGGACCGTTATGGGTGGTCGGAAAACGGGGATGGTACTTCTAACTATACGTTTTACGTTCCCGGGGGGCGGGTCTGCGATACTGACGAGGCCCGCTGGCGAAGTGGATTTCTCGCAATAGCCAGAATGCTCGACGGCGAATTTCGTCTGACGGGAAACCAAAACCTTGTGGTGGCGAAGATTTCCAGAGAGCAGCGTCCGGAGGTGAAGCAATTGATCGATGAATACGGGCTTGATACCCACAAGCAGCATACGGGATTACGACTACACTCGTTAGCTTGTGTCGCTCTTCCAACATGTGGTCTGGCTTTAGCTGAGGCTGAACGACATCTGCCCGATGTTGTAACCGAACTGGAAGAGGTGATTGAGGAATGTGGTCTGAGGCATGACGCGATAACGATTCGTATGACTGGTTGCCCTAACGGCTGCGCGAGGCCTTATATCGCGGAAA
This sequence comes from Roseibacillus sp., assembly GCA_002729275.1. GTDB lineage: Bacteria > Verrucomicrobiota > Verrucomicrobiia > Verrucomicrobiales > Akkermansiaceae > Roseibacillus_B. The sequence continues at coordinate 3,337 of PBTP01000083.1, read as the reverse complement.
TAGCCTTTGTGGGTCGGGCTCCGGGTAAATATAACGTCTACCTTGGCGGAGGGTTCTCCGGGCAGAGGCTTAGTAAGCTTTACCGCGCCAGCGTTAAGAGCGAGGACATCAGAAGTCTCCTCGAACCGATCATCAGGGACTATGCGGGGAGCCGGGAGGCAAAAGAGAGTTTTGGAGACTTTGTCATTAGGAAAGGCTACGTAAAAGCGACGTCCAACGGATTGGACTTTCATCAGGATGTCGCCAGCGAGGAGCAATGAGACTGCTAGAGGATCATGAGAGCTGAAAAACAATCAAAAATGGGAACTGAGGATGATCTGAGTGTTCTGAACACGCAGCTTCGTTCTCTCGAAGCCGGAGAGCGGGTCGAGGTTCTTGCTGAGAGATTTGCGGGCCGGATTGTGGCCACCACGAGTTTCGGCTTACAGTCTGCGGTAATGTTAAAGCTGCTCCGAGAGCATGCGCCTCGTATCCCGGTGGTCTTTATAGATACGGGATATCTTTTCCCTGAGACCTACCACTATGCTTCCCTTTTGGAGAAGGAGCTGGATTTCAGCGCTCATGTCTATTCCCCACGTGTGACAGCAGCCCGTCAGGAGGCTCTTCATGGAAAACAGTGGGAGAATGGTGGGACGGATCTGAACAATTATGCCCGGGTGCACAAGGTAGAGCCCATGAATCGGGCCCTGCAGGATCTGGGCGCCGATGCATGGATCAGCGGCCTCAGGCACCAGCAGTCAAGAGGGCGTTCCCAGCGTGAAATGGCCGAGCGGCAGGCAAGAACTCTCAAGGTGTATCCGATTATTGATTGGAATAGTGAGAAAGTTGAGCGCTTTATCGATGACCATGATCTTCCGCGACATCCTCTTGCAGCGGCCGGGTATGTCACGATGGGAGACTGGCATTCAACCAGTCCCGGGAGTTCGAGCTCCCAGGAGGCAACGCGGTTCAAAGGCGAAAGGTATGAATGCGGCCTGCATCTCGAATCAGGTCAGCAGGATTTTCAGATATAATTCATTGAAGCGGGACAGCATGAAAGGTAGGTCTCGCGTCCATACAAACTACAACCAGTAAAATAATGAACGCAATCTCGGGCAGCATGGTCGATATGGTGGGGAATACCCCGATGGTGAAACTAAATAACATTACCGACGGATGTAAGGCCGAGGTAATTGTGAAATCGGAAGGGTATAATCCCCTTCTGAGCATCAAGGACCGGATAGGAAAGTCCATGATCGAGACAGCGGAGGCTCAGGGTCTCCTCAAGCCCGGGGGCACCATTATCGAACCAACCTCGGGAAATACCGGGATCGCTCTGGCGTTTGTGGCAAGGTCCAAGGGCTATCGGTGTATTCTGACCATGCCCGAGACGATGTCGATTGAACGTCGGGTGCTGCTTAAAATGTTAGGAGCGGAGATCGTTCTCACCCCGGGGCCCAAGGGGATGGGAGGTGCGATCGCGAAATCAAAGCAACTTCTTGAGGGAGACCCGGAGGCCTTTGGTCCCGGGCAGTTCGACAATCCTGCGAACCCGGAGGCACACCGGAAAACCACCGCTGAAGAAATATGGAAGGACACTGGGGGCGACCTTGATGTGTTCGTGTCCGGTGTTGGAACTGGAGGAACAATTACGGGAGTCTCTGAAGTGATCAAGTCGCGGCGAGATTTACATACAGTTGCGGTTGAGCCCTCCGCCAGTCCGGTGCTTTCTGGAGGTGCCCCGGGACCACATAAGATTCAGGGAATCGGGGCCGGATTTGTCCCCGGAAACCTCAACACCGATATCGTTGATGAGGTTGCTCAGGTCTCCAATGAAGACGCCTTTGAGACCGCTCAACAGCTCTGCCTTCTGGAAGGATTTCCAGCTGGGATTTCGAGTGGCGCGACGGTTCATGCAGCCCTGCAGATCGCAAAGCGCGACGAAATGGCAGGGAAGCGGGTAGTCGTGATTGCGGCCAGTACTACCGAGCGCTATCTCAGCACTCCACTGGCGGAAAGCGTGAGAGAAGAGGTGGCTGCTTTGCCGGTATCTGAAATATAGGGATCAGATGAAATACATTGGCTCTCCTGCCTCCGAGGCCATCGATTCCAAGGTGATACTCCCCAATCGTTCATGCACGATCTTGGACAACCCGTGCCACATGTCATTGATGGCTGGACCGGATGCTCCTGAGCTATTGTCCGGAGTGGCGAGAAGTCCCGGCTCTGCAGCTTGGACCACTTCGCGGAGAGAGACCTTGGACGGTGGCTGGGATAGAAAATACCCTCCCGCCTTGCCCCTTTTACTGTCAACCAGCCCGAATCGTTTCAGCTCGTTGAGAATCTGCACCAGAAAGCTAGGAGAAATATCTTCCTGCTGGGCAATGTCCTCGAGCTTTACCACCGTGGCTCCATCGTAATGTCTCGCAAGGCAGACTGCAGCTCTACAGGCATACTCCAGTTTCTGGGAAACTTTCACCGTTAGAACGTAAACATATGTCCGATACCGGCACCAGTTCACAATCCGCAGATACCCCGGAAGGGAAAGGCGAGCGGGTGGAGCTTCTCTGGAGAGATATGCGTCTCCGTGCTGAGGAAATAGCCGCGGCAGAGCCTGGGCTACTAGCCCTTCTCAAGGAGGTGATTCTAGATCAGGAATGCCTGTCCTCTGCTCTGGGAGTGCGATTGGCGCGTAAGCTGGCTCGGCAGGACTCTCCCATTGAGAACCTGGTCCCACTGCTTGCCGGTCTTCTCAAGGATAACCCAGCCCTGGTTGAAAGTGCCAGCGATGACCTGGAGGCCATTCTGAAGAGAGATCCGGCGTGTAACTCGACCCTCGAGCCTCTGATGTATTACAAGGGCTTCTTTGCCGTTACGACTTATCGAATTGCCAATCATCTGTGGCACGATTCTCGTCGTGCCATGGCTCTCTACCTTCAAAGCCTCGCAAGTGAGGTCTTTGGTGTAGATATCCATCCCGCAGCTAGTATCGGGTCTGGAATCCTTCTTGATCACGCTACAAGTTTTGTGGTGGGAGAAACCGCTGTCATAGAGGATAATGTTTCCATCCTTCACGAAGTAACCCTGGGGGGAACAGGTAACGAGGTAGGAGCCAGGCACCCGATTGTGCGCTCCGGTGTTCTCATTGGGGCTGGAGCGAAGATTCTGGGCCCGGTTGAAATCGGGCAGGGTGCAAAGATAGGAGCGGGTAGCGTAGTGCTCCGGGATGTCCCGCCCCACACCACTGTTGCCGGTGTTCCCGCGGAAATCGTGGGAGCGAGCAGGGAAGAGAGTCCAGCTCTGGCGATGAACCAGAGCTTCGAAGTGGATGAAAGCCTGCGATCCTCGGGTTTATAAG
>PBTP01000013.1 GCA_002729275.1 Roseibacillus sp. | reverse complement strand
CATTGGAATAAATCGGAGATCCAAGATCTTCGGTAAGAAGGCGGCACCAATCTCCTCCATTAGACCCGTCCCCCGCGAGGGCTGGGAGGGCGGAGGTAGTAAGGGCCGCAAGAATTGAAGCGGTCAACTGCTTGGGTTTTGTCATGTTAAATATAGTCTATAGTTAATTTGTGTCACACACAGACATATAGGTAGCGATTGCGACACTTTAAACTGTTTTGTGTGTCGTATTTGTCACATCCGTGCGCTAAGCACTCAACGGCGACTTGGAGCGTAGCCCCACCGGAGTGTGGCAAGTCTCGGTGGATCGAAAAGCCTGACCAACGGGGCTACTTCAGCTCGATCCGGTAAGTCCCGGATTGGATCACATTTAAGGTGATCTTCTCTTTCTTGTCCGTCTGTAGGAATCCACCGGGAAACCGGTTATCCGCCCCCGGTGCCTTTCCATCAACGAGGAGCTTGGACGCAGGGCCCATGGGTAACCTCACGGTCGCGGTCGTCTGAACCGGTATCGTAAAGACGTAGAGAAGTCCCCCGCCCTCCAAGCGGTTCCATTGCACCTGAATGCGGCCCCGCACGGAGTCATAATGAGCTTTGACCCAGCTTATAGGCGTGCCTTGGCTCCCTTCCGGCTGGCTTTGTGGAATCCACGGCTCCAGGCGGATCCGCTGGAAGCCAGGGATCGTCGTGTCAATGCCCGCCAACTTGGCCATCAGCCAACCACTGACCGCGGAAAAGCTCTGGTTAAGCCCTGCGGCTCCTGGCGCTCGTTTCTTTCCGGCGGGCCCCCATCCCCTCTGCAGGGTCGTGTCGCCCTGCTTTACTCCATATCCCCACGACGGGAATTTTGAAGTCTGGAGAATCTTGAGTGCCGTATCATGATTCCCAGTCCAGGTCAGCACGGGGAGNAGNGACTTTGTCCCAAGCGCTCCACTCGTCACTCCACTCGTTTCCGCGGTCTCCTTTGCGGCAAGGAGCTCGAGGAGGTCGCTGGTCACCTTGGTTTTTGANGAATCGGTCAGAAGACCATACCGAAGGGCNAGCACGTGGNCCGTCTGGGACCTTACCTTCAGACTCCCATCTTCCTTGACGAACAATTTTCGGAAATCCGCCTGCAGCTCCCCGAAGGTCCNGTTGTAAGAGAGGTGGTTGATGGGGTTTCCTGCCACNCGNGACATCTCNGCCATGAGCCGAAAGTTNANGGCGAGCATCGCGAGATCNATAAACCTCGTCGANGTTGGATCGTTGTAGTGCATCACGTCTCCCTCACTGATTCCAAAGGCTCTCCCCCGTAAGGCCCGGTAGGCATCATANCGAGCTTGCAGGTATTTCTTCATCGCATTCCAGTTCTCCTTCACGACCTCGCCATCTCCNTACATCCACCAGTGATCAAACACAGCGTGAATGCCCGCATCGGAGAAACCCGCACCGTGAGAGACTCTCCCTGAGGCAAAGGGAAAAGGAGCATATCTACGATAGTAGCCCTGCTTGTCCCGGGCACCCCGCATGGTGGTAAACCACTGGCGCAGGAACCCCGCGTTATCGGCATGATAGCAGGCGGATCTCGCGGAGAGTTGAACGGGGCCAAGAGNACCCATACGTTCATTCANCTTCTCAGAGGTGGAAGGCAGGCCAATCCAGTTCGCTCGCTGGGTCCAGAGACAGCTCTGGTAGATTTTGTTGACCTGCTCATCACTGCATTCGAAACCACTTGTTAGCGGAGTATCGGTGTGGGTCACCAGTCCGGTAAGAAATCCGGCTTCCGGCGTTTCCAGTAATCCTTCTACTTCCGCGAAGCGAAAGGTGTGCAGAGTAAACTTGGGCGCCCATTCTTCCAATCCCTCTCCCTTGCACACATAGGTGTCTGTTGCTCTTTCACTCCTCCCAAGATCACCATCAAAGTCACCCTCNGTAACTCCGTATCGAATGATGAGCTTTTGTCCCTTCTTCATTCCCTCTCCCTCTAAGCGCACGTTCCCGGTAAAGTTCTGGCCGAAATCAAAACGGTAGCACTGAGGACGAGGCTCGCTGACTTCAACCGCTTTCCTTTCTTCGATGATCCGAATGGGGGGGGCAGCATAACNCTGCAAGNCCTTTGGCCTGACNAACCCGACCTCCGNAACCCGGCGGCCTTTACCGTCATTGAATGGTGCCTTCACGGATTGATTGGAGGNCGCTTCCACGCTCTGACCCCATTCCTTGTCATCGTAGGCGGGCTGCGACCAATTCGTGAGTTCCCGGGTGGCATCATAGCCCTCACCCATCAGNNGGTCGGCCTCGAACTCNGGNCCGGTNGTCACTTTCCANGTGGGATCACTGGTGACAATCCGCGATGTNCCGTCCTCGTAGTGGAGNTGCAGTTGCANNAGCANNGCCGGAGTCTTGCCNTAGAGGTTTCGACCTGTCCCAAAGGGCCCGAACCTTTTCCTTTTCGCCGAGCCTAGATAGCCGCAGTACCACCCGTCTGCCACAATCGCCCCGAGGCAGTTGGAGCCCGCAACGACCTTGGAGCTCACATCGTGGCTCACGTAGTTGGCCCTTGCCTGATAGTCACTCCATCCCGGGGCCAGAAGGGAGTCCCCTATTCGTTNCCCATTCAGGTAGAGCTCCATCGCCCCNAGNGNACTTGCATACANTTGCGCNNTCGCCACTTTCTTGCCCGCGTCAAACGCCTTCCGGTAATACCGNGGGGCGGGAAGGNACAGCTCACCGGGGTTCCGGTGCAGAGGGGTCTCATCGTTATGGGAAATCCAGTCAGCCTTCCAGTCATCCTGTCCAAGCATTCCAACGGTGAAGTGAGCGACGCTGCTCCAGGGAGAAGGCTCATCGTTCTCATCCCACACTCGGACCTTCCAGAAAACCCGCTGCCGGGAAACGAGTTTCTCGGAGCCTTGATAAAATATCAGCCTGTTTTCGGGACTGGTTTTTTTGCCAGTATCCCAGAGATCTCCTTCATGACGATCTAGAGCTTCGATCGAACTGGAAGCAATGATTCGATAAGCTTGCTGCGTCTTTCCATTCTTAGTGGATTTAAGGTGCCAACTCAGGCGGGGAACCTCGGCATGAAGCGCCCCGGGGTTGGTCTGATGCTCGCAGGTCAGTCTAGAAATCTCCAAGTTTGCACCAAATAGCAAACCAGAGGAAAAGACGGTGAGGAATAGGATGAGGGTTCTCATGGATCCGTCAGGAGAGGGTGTATCTCGCTGCGATCGCAAGGGAACAGCAGGTTTCGTGGTTCGGCAAGCACCTCCTGCGACATTAGCTGGTCCAGCAAGACCCAAGTCGCCGGCCAAAAAAATACCTGCCGGTCTTTCGACCGGCAGGCACTAAAAAACGACCTAGGTTCTGAGAACCTGCTACACCCTTACCGCCTGCGGCGGATCAGGAGCGAAAGACCAGCAAGGCCGATAAGGAGGCTGCTGGATGGCTCCGGAATGGCAGCGAGACGAAGTGCCGGGTTCTGACGCGGCACGGTAGCTGGCTGGAGTGTGAAGGTGTCGAAGTCCCCCANGAATGGAGTAGCNGNAGNGTTGTTCACGAAGATCGTTGAAACTGCAGGCTCCGAAGTTGGGAAGGNCCCAATTTCAAGAATTGCTGCTTCAGTCGAACTTGCAANATCAGCTCCGTTTCCAATCACCAAGTGAATTGGTCCNGAGAACCCTGTGGCGCCGATNTCAGATCCGTTGTTGGAGAAGTTNTAAACNCCGTTNAAGATCGTCTGGGTGCCAACTGNGCCGCTNGCTCCGTCGAATATGCTAAAAGCCGCGTCAAGATCTGCCCCGGAGGANAGAGTTGCGAGCTGGGCAACATCGAANGTGCCGATGGCAGCAAATCCGCNNTCAACCGCTGCTCCGCTGTTGTCTACTACGGACTGGGTATTAACCGGTCCCTGGTTGTTAGTCACCGTGATGCTGGCTCCGAAAGCGGAGACCGACATGGCGGCGAGGGTAGCTACTACGTGCTTCAGTTTCATGTGGGTAGTAATAATGAATTTGTTATNGTGAGAGACTCACGGGAGCAGGGAGGCTTGGCCCCGTCTGCTCCCGAAGAAGATTTCCTAGAGGTCAGCGTAGAAGGCTGGTGGAGTGACGGTCGCGTTGAATGCTTCACCGGTTCCGTTCTGGCTGATGATGATGCCGGAGGTCAGNTCGACGTCCGCCGCACCTGCGAAGGTGGATGAGTTCAGCCAACCGTCAAACCCTGCGAGGGTTGAGAAGAAGTACTGATCGTAGCCACTTGCGTCCGCTTTCGGAAGATACACGGTGTCAGCCTCGGAGGGGTCTGCGTTGGCAGAGCCGCCAACGCTGTCGGAAAGTCCGCTGTTGCCGAGAGTCGCTCCGACTGGGTAAGCAGTGCCAAGGTAAGTGAACGCGTCACTCACTGGAAGGTTCGTGCTGGTGGTCTTTACCATCCCGGTCACAACGAGCGAAATGTCNTTNTCACCCTTCTCGTTGACGATCAGNCCGTCGACGTAGTTGAGGGGCATGTCGGTGGCATCCGCAAATGTTCCTGCGTCAAGCCAGCCGCTAAATCCACCGAGAGTGGAGTAGAATACCTGAGTGAATCCGCTCCCGTTGGGAACGTAGATCACGCTGGCCTCGGATGGGTCTGCATTTGGAGAGGAGGAAAGTCCGGCAGAGTTGTCTGCTCCAAACACGTCACCAATTGTCTTGGCGGCACGGATGGTGTAATCGGATGCGTCCGCTGCTTCGACACCAGCAAGGCCAGTGAGGTCACTTCCGCTCCAGGCGTCAACCTCGATCACGGTTCCGGAATCGGCGATCTCAACGAGGTAGCGCTTACCTGCGGTGAGGACGTCCGTAAAGTTTACGTCGTTGTCTGTGAGACTGTCGCCAGTGTTGGCGTCAAATGTTCCAGATACAACCTGTGGCTCGTGAAGACGAAGTCCAAGGACGTTGAATTTGCCCGCGTTAATGGTGAGCGTCTCGTAACCGCCTGCGCCTGATACTGCCGACTGGGAGAAGGCTGAACCAGCGAGGAAGCTAAGTGAACCGGCAACCAGTGCCGCTTTTTTTAGTGTCGTTGCTTTCATGACTAATAGGTGACTCTATCGTAGAGATCGTTTTTGTTTTTTTGGGTGTTGTTCTCAGTTTCCGCAGGCAATCCACCTGCAAAATACCTACCGAAAGCCCCTCTGGTCAATTTTTTTCTAAGTTTGCCCTGAAAAAACAACTTAAGGAAAACTAAGGAGCCCTCCCCGCTTTAAACTGCTTATAATTAGGGGTTTGTGGGTCAGGTTTCGCCCCAAAAAAAATGAAATTAAATACTTCAGCTCAAGTTGGGGCAAATATGTCACCTCCTGAGGGGCGGACAGGTCCCCAATATGGAAGAATGGGAGAAATCCTGGCCCTTTCACAGCCCGGTTCTTGAGGGCTACCAGGAACTGATGTCAGTGAAGGTTTGGAGCCGGGCCTCAATCTCTGCGCTGGAAAGGTCCTCGATCCTTCGAGTGGAGAAGGCCTCACAAGTGAAGGATGNCATCACCGTACCTCGGACGATCGCATCCCGGATATTTGCGAACTGGTATTCCGTGGTGCCGAGAGAAGCAAGATACCCCGCCATGGCTCCCAAAAAGGTGTCTCCTGCTCCCGTCGGATCCGCAACTTCGCGCAGGGGGAANGCCCCGCATCGGAACATGCCATGATTAATCTCGGGAGGGCCGAAGAGAATCGCCCCAAATTCACCCAACTTGATGATCACATATTTCGGCCCCTTACTTCGGAGGAGAGNCCCTGCTTCCACCAGGTTTGAGGTCCCCGCATATTCACGGGCTTCTGTCTCATTGATGACAAGGAGGTCGATCCTACCCAGGACTCTCTCGAGTTCTTCGCGTGCGATTCCGATCCAGAGATCCATAGTGTCGGCAAGAACGAAGCAGCCGTCTCCAACACACTGGTCGAGCATCTCCAATTGGTTCTTGGGCGCCATGTTGGCGAGTACGACGACAGGAGCCGCTGCGATTGTACTGGGGAGTTTGACTTCCCAACTCTCAAGAACATTGACCGCCACGTCGTGGGTAGTTCGGTCGTTCATATTCTGGTGGTATTCCCCGCTCCAGCTGAAGGACGCTCCCTCGGAGCGCTCTAACCCGTCAAGAGTCACTCCGTGGCGCTCAAGCATGGCGAGGTGCTCGGGGGGATAATCGTTGCCAATCACGCCTACAAGGTGAACGGGCTCTGTGAAATAGGTGGCCGCCAGAGAAGCGTAGGAAGCGGAGCCCCCCAGGAGGTTCTTAGCTTCATCTGAGGGTGTCTTGACGTTGTCGATCGCGATAGAGCCACCGACGAGAAGGGGAAGAGAATTAGGCATCTCCGCGAAGTTCGACCCCATTCCTCCTAAGATTCAAGCCCGATGTTCGGGGTCTTCCTCAATCGCCTGCCTGCCAAGATGTTGGCGGACTTCCCGGCAAACCCCTCGAATGTCTACCGCCTGCAGGAGCCCCGAGACAATCACAACTCGGCTCGCCCCGGAGGCCAGGACCTGATCGAGGTTTTCCAACTTGATCCCGCCGATACAGAACACAGGTATCTCCGAGCCAACGGCTCCCTCAACCTCTTCAACGTGGCCCAGACCGATCCCAGGGCGCCCTTCCTTTGTNGGNGTNGGNAAGAGGGGGCCGAACCCGATGTANGANGCNCCCTCCNNCNTAGCCGCGNNNGCCTGCGCCGGGGTNTGGGTAGAGCGNCCAACCAGCGAACCNGCNGGNAACGCCGCAAAGGCATCACTGAGCTTGCCNTCCTCNTGCCCCAGATGAACTCCGTCAGCTCCAACCTCCCGNGCGATCTCAACAAAGTCATTNACGATGAANGGAANATTNCCNGCCCGGCACAGNGGAACNAGCTCTTGCGCGATCTNNGCNATCNTTCNGCTCTCATGTCCCTTGGCGCGGAGCTGNAGGATATCNACTCCTCCTTCAAGCAGCGACAGGGTGACTCCGACGCAGTCCTCTAAAGAAACGTAGCCAAGATCCACGATCCCATACAGCCGGGCGGCTTTCATGCTCAGCTGGAGCGCGGGGGTCATTCCGCGGAGGCCACAGACTCACGCTCCTTCAGGTAGCGCTCGACCCAGCCAATATCGTAACGCCCTTCGATAAAATCAGGATGGTCCACAATCACCTGCTGAAAAGGAATCGTAGTTTTAATTCCCCGAATCATGAATTCTGAGAGCGCACGCCGCATCCGTGCAATGGCTACATCCCGCCGAGCACCCGTGACGATGAGCTTCGCAATCATGGAGTCGTAATGAGGCGGAACGGTATATCCTGCATAAACATGGGTATCGACCCTCACCCCCTTGCCACCAGGGGCATACCACATGGAGATATGTCCCGGACTCGGCGCAAAGTTGTTGTAGGGATCTTCCGCGTTAATACGGCACTCGATGCTGTGCCCGCGCGGAGTTCCCTCGCACACATGGGAGGAGAGAGGCTCCCCGGCTGCTACCCGGATCTGCTCCTTGATAAGTTCACACCCCATGACCTCTTCGGTGATTGGATGCTCTACCTGGATTCGGGTGTTCATTTCCATGAAGTAGAAATTCTCCCCACTTTCATCGACGAGATACTCGATCGTCCCGGCATTTTGGTAGCCAATATTTTCTGCCAGCTCGACCGAGGCCTGCCCCATCCTTTCGCGGAGCTCCGGGGTAAGCAGCGGACTGGGACATTCCTCTATGATCTTCTGGTTACGGCGCTGCATGGAACAGTCGCGCTCCCCAAGGTGAACCACCTTTCCATGCGAGTCTGCCATGATCTGGAACTCAATATGATGCGGATTGAGCACTAGCTTTTCGAGATAGCAATCTCCGTTCCCAAACACCGCATTCGCCTCGTTGCTGGCAGCCCTGAACCGGTCCAGAAACTCCTCCTCGTTCATTGCCGGGCGCATTCCCTTCCCCCCGCCGCCCGCGGTGGCCTTGATCATGACCGGGAATCCAATCTGGCGGGCCGCCTCCAACGCCTCCTCCTCGCTCTCCATGACCCCATCGGTTCCGGGGGTAACGGGCACTCCATACTTCGTAGCCGTGGCACGGGCAGTATTCTTATCTCCCATCGCCCGGATCAAGTCTGCTGAGGGGCCGATGAACTTGATCTTGCAGCTCTCGCAGATTTCCGCAAACCGGGGATTCTCTGAGAGAAACCCATACCCGGGGTGAATGGCTTCTGCTTCCGTGACCTCGGCCGCCGCAATAATGCGATCCGGCTTCAAGTAGCTATCCTTGCTTGGGCTGGGGCCGATACAGACGGCCTCATCGGCCAATTGCACGTGGAGCGAATCCACATCGGCCTCGGAGTAGACCGCCACCGAAGCGACATCAAGCTCACGGCAGGCCCTTATGATCCGTAGGGCGATCTCACCACGGTTAGCTACGAGGACTTTGGAAAACATCGCAAGTGGAATGGGAAGAGAGATAAAATCTGCACAGCTGGTGCAGGTCAGATCAGGTCACGCGGAAAAGCGTATCCCCATACTGAACCGAGCTACTGTCTTCGACACAGATCTCTGATACCGTACCGCTGACTTCTGCCTTAATCTCATTCATGACCTTCATGGCCTCGATGATGCAGACNGTCTGTCCCTCACTGATGCGGTCTCCAACCTGAACGAAGTCATCCGCATCCGGGGCGGGCTTCCGGTAGAAGGTTCCGACCATCGGCGACTCAACGACCTTGCCGGGGATGGCCGCTGCTTCCTCCTCGCCGGCCGGCAGCGCGGCAACCGGGGCTGCAGCTGGAGCAGCCATCGGGACTCCCGGGGTCAGAGCCAATCCCCCGAGAGCTTCCCGAAGGGCCTCGACGTCGGGGGCTTTTTTCAGCTTAACGTTGACGCCCTCCTGCTCCAGATGAAACAGGCTGAGTCCGTGCTCTTCCATGAGCTCGACGATTTTTCGGATTTCCTCCAGGTCCACAGGATAATCAGGTGAGTTCGGGATAGAGTCGGGGTCAGGGCTGGGCTGGTCAAGCGCCAAGGAAGCCACGATTCGGGATTGGGTCTGGGGGNCCCAGCCCTTATTTTAGCCCCGTGAAGTTGATTCCACGCCCCGCTGAGCCGGGAGAGTTCCTNCCCGAGAATTATTTCTGCCGCCTNTCGCCAGGNGAATTNTTCACACGAGAAGCACCCCTGGAGGTCGATCTCGGCTCCGGTGACGGCAGTTTTGCCCTCGCGATGGCACACCAGTTCCCGGACCGGAATTTTCTGGCGGTCGAGCGTCTTCTCGGACGTGTCCGCAAAACCTGCAAACGCGCGACTGAGGCCGGACTTCCAAACCTACGGGTATTGCGACTCGAGGCACGTTACACCGTAGAGTGGCTTCTTCCGCACGCCTCCGTCAGCAGACTCCACCTCTTGTTCCCTGACCCTTGGCCCAAGGCCAGACACCATCGCCGCCGACTGATCAACGCGGAGTTTCTTCGTGCCCTTTCCAAGGTCCTCGTCCCGGGAGGAGACTTCCTCTTCAAAACCGATCACGAAGGTTACTTTGAGTGGGCAACGGACGAGCTCGCACTCTCTGAGCACCTCCGCTCCATTTCCTGGGGAGATGAATCTGGTGAGCTCTCAGAATATCCCCGAACCGACTTTGAGGCCCAGTGGCTGGCAGAGGGACGCTTCGTCCACAAGCTTCGGGCACGGAACCTGACCGGCTGAGATCCTATTTCCTAAGAACCCTTCTTTTGTTAGGATTACGAATGCTCTGCAGCTCCAGCGCCTGCTCAGAGACCTTGATTGTAACCGCCCCGGTTTCTCCCTGACGCCAAAGCTCGATACCGGATTGCTCTACTGCCTCCGCCCAGCGCTCGGGCACTCTCTCTGCTTCTGGATATCGATCCTCTTCCGCTATGATTACTCTCGGATCAGCAGCCTGCAGGAAACCGATCGTCCCGGTATGGTCGGAGCGGTGACGACCCATCACCCATAGATCGCAGCCTGGATCGATCCCGCTACCCAAAATCTCCTGCTCGGTATCAAATCCCGCATCCCCCGTAATCAGAATTCGCCAGCCCCTCCAATGCAAGCGCATGACCATGCAGCGGTCGTCTGCACGACTCCCGGTTTCCTCATTAGCGACCCGCAAAATCTCTATTTCTGCGCCATCTCCCAGTTTGTAGCGTGCCCCGGCCTCGCCAAAGTGAAGCTCACTACCCATCTCTAGTGAGGCAGCAAGTAATTGATTGAAGACCGGGCTATTGGCTTGCCTGACAGGAAGGAGAACTCGTCGAGGAGAATAGCGTTCAAGCGCACGGACCAAACCACCTGCGTGACCTTTTTCTGGATGGGTAAGAACTATCGAAAGAGGNGCCACTCCAGATCGCTCCAGAGCGGGTTTTACCACTCTCCGGAACTGATCAGGCGCTCCACCATCGATGAGANCACCTTCACCTGCTCCTACATAGATCGCGGCGTCACCATCCCACAGATCGAAAATGAGTATGTCTCCTGACCAGCCCCCAGCCTTTTCCAACTCGAAGTGGCTCCCGGGAATTGAGGCCACCTTTTCCGCAATATGGTAGGTAGTTTCCGCGAGAAACGAATTACCCTGATTTGCTCCAACCTGAAACGGTTCCCAGACAACTCCCAACAAGGATCCTGCGAAGGCGACCGATAATATAACGAACACCAATGGAACCAGAATCACACTGGCCAAAATAGAAGCGGGCGTGATGATCCCGAAATGATACCAGATCAGAGGCATCGATCCAATCCAGGCTGATAATGAAACGACGAAAAGCCCTCCGAGGTATCTCCTTACGGTAAGAATGCCCCTCTGCCCAGGGGTGTACAGGCGGGGAGGGAGAAATGGATCTCCGTCGAGAAAAGGCTGAAGCAGCCTGGTGAGAAGTGGCGCAACGAGGATGATCATTCCGACAACCACGTAGGACAGCTGAAACCCCACCTGCCCAAGCTGGTATGAGTCCAGCAGCACCACCACGGGAAGGCTGGCAAGTAAGCTGTTCGCAAGAGAGGGCTTCCGCTTGATGAAGAACCCGGCAAGAAAAACCGAAGCCATGAAAGCTGCCCGCATGGCGGGGGGATTGAGCCCTGTCACAAAGGCATAGATCCAGATTATGAGTAAAACCGCCAACAAGCCCCATCGGCGGGGCACTCTGATGATACGAATGAGAGCCCATGCCAACGCACCCACCAGACCCACGTGAAGACCGCTCACCGCAAAGATATGCATAGTCCCACTCTTGCGAAAGGCCCCGTAGTAATTACCGCCCTCCGAGCGCTCACCCAGAACAAGCCCCCTGATTAGAACCGTTCCAGCACTACCTTCCTCCAACCCGGTAACAATCCGCGAACGCAGTTCCATTCGAAAAATCCATGCCATCCGTCGAAGGGCGAGGGAAATTCTCCAGCCTTTCAACGCTTGGTGAGATTGGATCCGAAGCTCGCCACTCAGGCCGTGACTCCGAAGCCACTTCCCTCGATCAAATTCGGCCGGATTACGTGGGACGGCTGGAAAAAAAGTCCTCCCTTTGAGCCCAAGATAATCACCGGGTATGATGTCCTCAGGCAATTCATCGACCGCTATGAGGCACCCACGCAGGGGCTTGGGGTTATGCTTGTTCTTGGTGACAAGCAACACCCCCCGGGGAAGAAAGCCAGCCCCATTACGCAGCCTGACAACCACCCCCTCTATTTCAGCTTCGCCCCTTCCGTTAGCATGAAACCAGGCCTCTCCCTCAGCTTGCGTTCCGAGCCGCTCGCGGTGGATTCCCCAGCAAAGCACCAAACAACCCAATCCAGCGGCTAGGATCCAGTTTCTTCTGACCAGAAAGAGCAGGGCAGCAAGAGCCCCAAACACTCCTAAGTGGAGGCCCCATCCCCACACCGCACACAAGACTCCCAGGCAACTCCCCAGAGCCAAGGGAGCTAGGGGCACAAGAGCCACACAGCGAGACGCCCCCTTTTTCACGCAACCAGTGCGTTAAATCGCTCCCAGTTCCCGAAGGCGATGGGTCGCATTGGCGGAGTGCCGGGTCTCGGGGAAAAGCTCCACCACCTGCTGTAGAATGCTGACCGTTTGCGGCGTATCGTCCTTCACCTCCTGGAAAAGCTCTGACAACCTGAACATGAAGAACGCCTTGTCGTTGACCGCCCAGTCTTGACTTTCCATCGCCGTGCGAAGGGTCTCAATAGAGGCATCAGGATCGTTGAGATTATCCTGTTGGATCTTGGCAATCTCTACCCACGGAAGCCGGTTCTCCGGTTGTGCTATTGCCACTGCACGGTAGGCAGCAATTGCGCCCTCATACTCGCCTTGGGCGTAAAACGCGCGAGCATCATGCATGGGATCTTCTTCCACTTCCTCAGCCGACCCGTAAAACATATGGGTGAAGCGGTGGACGATGTTTGGCAGAACGAAAACGCCAAAGACTACCGCTGCGTAGGCAGAGATCCCAAGGATAACCGCGATACCCACAAAAATCTTTGCCCCCATGGAAGCGCCTTGCGGTTTCCAGTCTGCAATAGTTTCCTCCCCGGTTAATTCATTGACCACGATTCGGTCTTCGACCCGGGCGACCTCCATTTCCTCCTCGGTCGGGGAGGCCTGCTTAAGCGGGCCCATCCCCATCATTATCAAGCCGCCCACACAAATCAGGGCGGTAAGGACACAGAGATTTATTACAAGCTTGCGGTCCATATGTGGCGGAGCACTACGGAAAGACGGAAAGAACAGCTTATCGAGAGCTCGAAGCTCTCAAACTTCTGGTAGAGTCAGATATCAACGGACAAAAAGCCACGGCCTTCGCCGTGGCTTTACCTTGANCGAGCATTACCTTTGAGAGAACTGACTCTCATTCGGCATCTGCCCAAATCCTCTTACTTCTCGTTGGCGTAGTCTATGGTTGGGAGCTCCTTGAAATCTGGAAGCTTCCGCAGGGGCGGAGCAGTCGCTTCGCCCGAGGAGCACCCACAAGAGGTCAGGGCGAGGGCAGTTGCGGCTAAGCCGGCGAGGGCAAAAATCTGGATGAGTTGTTTCATAGTGACTGTCTTTAGGCTGCGCTGGCGGAACCCTCGGGTGGAGCTCCCGTCTTCTCAAGGTAAAAATCAAGCCCGGGACCACAATTCCGCGGTCCCGGGCCTGATGGAAATGATCTCCCTACTTACCGGGGACCACCATGGTGGGTGGTGCGATTGGAGCAGGAGCGTGCTGGTGCGAGGAACATGAGGCCAAGGCCAATCCGGCCACAGCCACAGCGGCGGCAATAATTCTGGTGAGTTTCATGGTTAGTATCAGTTGTCTTGCCCGGTTCTTACGGGGCGCAATCAGGCTGCCCGATTATCAGTAACGCTTAAAGGTTATTTTGCGGGTGCCACGTAACTTGGCGGTTCGGCCATCGCTGGGCCGGAAGAGCCGCAGGAGGAAAAGAGAGCCACTCCCAGAACGGCTGTGATACTCGCGATTACTTTAAGGAATTTCATTATCTCGTTAGTTTGATTTAGAGCTATAAAATTGGCAGAAATGCCGGCAGAGGCAAAGCATAGGATCCGTTGCAGGGACCGCAAGGTTGAAAGCCCGATCTCAAGGCCCCGCATGGGAACCAATTTCTCTTCCTGAAAATCCTCCAAAACAAGAATTTCGATCTCAATCGNGAGTTTGAGACTAGACTAACTGTTGCTTTCCCATCACACCCAGCGCGCCATGTCCAATTCCCCACATGTTGCCATCGCCGGCGCTACGGGCGCCGTGGGAGAGGAAATGTTAAAATGCCTCGAACAGCGCAATTTTCCCGTAGGCGAAATTTCTCTTCTGGCCTCTGCCCGCTCCGCTGGCCGGAAAATTCTTTTCCGCGGAGAGGAGTGCGTCGTCCAAGAGCTGGGGCATGATTCCTTCAAGGGTGTGGATATCGCCCTCTTCAGTGCCGGAGGCGCGCTCTCACTGGAATACGGACCTTCCGCCGCAAAGGCGGGCGCGGTAGTCATCGATAATTCCTCCGCTTTCCGAATGGATCCTGAGGTGCCCCTAGTCGTTCCCGAGGTCAATCCAGCTGCAGCTCAAGCTCGCCCAAAGGGGATTATAGCAAACCCAAATTGCACGACTATCATTACGATGATGGGCCTGAACCCATTGCACCAGAAATTCGGATTGCGCTCCATCATTGCCTCCAGTTACCAGGCCGTGTCGGGGAGCGGCCAAGCCGGTATCGAGGAGCTCTCAGACCAGGTCAAAGCGCTGACCGAGGGCAGGACCGATGTGCCACAGGAGGTCTATCCACAACAAATCGCCTTTAATGTGATCCCTCATGTCGACCAATTTGTCGAAGGGGGCTACACTNGGGAGGAGCTCAAGATGCTCAATGAGGGTCGTAAGATTCTGGGCCTACCAGACCTGANGGTCACCTGTACTTGCGTTCGTGTCCCTGTCTACCGTTCTCACTCTGTTTCGGTAACAGCTCAGTTCGCTACTAGCCCAAGCGTGGAGGAAGCCCGCCTCGCTTACGAAGGGTTCCCCGGAGTTCGTGCGGTGGATAATCCCGGCAAAGCTCTTTATCCCACGCCGTTGGATACCACAGAAAAAGACGACTGCTTGGTGGGGAGAATCCGCGAGGACCTGGTGATGGACAATGCTCTTGCACTCTGGATCGTGGGAGATCAGGTCAGAAAAGGAGCTGCCCTCAACGCAGTCCAAATCGCAGAACTAATCTGAACGGAAGCTAAACAGAGTCCCGGCGAAACCACCTGATAATGATTGGGTACTTGGGAAATAGTATTTTTATATGTAACTTTGAAGCCTGTGTCCGATCTCAAGGCCTACCTCCGGGAACAACAGCGTATCGTTGATACCGCGCTACGTCGTTTCCTCCCCAAGCCCGCCGTTCGGCCCGCGACCGTCCATCGCGCGATGCGCCATCCCGTATTTGCCGGCGGTAAACGCCTGAGACCCGTCCTTTGTCTGGCTGCGGCAGAAGCCTGCGGCGGCACCATAGAAGACGCGTTGGCGCCAGCTTGTGCCTCAGAGTTGATTCACACCTACTCCTTGGTTCATGACGATCTCCCCTGCATGGATAACGACGACCTGCGCAGGGGCAAGCCCACCACTCATGTAGTTTATGGCGAAGGCGTTGCGGTCCTTGCCGGAGATGCGATCTTGACCGAGGCCTTTGCCATCATCGCCCAGACTCCGGAATGCAAAAGATACCGGACCCGCGACTACGTTACCGAGCTCGCATTTTGTGCCGACTCCAGGCGCCTGATCGGCGGACAAATCATGGACTTGGAAGCCGAGGGTCAGTCTCTTTCCAAGGCGCAATTGGCCAGAATTCATGAGGCCAAGACCGCTGCTCTATTAACGTCCTCTCTACGCCTTGGCGGAATGAGTGCGAACGCAACGCCCCAGCATTTGACCGCATTGACTGACTTCGGAAAGTCTCTCGGTCTCGCCTTCCAGGTGATCGACGATATTCTTGACGTAACCCAGTCGACAGAGACTCTCGGAAAAACCGCGGGCAAGGACGCTCAGGTGGCCAAAGCCACCTACCCGGGAATTCTTGGTCTCGAAAAGAGCAAGCAGGAAGCTCATCGCCTCACAGGAAAAGCCCTGAACGCGCTAGAGGCGCTGGGCCCAAATTCGACCCGTCTTGATGAAATCGCCCACCACCTTCTGGACCGAGACTTCTAATTACAGTCTCCGGCCGTCTAGAATCTGAAGGTCGCATCCGCCTTGAGAGTCAGGTCTGAGCGCTCGAGTCCTAGCCCTCGGTCTTCCGCCAGCAGCGATTGATTGAGAACCAGAAAGATCGTCGAGCCCGGGCGATACTCCCAGCGGATTCTGGAGTTGAACCCAACCTCCCGGGAAAGACTGTCATATTGCACAAGGCTGGACCACCCAAGGTCCGGAGTGAGATTCCAGTTAACGCCAAGGCTCCCTACGTGAGCATCAAATTCTCCTCCCCCAAGATCCACCCGGTTGTATTGATAGGTTCCCCTGAGCCGAAAATGTCGGTTCGGATTCCACTCGAGCTCTGCCGAGGCCTTTGCCCGCCATCCATCGTAGAACTGGCCCGCTTCCACCGAAAACTCTCCCCATAACGGGCGCGAACTGGTGGTCTCGTATTCCAGCCGGGCTTTCGTCCAGGAATAATTGCCGGCGGCTACTGTGACGTTCCCAATATCAAAGTCTTCCACAGGGCGGTCCACATCATGGGAGACCCGCAGGAATAATTCATCCGTGCTCGCAAAGTCGATATTGAAGGGCACAACCCCGAACCGAGCCGAATCCAATCCTCCGGAGGTCAGGGAAGTGACTTGAAAGTCCGCCCCCCTCGCCAACTGCCGGTACCACCCTGAGCCTCCCGGCCGATGCTTTCGGCGCAACAGCCCAGAGACGGTGCGAACCCCGGTGCGCTGAACGAACCCCAGTGCCGGATCGAAATCCGATCCGATCTCCATGTAGCTCAGGGTCCCGTCCCATCGATCGTTAGGATATGAAACTTGGGCCCCAAAGGCATAATCTGTCCCGTGTCCACCCCCGGCTGCTTCGGCGTAATTTCCGAGTGCGTAGAAATTCGCCTCCAGAATCTTGTCCCTGAGAAACTCGTTAGTCCGGTAAGCGAAGTCCATCCCCCCCACATAATTATCCAGCTCGGAGGCAGGATTGCCACCAGTAGCAATCACTCCCACCCGGGATTGGGCGAATACCTGCTTGGTGACTCGGGCCGCAAACACATTTTGCTCTCCCAATCCGGATGAGCCATCCAACCGGGCGTGAGTTAGCCCGACATCATAATCCCCAAGTCTTCCCGCTAGCTTAGTAGCCAGTTGAATCGGAATGATCTGGCCATCCGCCAACCCGATCCTCCTCGTGAAATAAGGAAGGAAGGTGGGACCTCGGCTTTTCCTCTGCATCCCAGGCCCAAAATCATAGATCCCGCTGTCCTCGAGGAAGAAATCCCGCTTCTCGGGAAAGAACAGAGGGAACCGGCTGAAGTTGACAACCCTCTGGTCGACCTCTGTCTCCGCAAAATCAGTATTGTAGCTGAGAGTTGCGGAAAAATTCGGCGTCAGGCGGTATCGCATATTTGCCCCCGCATCACCTCCGAGGCTATTGCCCTCACTCCCTCCACTGCCGTAGCGGCCCACCGCATAGGGTGAGAGCTCCAACCCGAGGCCCTGGCGCATACCCCCGAGGCCCGTGATATCCCCAGCCTCGACCGCATTGTGGGATTTGATTTCGTCTTTCCAACCGGTCCAGCGGGTCGATTCGTTTTTCCTACGGATCCGGCGGGACATGTTGAAGCCCCAAACGGTCCCCTCGGGGTCGAAGCTCAGGGTTTTGAACGGCACTGCCATCTCGACGAACCAACCCTCGTTCGTGATCGTCGCCTTCGAAGTCCAGATGCCATCCCATGAAAAGTTCCTTCCCGTGTTATTGGTGATCAGGGCATCACTCTGCGCCCCGGTCGGGTTCACCGCAAAGACGTAGCCGTTGCGTTGATCGTGGTAGGTATCAAAGAAGAGGTAGACGAAATCTGAGCCCGTATACATCCGGTCCCTGACCATAGAGCGGGCCATCACTCCACCAGGTTCAGAATCATAGCACCAGACCGCCACGTAAAGGTGGTCGAGATCATAGGCGATTGCGAACTCAGTCCGCTCTGTAGCAGGAGTTCCCCGGCCGGGATCATATTGCCGGAATCCTCCTCCTTTTGCTGCCCTCTGCCAGGCCTCTTCATTCAAGAGCCCGTCTACTTTCATACTCTCCCCGGGCTTGAGCCTCAGGGCCGCAATGCTGGGCTTTTTTTCGGCAGAAGCGCCGACCAGCGATGCTAGCCAGAAACAGACTGCCAAATAGTAGAATCCTCTCCTCATTCCTTTGCCAGCAGGATCGAATCCGTGCTGGCGGAGAACACAACCCAGTCCAAGGAGATCGTCAAGGCCCGGCACCCAAACAGAGCAATTCCTCTCCCGCTGCTGCCGGAGCCCACTATCAAGGGCGGAAGATCCAAGCCCGATAGTGCTTTCCCCCCTCTCGGTCCCAGTCCAATCTCTCTTCACCATGAACACTGTCCACGCCCTTTTCACCGCCCTCGCGGTCAGCAGCCTTGTTCCCGCCGTAGCTGAGGAGAAGAAAAACCCGGCCAGGAAAGCTCCTGCCGAGGAATCATCAGCCAAAACCCCGGCGGTAAAGCCAGTGGATGGTGGCGCAGTAGAGAAGAAGTTCATTGGCAAATGGGCCCCCGACCCCAAGGCCATGATGAACGAGCTTCAGAAAGGGCTCGGGGACGACCCCGCGGCTGCAGCCGCACTCCCTCTTATTGAGGCCATGATGCAAAATATGGCCGTGAGCGTTGAGAATGGAGCAGTCACCATTCACGCCATGGGGGAAAAGCAGACAGCGACCTACACCATTACCAAGGTAGATAATGTCGCAAATAAGCTCACCCTGCAAATCACGGATGATGAGGGAGAAGGCGAAGGGTCNGCCACGATCGAGGATAAGAAGGAGGGCGGCAAAACGCTCACTTTGGAAAAAGATGGCGAAAAGTTTATTCTAAACAGCATCACTGCCTCGGAATTCGAGAGGCGAAAAAACGCGGCGGCACAAGCTCCCTTGTTTCCCGGCCTCGAGTAAGCCTTACTCAATCCCTTGGGCGTTCTCCGAGACAAAGAAGCTTCTCTTTCCTCTCGTCACCCTCGAATGTTGCGATCCGGACGTAGACACGGTCCCCGCAAAAGACGGGAGTCGCAAAGACCTGGTCTCCGATCTTAGCCTTGTGTAAAATCTCAAATTTCCCGGGATCGGTATTGAACTTGAAGTAGTCTCCGTTCTCGTTGATCACGTGGATCTCGTCCCCTACGAGAACTGGTGAGCTTGAAAAGGTGCCGCCTAAAACGCCTTTCCATTTCCGTTGACCGGTCCGGCAATCCCAGCACATCGCCGCGCCACCATCCATCACTGCATAAAGGTGCCCTTTGGTCACCAGCATGGAAGGTACATACACCCGGCTGATATTGCGCCAAACGACCTTCCCCGAACCATTTGCCTCCACCGCCTGAACATGGTTCTTTGGCCATCCCCCACTAATAAATATGCGCTCCCCGTCCGTCACTGGTGAGGTGACTGTTTCCTGAGTTGATCCCTTGGCTTCCCAGAGCAGCTTCCCCGTCATTGGATCAAGGCTGATGACCTTCTCGCATCCCGAAATCACAAGCTGGTCCCGCCCATCGATCTTTTGCACGATGGGAGGCGTATAATTCGGAATTTGCGGGCGATCTACCTTCCACACCACCTCTCCGGTCCTGCGATCGAGACCGAAGATTCCTCCAGCCTTTTTGTTATCCGCACACACCAGCAGGAGAGAGCGGTAGACCATGGGAGACGCTCCGTATCCCTGATGAACCGTGTAATCGGTAAGGCGGGTCGTCCAGACCTTCTCTCCCTTGAGATTAAGAGCGGTCGCGCAGGCAGCTCCATCATTCACAAACGTGACGTAGAGCTTCTCCCCATCATGAGCAGGAGAGTTATTGGCATGGGTCGCTTTACGGTTGATCCGTTCAGGAAAATTCCCCGAGTGAATCACAGTCGTCCAAGCCGGATCGCCAGTCCCACGATCATACGCCAAAAGAGACTGGGTCTGTTTCCCCTCGTCCGCAGTGACGAGATAAATGCGCTCGCCCGCAACGATGGGGGAGCCATGCCCCCGGCCGGGCACCGGAACTTCCCAGAGCGTGTGCTTCGCAGGATTAAGGGCGACAGGCAGCTCCTGTAAAGGGTCCGCATGGCCATTGCGGTTGGGGCCTCGCCATGCAGGCCAGTCGTTTTTCCCGGCAGCATCAGGGTTCCCATAACAAGAGAGAATAGTCCCTGCCATCAAAGCAACGGCACAGGGAAAGGTGGAAAACTTCATGATCAGGGAGTCTGGTGTGGTAGATAGGAAGACGCCAGCAAAAGCAACCTGAGGCTCTGCGGGGAAGTAAGCCAGCAGAGCACATTTAGTGTCGCTATTTCCCCAGCCTGACTCCTACCCTGCTCACCGGATGAAGATGTATGGGATCACGGCAGCACACTGTCTTATACTTTCAGGAGTTTCGCTGATAAGCCTAGGNTGCGAAGACTCGCAGTCTTCCTCATCGCAAAAGTCTGCAGGAGGCCGGTCTGCGAAGTCCTCTCAAGAAAGATTTTCCTCAGCTCCAGACAGTAATCTCAGGACTGCTCGTGAGATAGAGGATGCCCTGATTGGCTGTTGGGCCCCCGACGTTAAAGCGACCATTCAGGAGATGGAAACCTCTCCTGGAATAAACCCTCAACAAGGGGTTGCCGCTAGGGCCATGGTGACCCGTATCCTCGACTCTTTAGTGATTGAAATCCCTAGTAGAGGAAGGTTCTCCATTCACATGATGGGCCAAGAGGAACAACACCNTTACCACGTCGACTCTATCGACAANAAAAATGAAATTCTACATGTGAAAGCCTCTCGGGNAGCCGAAGAACAACNCCCCGATTCNGCAACCTTTGACCTTGATGGAGATAATCTTATTTTCAGCACTGGTGAGGGAGGGTTAACGGACACGCTCATTCTTTATCGAATAGACCGGGACATTTTTGAGCAACGNCTAAACCTGGATTCACCTGAGATCTCAGGTGACCAGAGAGAAGAGACTGCGAATGAAGAATAGGTTCTCCTGCTCTCTCAACAACTCTGCTCCACCACTTCGCCAGACGATTTTTATTTCTCCCGTCCCTGAACGGGTGCACCGTCTTGCTCATGACCAAGCTTAGGCGCTACATCCTGGCCGGCCTGTTAACAATTATCCCCCTGTGGATCACATGGCTGGTACTCCGCTTCCTCTTCCAGCTTCTGGCTCAGGCAGGGGAGCCTTCCATCACATGGATCGCAGGCAAATTGCCCGATTCCCTCCAGGCCCTCATCGAGAGCCCTATCTTCACAAATCTCTTTTCCATTCTTCTCGTTGTGCTGGCCCTCTATGGAATCGGCCGCCTGACAACCATCGTAGTGGGCCGCCGGGTGCTTAGTTTCTTTGAGGCCGTTCTTGCCAGGATTCCTCTCGTAAACGTGATTTACGGAGCGGTAAAAAAATTAGTGACGGTCCTGCAGGAAAAACCGGGTGGAGGCTTACAGAGAGTTGTTCTCATCGACTTTCCCTCACCCGAAATGAAAACCGTGGGACTGGTAACTCGCGTGCTAAAAGATACCAACACCGGACGAGACCTCGCGGCGGTGTATGTCCCTACTACCCCAAATCCCACCTCAGGCTATCTTGAGATCGTTCCCTTGGAGCGAGTCACNTCCACCGAATGGACCCTCGACGAGGCGATGGCATTTATCATGTCAGGAGGCGCGGTTGCGCCAGATACCATGAACTACGACGAGCCGCCCGAAATCGNAGACAAATAAAGCGCGAATCCGGACACGCACCCCTCAGATTAGGGCCCCAAGACAATCTTTTCCTCCTGCTCTTGCAGGGCTTATGTCGCCTTGCTTAAATAGCGGCAAGTCTTAAGCAATTGCCTCCCGCAGTGTTATCAGTAGTCTGTCTCCTCCGGCCGCGCGCAAGGCGGAGCCATTGAGCCAGGATAAGAAATGCGANCTTTCCGCTCCCCATGACGCCCAGTCCTTCTGATATCTCCCGAGCCTCCGTAACGCTCTCCAAAGGACTGGCCATCGGGTATCGCTCCATAATCGCCACTGTTACCGAAGACATTCCGCTTCACAATGGCACGCACTATCTCCTCGCCCGGAACGGGCGGGGTAAGACCACCCTTCTGAAAACGTTGGCGGGTCTTCTCAACCAGCGGTCCGGTCAATACACCNCTCATGGCCGCTGCCAGTTCATCGGCGATGAATTTTATTTCGATCGAGAATTGAAATCAAAAGCCATTTTCAAAGCCCTTATCCCTGAGGCACACCGCGAAGTCGCGCTCCAACTAGCCGATCAGCTCGAACTCGATANCAANAAGAATTTCGGCAAACTTTCATTCGGAAACCGGAAGAAGGTGGGACTTATTGTTGCGGAATTTCGAATCTTAAAGGAGGGCCCCAATATCGTGTTCTACGACGAGCCTTTCACAGGCCTTGATACCCCAGCCCGGGAAACCATCGCCGAGCACTGGCTCTCAACCAGCGAGCACACTCTTCGCATTGTATCATGTCATCCTGACTTCGACTCCATGGCCATGCCAAGTGCGCTCCTTATCAGTGATGCCCAAATTTTCCGGGGGGGCGATGGCAACCTCACATGGGCAGACTTCAAAAAGTGTCTCAGCTGACATCTCACACCCCCGTTGCCGATGACTTCCCTTTTCCGACTTACGATNGCCACCATGCTCGCCCGCAAGATGTGGGTAGTGGTGCTACTCGCATCAATTATTACCCCCATCATCTTTCCCCTCTTCACACCCTACGAGACCAATACCTCGCTCTTGGAGCCCGCCCGGGCTCAGACCGCGTGGACCTGCACGTGGATAGTTGCAATTCTATGGACTCTCTCTCAGGCAGCCCGTTTCGGAGAGAGTAATTCCAACAGCGGAATGGGGTCCTATTTCCGCTCACAAGGCGTTGGTTCGCTGCGCCAGATCTTTGCGCTCTGGAGCGCTGTCATGCTNTCCCTCCTTCCTGTGGTCCTGATTTCGGTGGGAGTATGNCTGATCTTTGCTATGCCCGCCGACCCCAAGGAAGCNTCCATGTGGGTTTGGACCAACCTGCAATTCGCGACTCTTCTCCTCCTCGCAATTGGCCCCCTCGCTCTCCTCGGCGTCGGGGTCTCAAGCCGGTTTGGCGCTCTTATAGGCTACGTCGTTCCCACCGGGCTGTGCCTNTATGGGCTCTACGGGGTGACGTATCTCGGTATGACCATTCGCCTGCGGGACGACAACAAGATCCTCGAATGGCTCTACGCCCTCTCTCCCCAATATCACCTCGCAGATCTTACCCCTCGCCTGATCTTCAAGATGGGCCACCTGCCTTGGCCCGAATTTTCCGGATTTCTCTTCTACTTTCTCACCATAACGGTCGTGACAAGTTCACTCGCAACGCTGCTCTTCCGCACAGATCCGCTTGGCAATTGACCTTCCTCACACTCACNAGCAATGGCCTGCTTCAATATCTATTTCCTTCAGGTAGCCCTCTTGACCACCGGACTAGTAGGATGGGGGCTTCAGACAAACAGCCTCTTGCAGGGTGGGCAATTCATCAAAGGGCACAATCCCTTGCACCTAAAACAAAGCCCTTTCGGGCGCACCCTTTCACTCGCCATGCGCGGTCCAGTGGACGTCTACTGGCACCGTGGAGAACCACATGAGCACCACCCCGGGGAGGAGCATTCTCACGACCATGCTCACGGCCACTCCCACGACCACTCCCATGATCNTGGGNNTGGTGATGAAGCGGGAGTGCAAGCCGGGGAAGACGCTGACCTAGACTATCTTGCCAGCCTGCTTGAAGATGAGGGCAGCGATCATGATCAGGGGGAGGGGCCAACCGACANCACAAAAGAGTTTACAGGGATTCGGCCCCTCATGCTGGANAAGATTGAGACCATGCGTAAGGCCTACAACTCGAGAACGAATCGGACCGCCGAGTCTCCTCGTCACAAGGCTTACATCATGGGCGAGACGGAGAAGAGGCTTGCTGTTGGCTACGAAATGGATCCCCGGAATCCTTCGGCTTACGGGGCCTACTTTCTTTTCAAAAGCGAAGCCCTCGCTAGGGTAGAGGGACAAGCCGGAGAGGGAATGGTCATCCGGGACCGTCGCAGTGAGGCGAGCCGCCTGGCCAACCAAACCCAACACTACTGTTGGAACTTTCCCAAAGAGGCGCCAGCAATGATCACCGGGGCCTCGGCCGCCCACGACTGCCTGCAGATGCTCTCGGAAGATCCAGATCCGGACCGGACTCTTGTTCGCTTCTACCTCAGGCGCCTGGAGCTCATGCTGGAGAACTACGAGGCCATCCGCAGAGAGATGATCAACAATCGCAGCTGGCAGCTCTTTCCGGCTCCCAGGAGGTCCGAAATGGAGAAAACCCACTCCTTGATCAAAGCCCTCAGGGAAGCAGATATTCAATACTGGAGCAAACGGCTCACTCAAACGAGTAGCCCTCCACGCTCGGGCAGCTGAAGCGGCACTCTATNGNNCCGGTTGGTGACCCGCCGCCCTGTTCTGAACGCGCCACTTCGGAAAGTCCTCGGCCAAGAGGNCCCGTGCATAGGGACCCAGCCAGGAATATCCGGTCCGCCTTTCATGCGAGATCTCCGCCAAGCTCGCTCTCGGCACACCGTCACGACTTGAGAAGATCGGTTTNTTGGACTGCAAATCATANAACCGAGCCCAAAGTGGAAGCGCTTTAGGGTCCTTCACCATAACAACATCAATGCCCCCCGCCTTACTGCCATCTCTTTTTCGATCCACGCGGACCCCTGTTAACTTCGCCTGGTTGAACCAAGCAACCGCACCCTCGATAGCCCGTCTTACGTTTTCATCTGGATTCTCAATCCTCATGAGGAAGCGGACAATCCCAACTGATTCCTTGCCGCTAAGAGATGGGAGCTCGTAGGACCTACCCCGGCAAGGAGCGAGCGTGCGACGATCGTGTTGGGCGCACCAACTAGTAGGAACCCCGCCGGCGGTGACCTGGCTCCTCAGGATACAGGAGATTCCCCGCGTCACGGCTTTGGCAGAGCGTCCACGGGTGGAAGGAGGAACAAAGCGGAAAGCAGGGGCCTCATCGGCTATATCCTTGAGCAGGTTCATTACCCCGATCATCGCGTTGTCATTGAAGGTCACCTCAAGGGTATACCCCCGACCGCCGGGAAACTTCTGGGGCCACCCTCCGTTGTCCAGCTGCCCCTCCAGCAGGTAGTCAATCCCCCTTAAAGCCGCCAGTTTGAGCTTCGGCTCTGGTGAGACCTTCAAGGCTGCAGCAAGTAAGCGGATTTCGGTATAGGTTGCCCCATTATCAATCGTCGTGTCGCCTTGCGAGCGTTGTTCCTGGAGCTGCTGATGCTCACGCGGAAGCAAGATTCTCTTCCGGTCATAGTTCTTGGGCCAACCCCCAGAATTGCGCTGATAGGCCAGGATCGTTTCCACCACTGGCGCCTCCTCTGCGAACGTCCAGGGGCAGAGCACAGTGAGTAAAATAAAAGCCAATTTCATTCCTTTCTCCCGAGGAATCAATCTCTTGGAAAGTGCCTTAAAAATCAAGGCGTCCTTCCCTGCGCTCAACTTTGGCCTTACGGAGATACCTCATAAAGGGCTTCCCCATAATGAGGT
Source organism: Roseibacillus sp. (assembly GCA_002729275.1). Classification (GTDB taxonomy): domain Bacteria; phylum Verrucomicrobiota; class Verrucomicrobiia; order Verrucomicrobiales; family Akkermansiaceae; genus Roseibacillus_B. The sequence continues at coordinate 33,183 of PBTP01000013.1, read as the reverse complement.
TTCAAAGGCCACTTATCCGTACGGAAAGGGTAGGCCGGGAGCTCTTTTCCATTCATCAAGGACCCAAGCGGCAGATTCGACCACGCATATCGTACGGCAACTGGGTCGGGAANATTCTCAGACCAGATTTCTACCATCGCGCGGGCTTTCTGGCCACCAATCACCCGAGCCTCCGCGTGGTGAAAAACCCTGTCAGGTCCTGCAATGTAGAAGCCCCTGGCGTCAGTTCGATCAAGCCTGAGGCCCTGATCACTTCCCTCTTCAAAGGTAACCCGGATCCTGCCCTTACCCTTTTCCATCGAGTCGTAGATCGGACCATGCCACTGCAGCGGTTTCCCCCGGGAACTATCCATTACTCCATGGACCTCTGAGAGTGCCCAGCGAGCCGCCCGGTCGCCAACTGGATACTTTCGGCCCGGGTGAATACTGCTGTTACTATTTGCATCAAAACTGACAATCAATCCTGTGTTCGGAGTAGCGCGCCATGTATTGAACTGTACTTCCCTGACGATGTTCGTATGATGATTCATATCGTAGGTCATCGAGCGTCGAGTGCTCCACCCGGCAATCTGGATCATGCCGAAAGGAAGTTTCTCATTTTGAAACAGCTTCCGCCAGTCAGAGACCACTGCAGGAAAGGTTTCAGGAAAGGGAATCCAGGCGTCCCCGAAGGAGTTGTTCTCGCCCTGATAGAAAAGAACCCCTCGGAGGCTCAGGCCTGCTATAGGCATAATCATCGCGTTGAGTGGTCCCGCCGGGATCCGGCCCGCCGCTGGATCCTCGTAATTTCTGGGATTCGGCCGGTTCGGGGGATCCTTCTCGCCCCGGTCCCGTGCCTCCTGAGCCACAGCTTCCCATTGCTTTTGCGCGAGCTCGAAGCGTTTGGATGCTCCCTGCTCTCCTCCTCCAGAGATCCAATTCCTGCACTTCTCGTCATAGGCCTCCAGATAGGATTCCGCAGCCGGCAGGCTCTCTAGAGTCTCCCGGCTCACCCAGTGCTGCGCCATCGTTCCTCCCCAGGCCGCATTAATAAGCCCGATCGGCACGTTGAGCCGACGATGCAAACGCTGCCCAAAGAAATAGGCGACTCCGGAGCACTCTCCCGAGGTCTCTGGACTACAAGAGATCCATGACCCTTCTCCTTTCTCTCTTGGAAAATTCTCACGCGGTCCCGCCGAACCCTCGGGCCGAATTCGTAGGAAGCGGAGAGCCGGATAGTTCGAGGAGGGTATCTCCAAGTCGGCATCACGAGAGCTCCGCAAGCGCCACTCCATATTGCTCTGCCCGCCACAGAGCCAAACGTCGCCAACAAGGACATCCTTGAAGACTAGGGCCTCTTCCTTNCTCCTCACCGTGAGAGCCTGGCCGGAAGACTGGGCTGACATAGCAGCTAACGCGACCTCCCACTTCCCTTTGCTATCCGGAATAACAGTCTCGCTTTTNCCNGCAAAGNAGACCGTGACGGGANTTTCTGCNCCNGCCCAACCCCAGATACGTATGGGCTTATCTCTTTGCAGAACCATCTTGTCTCCAAATATGTTTGGCATTTTCAATTGCTGCTCAGCGNCGACCCTNGANNAGCCCAGAATCAGNGCGANTAAGAGGGTCAATTTTATCGAAAAGAAGGNGCTCTCGTGGATGTGCATNGTGAGGGAAANGGGNGGGTCTNGAGGTCTTTGGNNCCAAAGGTGACTGATATGTANCGGGGCAGGCTTTATTAGAAAGCATCCTCGTCATGNTCTAGNGGCCTGCCCTGCGCTTATGGTTGTAGCTGGCGAGAGGATGCTATCATGCGTAAGCACCTTATCGCAAGGAGCCTCCCTTGCTTTACTCTGACATGTGCCCATCAAATACNCACTGTTNAGCACCGGATCTGCTCTCGACTTCTTCNNGGGACCCCCCAATCTCACCTTNGTGTCACCGCTCATCCAAGCTGCTGACCAGCTCCGCAGGGCGCTGCGACCCCTTACTTTTCCGGNNCCCGTTGCCCACACCTACAACCCGCTGGAATATGCCTGGGAANGCCATTGCGACTATCTCGAGCGCTTCGGCCAGGGCCACAAGCGCGTTCTTCTTCTCGGAATGAACCCGGGNCCATTTGGCATGGCNCAAACAGGTGTNCCCTTTGGCGAGATNGCCGCNGTCCGCGACTGGATGGGTATCTCAGGACATGTGGGGAAGCCCGAACCTGAACACCCTAAACGCCCAATAACCGGATTTGGGTGTGAGCGGTCGGAGGTTAGCGGAAGGCGTCTGTGGGGGCTTTTCGCAGAGCGCTTCCCGAAGCCCTGCGAATTCTTTGAAAACCACTTCGTAGCCAATTACTGCCCGCTGGTCTGGATGAAGGATACAGGGGCTAATCTAACCCCTGACAAAATCCCCACGGAGGCAATGAAACCCGTCGACAAAGCCTGCCTGAGCCATCTCGAAACTATTATAGCCCTGCTCAAGCCCGAATACCTCGTCGGAGTTGGCGCCTACGCTCAGAAACAGCTGGCTGGGATCGCAGAGAAGATGAACCCGGAGCCTGAAGTGGGGAGAATTCTGCCCCCAAGCCCTGCCTCTCCAGCCGCGAACAGGGACTGGGCTGGAACGGCAAAGAAGCAGCTGCAGGAGCTCGGAATCTGGTAACCGGTCTCCCTGCGCCCTTAGCGAAGAAGATTCCAGGCACTGACCAGAGCCTGAAGCCCCGCCATCTCGATCGAGGGATCAATCCCCGCGCCCCAGACCAGACGCCCGTCATCGTGCTTTAATTGCACATACGCAGCAGCGTCAGAGCTGGATCCGTCCCGGAGAGCATGAGACCGGTAATCCGTGAGGACGAAGTCTTTCTTCCCATCTTCTTCAAGAGCATGGACAAGCGCATTAATAGGCCCGTTCCCCAGCCCCGCAATGACACGCCGTTCCTCCTCCAGCAGAACCTCAGCACGACAGCGAACTGTCCCTCGCTGACCAGTTTCCTGCTCAAGCTCGTAGCTGATGACCTGAAGGGGTTTCACCACGTTGGCAAAATACTGGAAAAACGCATCCTTCACCTCTGCAGGATTCAGTTCTCTCCCAAGCTCGTCGGCAAGATCATAAACCTGCTTGCCGACTTGCGGGTGCATCGTCTTGGGGAGATCGAACCCATATTCACGGTCGAGAATATAGGCCACCCCTCCCTTCCCCGACTGAGAATTGATTCGAATAATTGCCTCATAGCTCCGGCCGATATCCTCAGGATCGATCGTAAGGTAGGGGACCCCCCATTTGATTGATTCCTCTTTCGCTCCCGCGATATCACTATGGCGCCTGTCCAATCCCTTCTTGATAGCGTCCTGGTGACTACCGGAGAACGCAGTAAAGACTAGTTCTCCNGCATAGGGCTGGCGNTCAGGGACCTCCATTCGGGTCGTCCGCTCGTAGACTTCCCTGATCCGGGGCAGATTCGTAAAATCGAGGCCTGTTTCGATTCCATGGCTGTTCATGTTCAGCGCCGCAACCACGATATCTAGGTTTCCGGTGCGTTCCCCGTTACCGAACAGCGTGCCCTCCACCCGGTCGGCCCCAGCCAGCAGGCCAAGCTCAGTAGCCGCGATTCCAGTACCTCTGTCGTTGTGTGTATGAAGGGAAACCTGGACACANTCCCTCTCCCTCACGTTACGACAGAACCACTCTATCTGATCTGCGTGAACATTTGGGGTCGTCCACTCGACAGTGGCAGGGAGATTGAGAATAACCGGTTTGTCAGGCGTCGGTCGCCATACCTCCATCACGGCCTCACAAACCTCCAGAGCAAAATCCAGCTCCGTGTCTGAAAACGATTCCGGGGAATACTCGAGCTCTACATCGGTGCNCGGCACNGTTGGAATCAATTCTCTGACCATCGTNGCTCCNTCAACAGCCATTTGCCTGATATCCTGCCTGCTAGCATCTCCGAATGTAATCCGTCTTTGCAGCGGAGACGTCGAGTTATACATGTGGACGATTGTATTCTTTACTCCGTCGATAGCCTCAAATGTCCGCCTGATAAGGTGCTCCCGAGCCTGCACAAGAACCTGCACCTTGACCCCGTCCGGAATCAGGCCGTCATCGACGAGGCGCCGAAGGAAATTGAATTCAGTTTCGGATGCTGAAGGAAAACCTACTTCTATCTGGGTAAATCCGACTTCTACCAGCAGCTCAAACATCTCCAGCTTTTCCTCCACGCTCATTGGCACCGGGAGGGACTGGTTCCCATCCCTGAGGTCTACGGAACACCATACTGGTGCCGCGGNAATTGTCCGGTCGGGCCATTGGCGGTCCGCTAGCCCAACTTCAGGAAAGGGCTGGTATTTACGGATCTTTTGTTTGTTCATGATCAGGTTGGATGGGCGAATAGTTATCTTTTGGCGCGGTCTTGGCAAACGTATCGGACGCAGTTCGTCCAAATATGGAGGAGGCATTTGCTGGACCAATACAGACAGCCGGGGACTAACGTCCGAGCCGCGGCACAAGAAGAAGAGGTGCTAGTGTCCAAATGTTCACGGCTGGCAGGATTTGCACGAGGCCTTGGTCCTGTCGAGTGAAAAGGGTTTACCGGTATCGTGGCGGCTCCATTCATCTCCCCAAATTTCAGTCGCTGAAATAGAAAAACTACTCTTTGATTGCCTGCCGTCTTGCCGAATGGCTCTGCATACCTTTGCGTAAGGGCAGACCTCAAGGTCTCTGCATGAAAGATTCTCCCCGACTTCTGGCCTCAAAAATTATCCAGGATCTCGAGCGCGTCCTCGTCGCCTTCTCTGGCGGGATCGACAGCACTCTGGTTCTCCGAGTCGCCCACGAGCAACTCGGAGCCAACGCGGTAGCGATCACTGCNGTCTCNCCAAGCCTCGCTCAGAGCGATCTAGAAGCCGCCCGGGGTATTGCCTCCGAGATTGGGGTCGCCCACGAAGTGGTCCAAAGCCACGAAACAGAAGACCCCCGCTACCAGCGCAACGACTCGCAGCGCTGCTATTTTTGCAAAACCAATGTTTATCAGTGCCTGATCGACTACGCGAAGGCTGAAGGCTTCACCTGGATTCTTGATGGCACTAACGCTGATGATCTTGGAGACCATCGCCCGGGTCTCCGGGCCGCAAGGGANCACGGTGTCCGCAGTCCGCTTCAAGAAGCCGGGATAGGGAAGGAAGAGATACGCGAATGGGCAAGACAGCTCGGCCTTTCCAACTGGAACCGCCCTGCCAATGCCTGCCTCTCNTCCAGAGTTCCCTACGGCTCGGAGGTGACCCCGGAGAAGCTCGCTCAGGTTGAAAAGGCTGAAGCGGCGCTCCGAAAGCTGGGATTCCGCGAGCTTCGAGTCCGGCATCACGACCAGATCGCCCGGATCGAGGTCAGTCAGGACGAGCTCTCAAGCGCGGTGGAACAAAGCGATCAAATTACAAAGGCGATGAAGGATGCAGGGTTCCCCTATGCCGCTCTGGACCTGGCGGGATTCCGATCAGGGAGTATGAATGATGTCCTCAGGAGAAAATGAAGCCCGAACGCATCGAACGACTACTCAACGAGGTCGCCGGGGGAGAAGTGACCGCCGCCGAAGCCTTGGAAGAGCTGCGCGAACTACCCTTTCAAGATCTGGAGCACACTATCGTCGACACTCACCGGGAGCTGCGGCAGGGAGCGCCCGAAGTCGTCTTTGGAGCAGGAAAGAGTGGGGAGCAACTGGGTGAGATCCTCGGTCGGATTTACCAGAGTCACCATCGGGCTCTCGCTACAAGGGTATCCCGCCGCAAGGCCCGCATAGTGGAAGAGTTGCTGCCTGAGGCACGCTACGACAGGCTTTCGCGACTTCTTATCCTGGGACAGCGTCCGGAACCAAGAGCCCATCCCTACGTAGTGGTCGCCTGTGCGGGGACCTCTGATTTGCCTGTCGCAGAGGAGGCCTCGCAGACCCTCGAGTTTCTCGGTCACCGGGTAGAACGCGTCACGGACGTGGGAGTCGCCGGATTGCACCGGCTTCTAGATAAGTTAGGAACTCTTCGAGCAGCAGGAGTGGTGGTTAGCGTTGCGGGGATGGAGGGAGCCCTCACCAGCGTGATTGGAGGATTGGTCGCCTGCCCCGTNGTGGGAGTTCCTACCAGTGTNGGATACGGGATNTCNAGNGGTGGCGAGGCCGCCCTGCACGCNATGCTTTCGTCGTGTGCTTCTGGTGTCTCCGTAGTCAACATTGATAACGGATTTGGCGCAGCGATGGTGGCCAGTTCTATCATTCGCTCCGGGAAGGAAGACGCCTGTTGAGGCTTTCCTTTGAGGCCAATACCCTTTCCAATCCCCCCATGCGCACAGCTTACTTTGACTGTATCGCGGGAGCAAGCGGAGACATGATGCTTGGAGCCCTGGTGGATGCGGGTCTGCCCGCTGACCAACTGGAAGNCGAGCTCTCCAAGCTTAACCTGAAAGACTTCCACCTGCATATCAATCGGGTCTCTAAAAATGCCTTTAGTGCGGTCAAGGTGGACGTCCATGTGCACGACGACGCCCCGGAGCGCCACCTTGCCGATATTCTACAAGTGGTTAATGACAGTTCCCTCTCCGGNCAGGTCAAAGAGACCGCNGCCCGGATCTTTACTCGGATCTGCGAGGCGGAGGCTGCGATTCACGACTCCACGGTCGACAAGGTACACCTTCACGAGGTCGGTGGGGTCGATGCTATTGTCGATGTTTGTGGAACCCTCGCCGGACTTGAAGCCATGGGTATCGAGCAGGTTCACGTCTCTCCGTTTCCTCTCGGCCGAGGGTTTGTGACCGGCGCGCATGGACAAATTCCCCTCCCCGCCCCAGCCGCCCTAGCACTCATGAAAGGTTGTCCTGTCGCAGGTAGCGCCATCGACGCCGAACTGGTCACTCCGACCGGTGCAGCAGTCCTCTCCGAGGTAGCAGATGGATTCGGCCCCATTCCTCCTATGGCCCTCAACTCAATTGGATACGGGGCTGGAACCAACGATCTGGAGATTCCGAACGTCCTGCGCCTTATTTTGGGCGATGCGACGGGGAGTTCCCGCCTCCTGACCGAAACCCTGGTACAGCTCGAAACGAATCTTGATGACGAGTCTCCCGAGCTGGTGGGCCATCTCTCTCAGCACCTGATGGGAGCAGGAGCACTTGACGTCTCGGTGATTCCTGCCCAGATGAAAAAAGGGCGNCCTGGAATACTTCTTCAGGTCCTNGCCANGCCGCACCAGGCCGACTCCCTTGAACATCTGCTCTTCCATGAGAGCTCTACCCTCGGGGTGCGCCGTCAGGAAGTGCAGCGGAATTCACTGCCTCGTCGCAATGAAATCGTTGTCACCAAATTTGGTAAAATTCGAGTTAAGATCGCGGAGCTGCCGGGTGGGCAGTCCCGCGTGACTCCGGAATATGAAGACTGCCGAGAAGCAGCCGCCGAAAGCGGAACTCCTATCCGAGAAGTCTACCACCAGGTGGAACACGAGGCCGCTCACGCTCTGAACCTCCCTCATTCTCATGATGGGCATGCCCACTGAGGACAAAGGCATTCCAAAGCGCGGCCCCGCTTGCTATTTTCCGTTCCCTCCGCCCTCCCGAAGTGTAGGGTAAGGCGTGCTTCAGATAGTCTTTAATGTGATTAGCGCTGCTGAGATCTCTCAACTCGGCACGCTGGAACAACTCGAGCTACTTGACGAATTCAAGGTCAAGGAGGAGGACCTTGAGCATCTGGAGGATGATCGTTTCGGCAGGATCGAGAGAGACAACAAGGTTCTTTTCCGCTTTCGCGCGAAAGNATGGAGGTTCTATTTCGAAGTGCTCGACGATCACGTCAAGGTTCACCGGGTTCTTCACAAGAATACGTTTCAGGACTTCCTCTTCCGATCGAAGCTACCTTTTGGTGCAGAGGACGAGGAGCTNGCCCAATCCAAGCAGTTCTGGCATCTGATCGAAGAAGGTCGCAATGCTAANCCAAGCTGAATTCAGCCATCCAGATGCGAATATCCGGAATTCGGAGGGCCGCTGCTCCCANGATTTCCCAGTGATCTGGGAACTCTAGGACCCGTCCTCGTCTTCCTTTTCCGCGGCTTTAACCTCTGGCTTCGGCTTGTTGTCCTCATCGTATCGGAGGAGCGAAGAAAATTCCGCGGGAAGAGGCTTCCCGCCACCGAGGGACTTCTTCCAGAGAGCACAAAGCGCCACACCTTCCTGAAGGAGAAAGTATCCCGAAGAATTGGGATCTTCATCCTCGGTCCCCCACAATTGAATCGCGAGACGGACCTCATCATTCCCTTTAATGACTCTCAGACATGCGAGGGCAGCCTTTTGCGTCAACTCCTCTGAGGCAGTATAGTCCGCGGTAAAAGCTCCATTAAATGCGATCAGCGCGTCAGTATCCCGCCCAAGCCCTTCCAAGGCCAGTCCATGACAATACTTCAACTGCGCCAAGTGCTCACCAATCCACTTCTTCTCTGCGAGAACCTCTCTTGCNAGTGCGTCAAGACGAGGCCAGCTTTTCGTCCGCACTGCATCCCAGACAGCATAAACTTCCAGCTGATTTAGCTGATGCTCACGCTCAAGGGTATCTGACTGATAGACATCCAGCAGTTTTTTAAGGCTCTCCAGATCCTCCAGCTTGCGACAGGTCTCCAGCTCATAGAATCCAGCCAGCGCACTGTAATTACCCTTGATCTCATCGAGTGTATCAAAGGCCTTTTTGCATTCAGCAAACTTCTCCCGCGCCCCTGCGTAGTCACGGCTCTCGTAGAGATCCATCGCTTCCTTAAAAACAGGAGGCTCAAAGAAATAAATGGACTTNACGACTGACCGCTTAATCCGGTTCCTGTTCAGGCTCTGCGGGGTCGTCTTGTATTCGATCTGAGTGGTGCTCGCCGCAGTCATCCAGACCTTGAGAACGTCCTCCTGCTTGCTGACCGGCTCGGTNTATATGATGACTCCCATCGCATCTGCTGCGACAACCTTCGCCACGGCCGCGGAGAGGAGAATGAAGCTTAAAACTAACTTGGTCATATCTTAATGCTGTTAGGGTTCTGAGANTGATCNGGCTACTTTGTCTTCTCCTCAACGATCTTGGTTACCGAGCTGTGCCCCTCATAACGCTCGACGAGTTCACGCACAGAATCCCAAAGTTCCCGCTCTTCGTCTTTCATCTGCTCTAGAAGATGCTCCGTGGATTTACGGAACTTGTATCCGATCTGGTAAGCTTGTTGATGATCGTCCCCGTTGTTTCGCTCCCATACCAGCTCCATCACCCTCTTCATGGAAGGAGCAGAGATCCGGATGAGCCCAGTATAACTGGCCCATGTGTTATTATAGGAAACGATGGCGTCCTCCCGCATCCCCCGCTTGTCGTAGGATTCCGACAGGAAGAAAGAGACCTCCGCTGCGTAACGCCGGAATCCTTCCGTGGTCANATACTCCTTGGCCCTGGTTGTAACAAGATCCCAGTCGCTCTTGGCTGAAAGGATACTGACGACCCGATACAGAGCTCTTTCCTTCTGTTTCTTCTGGGGAGCGTTTTTGAAAATGTGCTCGAGGCTGTCGATTGCCTTCTGCTTCTCGGCCGCATTTAGTGACTCGCCAAGGATATCGGCCAATCCGAAGTTCGCATTGAATCGGTAGGACTGATCCTCCCGCCTGACCACCTCGTTGTAGTAAGAGAGCGCCGCCCTGGGGGTACTAGTCATCTCGCGGAGATAATCTCCAAGGCGCACCAACACATAGTTCGTGAGCTGGGCTGGCTGGAACTCCCCTTTCAAGTCCCGGAAGAGGACGCCTACCATGGCATCAGCCAAGCGTTTATCATCCGCGTTCTCCTCTTTGTCCGCCTTTTTTCCCTTTTCCTCAAAGACCGTNATGAGGGCAATCCGAAGCAGTGCCTGGGCTTCCTTGTTCCCTGAATCGATTCCTGGAAAGTTGTAGTAATGCTCCTTGAGCTCGTCCTCACTATGACTATCGAGATACGCCCGGGTATACGAGTTGATAGCCTCCTCCAGTCCAAATGCTCCAGCGACAGAGGCGAGTTCTGCGATGACTCCCTGCAATCGCTCCAAGGCCTCTTCCTCCCGGCCAACAACGGTAAGGGGGTGAACACCGGCTACCGCCGTCTGAGCCTTGTAGGGAGAAGCAGAGCCATGATCCTTCCAGAACTCGTCATAGTATGGGACCGCATCCTTAACCCGGGGGTTCTCTTTTTTCCCCCGTTTTTCCGGACCCAGGAGCCCTACCAGGTAAAAGAGCGATTCGCCTACAACAATGTTATTTTCACGCCGCTTCGCGAGTTCCATTGCCTTCTTGTAATACGTTTCCGCAGGGTCCCACTCTTCTTGAGTCTGAAGAACATTCCCCTTGAGGTTGAACGCCATGTCCATGATGTCGCTGTTAGGAAACTCACTTTCCAGCCGGTTCAACTTCACCAATGCGGGGTCCAGCTCATCTTCCGCAAAATGACAGTTCGCACGGTCATAAAGAGCAAATGGAAGGTAGATGTTCTTTCCCGGGTCGGGATATTTGGACAGAAATACATCGAGAAGCTCGGCCGCTTTTCCCCAATACTGCAAGCGGGAGAGATTTGAGCCCTGGAAGTAGAGCGCAGCCATCCGGAACTGGCTCTTCTCATACATCTCTACGTGTTCATCGAGAAACTTGCGCGCAAGATCATACTGAGCCGTGTAATAGTAGCTGCCCCCCAGAACATGGAGGCAGATGTCATGCTGCTTGGAAGGAGAGGCCAGCTTGGGCAGCATCACGGTCGCGACTTCGATGCACTTCTCGTATTCCCCCTCCATAAAGAGACTGGTCAACATCATGCTGCGGACAGATTCCACATGCTTACTATCCGGGAAGATCTTCAGGAACTGGCTGCCATACTTCTCTGTCACTAGCACTTCCCCGATGATCGCGGAGGTCCTGACAAGATTGTAGAGGTAATCCTCCCGCTTCTTGGCTTTACTGTGGAAAAGCTCAAGCTGCTCGTAAGCAGCAAAAGCTCCGCGGACATTGCCGTANTGCTCATGGATATAGGCAGTAGCTGCAGTCGCAATCACCTCGTAAGGATTCCCCGAAGCCCACTGCTTCTTGAGCTCTTCAAGGTCCGCCTCCAGAACTTNTTTCTCAATTTGCCGGTTGCTGCGGGGGGGGTCCTGAAATGGATTTTCGAATGTTCCAACCTGCGCGAGGCGCGCCTTGATATCATCAATTGANGCCTTTGTGCTCGGCACCAGAGCATATAGTTCAAAGGCCGATCTTTCCATCTCAGCAGCAAGNGCATCGGCTGCAAGCTTCATTAATACTGGCGCGAACCGATGCATCTTAAATGGCTCGAGACGGATATCCGATCGATGTTTCCCGAGGAAGTCCACGAGGGCCTGCTCATTCTGCTTTTCGATCACGGCTTCGACGAGGTCCTGAAACCCCACCATGATGCCCTCATCCGGTGTCGGGAAGGTCTCCTTATTATCAATCGCGATCTCGAGATTTTCTATGCCCCCGGGAACTTGGAAGAGCTTGAAGTGGGCCTTCGACATGTTGACGTAGAACGCNCCCCGCTGGTAGGCATCCTTCTTAGGGTCGCGCTCCTGCAGAAATTTTTTGTACATCTTGATGGCCACTTCCCAATCCTGAGCCCCGATAGCGGCATCTCCCCATTTGAGCAGTGCCTTCTTGTGGTAGAAGTTGAAGCTNCCCGTGGTCGCGGCATCCAACCCTGCCCCCCCCGCATTCTTGTTGGGATACTTCGTGTAGCAGGCCTTGAAGGACGCCATTGCCTCTTCCCATTGCCTTAGCTTGAGCTCGCAATATCCCTTGTGATACCAGAACCAGCCAAACCTCGGTCCGAACAGGGTCTTGGCCCTTCCATCATACTGGGCCACTGCCTTGGCAAGGATGGCGTGCGCTTTTGCCCATTCCTTNGCCTTCATTGCCGTGAGCGAATTTGCCCATGCAGTTTCCACTCCACCCTGTGCGAGTGATTTCTCAGGAAGGCATAGGGAAGCGCAGAGGGCCAAAAGGCCACACAGGATCCGGTTCTTGGTGAATTGAATCATGTCGAATGGAGTTTGTAGTTTGGGGAGATTTTTTCTCAGAAACCGGGCCGCCCGGCAAGAANACCAACGTNCAAGCGAGAATTTTCTTAGATCCTCATTAGGCCCTCCAGCACAAAATCGCTACTAGAGGTCGTNGAATGGCAGCAGGAATACCCTATTTGAGCTGCTCATCCTGGGCCACCAAGTCTGTAAAGGTGACCGTGCTAATATCGTGTTTCGCAAGATGGTTGAGGACATCCGAGACCACTTGTTGCTCTGCCTCCCCCTCAACGTAAATCTGGACAAGCGGCTTATTATTCCCTGCTTTTGCCGCAGCAGCGTAAATTTCCAGCCTCTGGTCGAGCACGGGGAGGGTTCGTTCCTTACCCTGAGCTTCCGTGTCGAGAAGCTCCTGAGCAGCCCCGACGTTAGCATATATGTGTCCGTCGTTACTGACCTTGATGAAAAAGGGCTGGATATCCGGCTGAGCCTCGGAGGGCGCTGCCGAGGGGAGAGCCATGCTATTATCCCTCTCCTTCTGCTTAATGGTGGTCGTGACCAGAAAGTAAATCAGGAGAAGGAAACAAATATCAATGAGCGGCGAGATGCTAAGCTCGGGCTTATCTTCCTCAAGGGCGGTAGCTCTACGATGTCTGGCCATGGGATCNGTTCTCCTTGGTTATGCTAGCTACTACGGGACCAGAGGCTCACAAAGATGACCTCGTTAACTCCTGCTGCCGCCGCTGCGCGAATTACGCGACGGACATAGGTGAAGTGCACTTTTCCATCAGCGCGAAGGTGGAGCCTCGACTTCTGCCCCTTAAGGTCCCAGTTCTCCTTCTCTTTCTTGATGAAGTCGACCAGATCCTCGTCGTCGGCAAAGACTTCCTTGCCATCTGCCATGCGAAACCGGCCCTCCCCTGCAAATTCATCGCTGTAAACGTTGACCACAATGCGGCCCATCTTATCGTTTTGCTTCTCCGAGTAGCGCGCAATCGGCACCTGAACGCGCTTATCCATCTCCACAATGATAAGGGTGGCGTTGACGATAAAGAAAATCAGCAAGAGGAAGACCATGTCGATCATTGGCGACATGTCGACCTGGGTATCATCCTCCTGCTCTTGCTGGATAGCGCGCAGTTTATTGGAAGCCATAGGGTCGTACTGATTGGAAGGCCGAAAACGGGAGCGGCTCCGTCCTTACTTAGACTGCGATTCCTTCTGGGATCTTGGCCAGATAAGCGTCCTGATTAACGGTCTGAATAGAGGCATTGATCAACTCTTCGGAAGTGTGGTGAGCNTCTGCGACCAAGTTGTTCAGCTTATTCTTGAAGTAGAAGTAAGAAATCAGGGAGGGGATAGCGGTCAATAGTCCCCAGAAGGTCGTAAGGAGTGCGATCTGAATATCTCCTGCAAGCTGAGCGGGCTCGGCGGCACCAGTCGAACTGAGAACGCCGAAAGCGTTAACCATTCCATAGACNGTTCCGAACAGACCAAGCATGGGAGCTGCCTGAGCAATAAGCGCAATGTAGTTAATCCAGACCATGTTCTTCCGGCTTTCGTTAATGGTGAAGTCTGCAACCGCATCTTCTACTCCATCCCTTCCAAGGTCCTCAGGCTTGGTCGCATCAATGTTGGGCAAGGAATACGCCAGCATGCGACCTAGGTAGCTCGGATGAGAGGCCGCGAGTTCAATCGCGGACCGAACCCGGCAGTTCATCATATGATCAAGGAGGGCAGCCTTGAGATCATCGGGGCAAAACTTCGGTTTGGTGAGATTGATAAAGTTGAAAACACTGAGGGCCAGAAGAGCGATAATCGCGAGAGCAATAAGACCCATCGGCCAGCCTCCATCCAGAACCCACTTCTGGAGGGCATTCTTATCACCNGTCGGCGCTTCACCCTGCGCCATGAGGCCGGGAGCCGAGACAAGGAGAGTAGTGAGCACTAGTGAAAAAGCGCTGAAGAGACCTTTCTTGGTTTTATAGATCATGGTTGATTCCGGGTTCTTGGCGCCGACCTGTGATGCAAGGTAGCGCGGCGTGAGATTCTCCAAGGAGATGCGGTCGAGTAAAGGCTGGTTTTGAGAAATCTGCTGCCCCATAGGGGGGAGTATTGGCAGTCAGAGACNCTAATATACGTTTAGCCCCTGATCAAAAGGGCCCTNGAAGCGAGCCCACCAAGCGGCAGAAGGCCGTNAACTCAGCGGATTTTAGAGCCTTGATAGGTCGTCGGCCTTCAGGCCTTCTTGGTTTTAATAGGAGAGCGGCGCCTGGGAAACAGTGTCTTGCAAATTTCGCAAACTCGTCCGTCACATCCCCGAGCGCTACAAAACCCCCTTCCATAAAAGATGATTTGTAGGTGCAACTGGTTCCAACTTTCTCGCGGGAATAGCCTTTTGAGAGCCTTTTCGGTGTCCGCGACGTTTTTACCGCTGGCCAAGCCCCAACGTTGTGCGAGGCGATGGATATGAGTATCCACCGGGAATGCTGGAACACCAAAAGCCTGTGAGATGACCACCGACGCCGTTTTATGACCAACTCCCGGGAGCTCTTCGAGCGCGTCGAGAGAAGCCGGCACTTCTCCTCCATGATTCTCTACGAGCATCTTCGAGAGAGTCGAGATCGCCTTGGCCTTACGGGGTGCAAGACCACATGAACTGATTGCTGATTGGATCTCCTCGACTGGGATTTCCTGCATGCGCTGCGGAGTGTCCGCGAGCGCAAATAGCCCGGGGGTAACCTTGTTTACCCTTGCATCCGTGCACTGTGCGGAAAGCAGGACCGCAATTAGCAGAGTAAAAGCATCCTTGTGGTCGAGGGGAACGGGGGTCTCTGGATAAAGCTCGGCCAGACGCCCATGAATAAACTCTGCTCTCTCCGCTCTCGTCATGCCANNGAGAGAGAGTCTGCCTCAAAGCGAGGGATTGACCGCTTCCCTCTCGGCGCGCTGGACGACCCGTTGCCGGCGAATCTTGGCAAGGGTTGCATAGTACATCAGCGCGCAATGCGCATATTTGGTCCGGCCGCGAAGAAGATTCGCCGATTGCTCCCAAGAGCCCCATCGGATGACATTGATCTCTGCGTCCCGGGTGGCCCACTTTTTCATCAGCTTCAGCGTGGGATGGTAAATATCGATTGTGTTAGTGCCAGCTAACGAACGCCCATAGTCATCGACCACATAAACATGCGGGAGTCCCTTGATCCTGAATGCAGTTCCCACGGGATATCGGGACCAATCAGCTGCCGCGCTCCTGACGCGATCATACTTGAGAATTGTCCCCATCGCGTTAAGTCGGCCTTCTGCGCCCAACTCGTTCTCCTGGTGGGAGTAGGAGGTTGTGCGCACGTAACGATGTCGCACGGATTCGCTGTGNTAGGTGGGGCGGCCATGCTTGTCGACAGGCAGGGTCGAGGCCGAGGCCTTCACTGCCAGACCAACCTGGGCCGGAAGAAATCCNTCTGCCTGCCGTCGGTTCCCCGCCGAGGACCAGAGAGAGCCCAGCCATGCCGCTTGAGAGGGCTTCACCTTTTTCTCAGTGCCCAATGAAGTCGGGCCGGGCTGGGGGCTCGCGGGCTGGAAAAAACTGCAGCTTGGCAAGACGCCAACGGCAAGAATGGTCAACGCCAAATTGAAGAGCAGGGCTTTCATGAAGACAGGCAGGGGGGCTTGATTGTCAATAAGACCAAGGAAGTGCTCGGCCGCATTTTTTAGTCTAACGCGACCTCCCCGACAATACTTTATTCACAAAAATATTCGCGCACGGGATGATCCTCCAGCATCAACCGAACGCAGAATGGTCCTGAGCCACACCAGGACCTACGAGTTGGAGCTTGGTCCCCATGGCTCTTCCTGCTTCCTTGGAGCGGTGGCCCCGGTTGACTCGCTCATCGAGTATCTTCAGCAACTCNTACGCAGTGGCGAACATTACATTCGGCTAGATGAAGAGGCCAAAGAGATCCTTCGCGAAAGGATTCGCGAAGGTAAGCGCACGGTTAACACCACTCCTCGCGAAATCCGGCCGACCTTAGTAACCAGCGCTGCGAGCCTTCCATCTNGCAAAAGCACACAGAAGGAAGTTCCCCTCCCTCAGCTGAAAATAGAAGGTGGAAACGCCAGCGAGAAACTTAGTTCGCTCCGGAAGCAGGCAGAAACNTGGGAACCCGCCCTCTCCCTGGCATCGCTGCGCGACACCATGGTCTTCGCTGCGGGCAACCCTGAAGCCGACCTGATGCTGGTTGGCGAAGCCCCCGGCTACGAGGAAGAGCGTCGAGGCCAACCATTCGTTGGAAAGGCTGGGCAAAAACTGGACCAGATCCTGAAGGCGATGGGATTTTCTCGCGAGAGCGTCTACATTTCCAACATCTGTAAGTTTCGACCTGCACTCAAAAACCAAACCACCAACAACCGAAAACCAACTCCTCTGGAGATGCAGGCCTGCCTTCCATTCGTACGGGCTGAGATCGAGATCATAGCTCCAAAATGTATTATAGCCCTTGGGGGAACGGCAGCAGAAGGGCTGCTAAATTATGAAAATCAACCCGTCGGCCGCATGCGGGAAGAATGGCATGAGTTCGAAGGCATCCCGTTGAGGGTGACCTACCATCCGTCCTACCTTCTTCACAATGATTCGGCAGTGACCGAGAAACGGAAAGTGTGGGAAGATATGTTAAGCGTTATGGAGTTTCTTGAGATGCCGATATCTCAGAAGCAGCGTGCATTTTTCGCTGAAAAATAGGCCGCAAAAAATTTGTCGGCACCGGAATGAAATTTCTTGTACGAATCGGCATTGATCCGTCGTTTCATGTCTGTGGTGGCCCGCACACTCTGTGGGCCCCAGACCCTTTCTACTCTTCTTTGCAGTCTATAGAAACGGTCTAGCCCCGCCGGATTGGTCTTCGGCGGGGCTTTTTTTATGCGACTCGGGATGTCTCCCTTCTTTTTCACAGAAACTCTCAAAGCCTGTTCTCCCTACGCTGGCCTTTGACAATCTCTTCTTTGAATTCCAAGCTCGCGTCTATGCCCGAACATCCCTTTCTCGCTGAGAAGTTCCACATTCGCTGGTCTCAACTGGTCCCTGAAAAGGTGGAGGTTGACATAGAGGCTGGCATCTTGGAGGCCCAGCAACGCATCGATGAAATCTGCTCTGTTCCCCCGGAGCAATTGACCTATGGCAATACCTTTGCCGCCCTCGAAGCTGCCACTGAATCTCTCTCCCGTGGATGGGGCCGGCTCAACCACCTCTCATCGGTTCGAGACAACGACGCCCAAAGGAGCGCCCTGAACAAGATGCTTCCCAAGGTCACAGCTTTTCATGCCTCGATTCCCCTCAATGCAAAATTGTGGGCAACCCTGAAATCGTTCGCAGAATCCGAATCCGTCAAAAATCTCGATATAGTCTCAGGGCGCTTCGTCGAAGAAACCTGTGCGGAGTTCCGCGATGCGGGGGCAGATCTTCCTGCAGAAAAAAAAGCGCGCATGGCCCAGCTACAAAGTGAGCTGGCGGAGGCCACGAAGAAGTTTGGGGAAAATGTCCTCGATTCCGTAAAGGAATGGGAACTCGTTGTTGAAGACGAGGCCATGCTGGCAGGACTGCCAGAGAGCGCCCGGGCCTCTGCTCGTGCTGATGCGGAGGCCAAGGGGCTCGGGTCACCAGAAACTCCCTGCTGGCGATTCAACATGCAATTCCCATCCTTCTATCCAGTTCTGCAATACGCAGACAGCGAAGAGCTCCGGAAAATGGTCTTTGAAGGAAGAGGCTCCATTGGGCGCACTGGCAAGTTCGATAATTCAACGCTTGTCTGGAAAATTGTAGAGCTCCGCCAGGAAAAGGCCGAGTTGCTGGGATTCACAAATTTTGCGGATCTCAACTTACAGCGAAGCATGGTTGGTAACGGAGGCAGGGCACTTGGCTTTATTGAAGATCTCCATGGCCGCATCGTCGATGCGTTCCAGAACGAATGCCGCCAGCTCGAAAACTACAAAGCTCAAAAAACAGGCATTGAGACCACCCCGTTGGAGCCATGGGAAGTGTCCTACTGGGCGGAGAAACAGCGTAAGGAGCAATATGATTTTGATGACGAAGATCTGCGCCCCTACTTTCAGGTCGACAACGTCATGGAAGGCCTCTTCGGCCTGACCAGCAGGCTCTTTGGAGTGACCATCACGCCACGCCAAAGTGTCTTCCTCGAACCAGGCGCTTCTCCCTCCGAGGATAAGATCGAGGTATGGCACCCCGAAGTAAGTTTTTACGACTTGCACGATTCTGAGTCAGGGGAGCTTCTCGGCTCTTTCTATGCCGACTGGCATCCCCGGGAGTCAAAACGCAGCGGAGCGTGGATGAATTACCTAGAAACCGGTCTACCCGGAAACGGAGATAAGGAGCGAAAACCGCACCTCGGACTGATTACGGGTAATCTTACCAAGCCCATCGGAGATCAACCTGCTCTGCTTACCCACAGCGAAGTAGAAACCATTTTCCACGAATTTGGTCACCTCCTTCACCAACTCCTAAGTGACGTCCCCGTGAAAAGCCTCTCCGGAGTGAATGTGCCGCGCGACTGGGTCGAGCTCCCATCCCAGATCATGGAGAACTTTTGCTGGGATCGAGAGTCTCTCAACTTCTTTGCCCGGCATCATGAAACCGGCGAGTCAATTCCGGAGGACCTATTCCAAAAAATGATAGCCGCCCGAAACTACCTGAGTGCTTCTGCCACCATGCGCCAACTGGCTCTAGGGAAGCTGGACCTCGAACTTCATATTCAGCCGGGAGCTTATCTTGATCGAGATCTGGATGAGGTGGACCAGGAAATCCTCAAGAACTACAAGGCTCTCCTGGCTTCGCCCACTCCGACGATTGCGCGCCAGTTTAACCATTTGTTCGATAGCCCAGGAGGATACGCTGCAGGCTATTACTCCTACAAATGGTCAGAAGTTCTCGACGCGGACGCATTCACTCGCTTTCGGGCCGAGGGTGTTCTCAACCCGGACACAGGACGCGCGTTCCGAGACCAAATCCTGAGCAAAGGCAACTCGCGCCCAGTCGACGAGCTCTACCGTGACTTCATGGGCCGGGACCCGGAATTACAGCCACTACTCGAGCGCAACGGACTGGCTTAGCACGCAAACGTTCAGTCAATTCCTCGCAGCCCGGAAACGATCCGGAAGCCAGGAAGTTGCCTCGACGTCCTCAATTTCCACGATTGCTCCTGAGAACCCGTCCGTATTCACCTCCAATTTGTGACGCAGGATGAGCAAAGCCATCACCGCCTCGTGGCGATTGAAGGAAACGGGACGGTTCCGCAGCGCATCCGAGATCTTCCAATCATCACCAAGGTCCTTGGGCGCATAGGCCAGGACCCTATGCTGCTCCGCGCGGTCATGAAGAATGTAGCTCTGCCACTTCTCGCTATCATAGCCACTGACATAAAGATCTGTGAGGTGTAACCAAACACGCATCTCAACTGGCGCCTGCGGCTGACTGGACAAAAAGTCTGCCCACGGCATATCTCCCACTTCCTCGAAAAATTCCCAGAAGACTTTTGGCATGGAGCCTTCGGGCAACAGTAGTAACCTTCTGCTCTTTTCCCCCGGAGAGTCGATTCTGTAGAGGAACTGGGGTTTGCCCCCCTTTCCTGTCGCTCGATCCTGAAGGGTAAGTTCGTATGCGTCTGGTTGTGCGAGCGGTTTGAAATAGCGCTCGAACTTATTGCGGACAATTTCTGATTCCCACACGAACGGTAATGCCGCCTGTGCACTGGTAGCATTCAGAAAGCCTCGGGCGACAGTCTCGGCTATCGCTGCTTCCGGGTCAGCTTCCATCAGCTGGCTCAGACCGGTCACTTGGGGGCTGATAAGGGTCAGCTCTTCTCCTGCATCGTCTTCCCCAGCAAAAAAGTTCCCGGTCCACAGAATCGCAGCCATGCTCACCAGTGCGGCTCCGGCAAGCGCAACTAGAACGGTAGTTTTCGGGAAATTGCGAAGGAGCAATGGAAATCCAGCCTCGGGGCGTGAGGAGCTTGTCTCCTCCGTCCAATCTTTCTGCCCGTTTTTTTCCCTCTGAAAGTTATGTGCGACTTGGGCAGCTTCACGCCGGACCAATACTCGGGCCTCGACCGGGTTCGCCTTAATACCTGTTTTGCTATCAGCCGCTTCACGAGGCTCCAGGTGGACGACTCCAGAATCGCCATTCCGGGTCTTACTATCATCTATCTTTACATCTTTCTCGTTAGTGGCGAGCTCAACGGAGCTCTTTCGATTCTCTGTGCCCTCCTCCTCAGGCTGAATCTGCGCCTTGTCCTCATGGCGTTTTAGCCTTTCGTCCAAAACGCCCACGCTGTCCGCAAGAGTCTTAAGGGCTCTGGCCAGAGTCACATCTGTGGTGTCGTCCTCGGTAGATTCAGCGGCGGGTTTCTTGTAGCGCTCGACTAGGAGAGCCGATTTATCTCCTACCGAACTTAAGTCGACAGGCGCGAATTCTTCGGGCAGTGCCATGCTGACAGGGATTGCCATTTGCTCATCGCATTCCCGGTAGCGCACTTTCACCTGGCAGCCGGGACACGTCTCTTCCGCATTTGAAGTGAGGTCCTCAAATTCGACTTCGGCGCCACAAGCAGCACATTTCAGGGTTACAGCCATCGTC
This sequence comes from Roseibacillus sp., assembly GCA_002729275.1. Taxonomy (GTDB): domain Bacteria; phylum Verrucomicrobiota; class Verrucomicrobiia; order Verrucomicrobiales; family Akkermansiaceae; genus Roseibacillus_B. The sequence continues at coordinate 12,537 of PBTP01000013.1, read as the reverse complement.
CAAGGCCAGCAGGGATCGCATAGGTCCTTGCCGGAGCGGGATCTTGCCTACGGCCTCCCGCGGGAAACAAGGAAGAAGATTACCTCTTCCCCCAACCATATCCGGACAAAATCCCAGGGGTCGCCGGTCTCTCAAGCCATCTCTCTGGGGACAGAAGCAGATGCCCTCATCCCCTGATTACTCTACCAAGACTCCTTATTTCCCAATAATGTCCCTGTTCGCGGCTAATTGATCCGGGTCTTTCTCTCCCGTGATTTCTTCCTGCGGCTCCTTCTCGGCAGAGATTGCGGCTGGAGGAGAGGTCCGGAGGTAACTTTCCATTGGCACTTCCCGGAAAAAGGTGAGTGCCAACCAAGCCAGAATCAGGGCTCCTGCTGAAGTGACAAAGAAGCGGAGGGTCATTCGGAGTAATCTTCGACGCGCCTTAAGGGTCTCTTAAATATCAATTTTAAGCAATCTATTTCCCATTGCCAGACACAAGCCAGCAACGCTTCCCGCGAAGCATACCCCTCTGGGTGAATTCTAACGCCGCCCCAATACCTTTGCACCCGAAGTAAGCCCGTAGCGGTCTACCCCACTGACCGCAACCGCATCCGGAGAGCCCCGAAGGTTTACGCTCAAGCAGGAGACATGTGTCACTGCGCAGGTATCCCAACGAGAGCCATAGCGGGCTTGCACAACATACTTGGTTGCAGACGGGACCTTGGACCATTCCAAGAGAGTTCCACCTTTAGTGCCCCTTGCGCGAACACGGGGCGCTTGAGGCCGCGTCTTACTCAACCAGGGCATGGGCGGCACGAGTGCGGGGTGCGTGTAAATACTTTTGGTTAAAGCAGTAGTAATCCCCCCCCGATTTTCCATCAGGGCCTTCGCGCTCCAGTGAACATGACCGGCGTAGTTTCGGCCTATTGAACGAGAGAGTCGTAACTGATTAACCATCTCGCCCGCTGATCGACCTGGATCCTCGGTAGACTTGATTCGAGCTGTCGCAAGGCCAGGCCACACCGGACGACGGCCCTGGGACCGCCACCATTCAAGGAGAAGAGAATAACTCTGAGGGCCTTTGATCCGCCAGTAGAGCTGGGGAGAAAGGTAATCACACCACCCCGAAGCCAACCACTTCCTAGAGTCCGCAGCGAGATGCTCATAGGCGTTAATGGACGCCGTCGTTCCCCCGGGGACTCCGGGCTTCCAGATTCCAAAAGGGCTGATTCCCACGCGAACCCACGGTTTGATCCCCTTCACTTTCGAATACATTCCCCGCACAAAAGAGTCCACGAACGCCCGCCGCTGCGAGGGCGTCTTTCCATCAGGAAAGTCAGGGGTTGGACGCCCTTTGACCAAGTCGGGATAGGGGTAAAAATAATCGTCAATATGAACTCCGTCCACATCGTAACGCCGGACTACATCCGCTATAACGTCCAAGGCCCGACGCCTCGTAAAACTGCTCGCCGGATCCATCCACCGGTGAAGCTTGAAGTCGCGAATAATTGAGGGGTGAGTTCGAGAAACGTGATCTGGAGAAACCCGGTGGTCCCTGTGAGGAGTTGCCCGAAATGGATTAAACCATGCGTGAACCTCAATATTGCGAGCATGGGCCTGTTTGATGCAGTAGGCGAGCGGGTCGTATCCGGGATCTCTTCCCATAGTCCCTGTCAGCCATGGCGACCAAGGCTCAATCCGCGATCGATACAAGGCATCCGCCTGGGGACGAACCTGGAAAATCACCGCGTTCATACGCAATGAGGCCATCCGATCGAGTATTCGGGTCAGTTCGACCTGCTGCTTCTGAGCGCTGAGCCCCTTCTTAGTCGGCCAGTCAATGTTGTAAACACAGGCGACCCATGCCGCTCGAAATTCTCGGTCCGGAGCCGGAGCCTGCTCACTGCTTGCAAGATAACCCTGCCCAAATGAAGTGGTAAGACAGAGCGCCCATACAACTAGCGACCGAAGCATCAGGCCTGAACGTTTCAGGTTTCCTTACTATTTCCAAGGTGATTCGGCGGACCTTTCCCCCCGGCAACAATATCACCCTACCCTTCGCCCGGACAAGATCCCTACCAGTTCAGACCATGGAGGGATTTGGGCAGGAACTTACCGTCTTTCCGGATCAGCTTGCCATCGAACCAGATCTCGCCTCCTCCATGATCGCTGCGCTGGATGCTCACCATGTCCCAGTGCACCTTTGATTTGTTGCCATTACTGGCCTCGTCATAGGCCTGCCCGGGCGTAAAGTGGAAGGACCCTGCAATTTTCTCATCGAAAAGAATGTCACGCATGGGCTCACGAATTTCCGGATTAAACCCGAGGGCAAATTCACCGATATAACGCGCCCCGTCGTCTGCATCGAGTATCTTGTTAATCTCCCGGTTCTTCCCCTCCGCCTGCGCGTTTACGATCTTGCCCTTCTCAAATTCCAACCTGATACCATCAAAAGGAATGCCGTTGTAGATCGTGGCGGCATTGTGGGTAATGACCCCATTGACCGAGTCCTTCACCGGAGCGGTAAAACACTCTCCGTCAGGAATATTGCACTCGCCGCCACAGGGGATCGCGGGGATGTCCTTGATGGAAAATTCCAGATCTGTCTCTGGTCCCTTGATATGCACGTGATCGGTTTTGGTCATGAGTCGGCCCAGAGCGTTCATGGCGGGCTTCATCGCCTTGTAGTTCAGAAGGCAGACCCGAAAATAAAAATCCTCAAAAGCCTCCGTGCTCATTCCTGCCTGCTGGGCCATTGCTGCATGAGGCCAGCGCAGCACGCACCACTTCGTTTTTTCAACCCGGTGACGCAGGACCCTGCGGGTATGCCCCTGGGCCAGGTCCATTCGGCCAGCAGGCACATCACTCCATTCTGCTATATTGTGGCTCCCACGAACAGCGATGTATGCGTTCATATCCCGCATTTCGGCCATCCGGTGCTTGGCGATCAGCCGATACTGTTCATCGGTGGCGCCCACCAGTAACTCCCGCGCAACCCTAACAGAATTCATCGTCACAAAAGGGATCGCACCTCGGCGACGCGCCTCCCGCACCAATGCGATTCCCACCTCTTCCGGTACATCATAGAGGTCAATCAGGACTTTCTCTCCCCTCTTTAGGTTTGTCGAATGGCGAACCAGTTGTCCTGCGAGCTGATCAATACGGGGGTCGTGCATACTTTCGGGAACTTAGAGATATTATTNTTATAANACCCGCCNNNCTAGCGGCANNNCTTGGAANCNCCTTCCAGAGAATATNACCCNGGNGACTCCGGAANANTCTCCGCGCCCAATGNTCANGNCCGTAGGATTTATNANNTTCAAGGAGAGGNACTATGCCGCCCTTCCTCANCCTGAGCAAGTGAAAGGAGANTGCCNCTAAACCGCNANACCTGACAAAATGAGCNGGCCGANCACNAGAGNTACTNCCTGCGCTTGTCTCCNGGGNCATCCACTCCTAGCCTTCCNNGGTGATTCGTCTCGGTATTCTTGGGTCNGGCTCTGGCTCTAATATGCAAGCCATTCTCGATGCNATCGNGAATGGCGAATTAGAGGCCGAGATCGTTATGGTCCTCAGCGATATTCCGGACGCCTATATTCTCAANAGGGCGGCGCAGGCGGGATTGCCTGCGAAGCTGATCGANTGCGGNGGNCTCAGGTCCAAATTNCCAGAGGAGGCGCAGAGCGAAACNGCCACCCTNCTNAAACANGCTGGGGTNGAATTGATTTGCCTCGCTGGCTTCATGCGACTCCTCCGNCCACCCCTCCTCGACGCATTTCCCGGAAGGATCATNAACATTCACCCCTCTCTCCTCCCTGATTTTCCCGGCCTTTATGCGTGGACCCAAGCGGTCGAGGCAGGAGCCNCNGAAAGCGGGTGCACNGTTCATTATGTNGATGCAGGAATGGATACAGGCCCCATTATCGCACANGCTCGCGTTCCCATNCTCNCCGAGGACACCTCGGCTTCTCTCCACGCCCGNATTCAGACCGAGGAGCACAGGATTTANCCAGCTGCCATCGCCAAGATCGCCGCNGAACTTGAGCAAGNATAGGCCCTCGAGAAGNGNCTTCNNGNCCAAAAANAGNGGTTTNAAGCNGCTCANGGCCAAAGCGNCCTCTCNCTGTGTTGTTCNCATCCTGTAAGTTTCCGATTTTCCCCCGGGCCGTTACGAGGTAACTCATCGATGTGCTCCAAGCCTCTCTCCAGACCCTCCGAGCGACGCTCAACGAAACAATTCTAGGCTCTGAGCGGGCAGCTGACCTGCTTCTCACNGCCCTCCTCGCACGTGGCCATGCCCTTGTGACAGGTCCCCCGGGAATNGGAAAAACATCNCTCGCCTCAACCCTCGCAACATCNCTTGGCGGAATATTCAANCGTCTCCAGTTTACGCCAGATCTGCTTCCCTCCGACATCATTGGCTACAACCTTTACCGCCAGCAAAGTGGTGACTTTGATTTNATCCCGGGGCCCGTCTTCTCTAACCTTCTTCTCGCCGACGAAATTAATCGNGCTTCACCCCGNACNCANTCGGCTCTTCTTGANTCCATGAACGAGCGGCAAGTCTCTGTGGANGGNGAAACGAAAAAGCTNCCTGATCCATTCCTCGTAGTGGCNACCCAGAATGACACCTCCTCCACGGGNACATTCCCCCTTCCCGANCCGCAGCTGGACAGATTCCTCTTATCCGTTCCCATGACTNTGCCATCCGAGGAGTGCCAACTCGACATCCTGAAACTTCACNGCAGAGGGNCTTCCCCGNANCNGGGAGCCCAATGCGTGCTATCTACCGAAGAACTNACAACCATCCAGAGAGAGGTCACAGAAGTCTCNATCTCAGACAATCTTCAGCGCTACCTTCTTGCCCTNTGCCAGACNGCNAGGTCTCTNACNGGGCAGGACCATGCAATCTCNGTCCGAGGNACCCTGGCGCTCCAGTCNGCTGCCCGNGCGTTTGCNCTTCTTGAGGGNCAGANCGCTGTTCACCCCGATCATGTGCAGGCAGTGTATCCCCACGTCCTNCGTCACCGCCTTATGACAGATGACACTTTGGATCCAGACCCNCTTCTCGACGCCGCTCTGGANCAGACCCCCGTCCCGTGAAAACGCGGCCTGATCTTGTTTGAGCAAGAGCCCCATTCTCCGCACCGAGATCTCCTATATCTGCAAACCCCCTCCCGAGCTTTATCCCCATGCTGACCCGCCGCGGTGCCATACTCCTCGGGGCTTCCCTTGCTCTGACNATTCTTGGGTTTTTCCGAGTCGATGGTATTCTCATTACGCTTGGATTGAGTGGAGGACTTCTCCTTACGGGATCCTGGCTTCTCGTCCGGAAGAACCTTACCTCCCTTTCCCTCCGTCTCCGGGCGCCCACAAGGGTCTACGCAGACCACCCTTTTGACCTGAGAGTTATTCTTCACAATAACCGCGGCCTACTCGACGCGTTCAATATCAAGATCGAGCTCAGACTTGCCAGGCAGGTCCATATCAACAGCTTCGCGCCCTGGACTGCGGCAGGATCCGCTTCCGAGGTGCACCTGCGCGGAGCGATTCCCGGGCGTAGTGCTCATTCTGAACACGAGTATAGCCTCAAAACGAGGATGCCTCTCGGCCTCTTTTCGCTGAAGGCCTCCGGCATGGCTTCTCACGAAATTCTTGTGTTCCCACGGCCTCTAAGTCCCCGAGAACTTTCAACTCAGGGATCCCTGCATGATGCATCCCTTCTCCCGGGTATCACCCCGGGCCATGCCCCTGGGGAACTGCGAGGAGTCCGACCCTGGCAGGCTGGAGACCCTGCCAAACATATTCACTGGCCTGCCTCCGCCCGTTCATTTACCCGGTGTCGAGGCTTGCGTGTCCGCGAGAATGATCCCCCCGGATTCTATCCCCGACATTGCGTCGTCCTTTTCCACTCATTCGGCATGTCGGGCCAATTGATCCGGGCAGATCGCTTCGAATGGGCTCTCTCACTGGCATGCGGGACCCTCCGTCACCTGCGGGAACATGGAATCCCTACAACTTTTCTTGCCGACTTTAATGATTGGGAGCCTCTTTCTGTTATTTCCCGGAGTAGCTTCGGAAATCTTCTGGTATCTCTTACCCGGGCGCAGCGCCAGCACGATACCGAAGCTCATGACCTCATGCCAGTCATTGACCGAATCGCGGATGATCACTCCCTCATTGTCATATCGGATATGCCCAGGGAATCGTGGGTAGACACCCTGCCAAAGCGGCCTGCCATCAGTGTCGATATTCGACAGCACAACTACGGCGCGAGAAAACTAAAGGTTCATAGCCCTTCGCCCTAAGTAAATCTCACCTCTCCCCGGCTCCCCGGGGAGATCTCCGATGCGTAGTATCTTTCTTGCCCTAACAGTCGTCGCCGCCTACTCCCTGCTTCGCGGATGGCCAGGAGAACTGCATCCTGTCCTTCGGAACTGCCTGGCAGTTCTCGTCCTCGTCCTGGGAATTGGCCTTTGGCAACATCGCTCACGGCCAGCAGGCAGTGTTGCCCGGTCTCTCAGGCGACCTTCATGGTCCGACTACCTCGCTGTCGGACTCGGGGTCTTGAGTATCGAGTGCCTCTTCCTCTGCTTCCTTACTGTGATTCCCTCCCACGCCGAAGCCCTCTCTATACGTGTTTCAGAGTCACTCTCCGCTCAGGGAGGTGATCCCCTTCAGCCTGAATCCGACAGGAGCTCGTCCACACACGGGAGCAGCATTTCCGGGAACTGGCTCTGGGACACAAGGGGTCGCCGGCCCCTCCCTCTCACCAGCAATGCCCGCCCATCGAGCAAGCCTGAAATTTTTTTCCGNCCCCGGGACTCTTCAACAACCGGATCCCTGCTCCGCAGCGGCACTTACCTTCGGGCCTTTGCGTTGGAACGATTTGATGACGCTACGTGGACTCCCATTGGAATACCTGCTACTCGGCTGCTCCCCGACGAAGGGGGCAGGGTCAATCTGGTCCAGCCAGAAACCCGACCCGGCCCNGTCTTACGGGGAGAAATAATCCAAGCATCTCATCCCCGCGGAGAAGATCTGTTCACTGCCCCACAAGGCGCCTTCCAAGGGTGGGTTCCTCAGCTTCGCCGGGTAGACCCCGGGATTTTCCGCCTCAACCCAGCAAAAAACGCGGAGAANGGCTACANTTACGAGGTNGCAGCGAAGACCGTCACTCTCACAGGCCTCCTTGAATCCGGCCAGCTCCCAAACCTTAAATTCCCCTCGCTGCCCGAGGACTCTCCCCGCCTGCAGCTCCCGTCCAACGAAGAACTCCGAGACGAAATTATCAATCTATCCAGTAAGACGCTCGGCGACGCCGCCTCGCGACTGGTTGGACTACGGACCCTTCTCAGGAATAATTTTCAGTACTCCCTCGATATAGAGAACCCCAAGGGCATCGATCCCGTACTAAATTTCATCCGNGACGAGAAGCGAGGCCATTGCGAGTTCTTTGCTACCNCGGGCGCTCTCCTCTGTAGAGCNCTGAACATCCCTTCTCGTATTGCCTATGGTTGGAGTGGGGGNAAGTGGTACGAGGGGCCAGGCTACCTGATGTTCCGAGCCAGTGAGGCCCACGCTTGGACCGAAATTTATGTGGAGGGTGTAGGCTGGGTCGTATTCGACACCACGCCTCCCGGCGCGAGAAACCCGATTGATATNGCCGACTCCAGCGAACAGTTGCCACTGACAGAAAACGGACAGGACGATTTGGACTCTTCCACCGCCGCCTTGGAACGCACCGGNAACCTCTGGACCTATCTCGCCCTCAGCGTAGGACTCGGCTTCCTTCCGCTCTGTCTCATGCTGCTTCGCCTTCGGCGGAGATCACCAGAGAAAATGCGGACAGTTCCCGAGGGCCTTCTTCCAAACGCACCGGGTTATCTCACCAGATTCAGGCATGCTTGCAGGGAGCACGGCTTTCCCATGCCGGCCAGCCGTACCCTGCGTCAGCAGTTGCACTCCCTTGCGCAAAATCACCGGAAACCCGACTTCGCGGATGAGCTCCTGCAGTATCATTATTCCATCACGTATGGAAATGATCCTCCTTGTAAGAAGCGGGAGTCCGCCCTCACAAAGGCNATTAGGCTCTGGACCTGAGCTCCTGCCCACGCGCTTGGCAAATCGATCAANCCAANTNGGTCAACATTCCCCCCNTATTAACTGAGCCCCATTACTTAGCCTCTCTCCGCGGCGTCTTTTGGTTGAGTGATATGGGGAGGACGCAAATAAAAAGGCTGGGGTGGCACTCTTGTCAGTGCCTCTTGCTCTTCTGGATCCCGGTCCAACCAGGACTCCAGGAGGAGAGCCGCTGAAGGGACCTCGTGGAGAACCTCNCATTCGCTCAACCCGAGGCGGCTAACTTCATCCAAGGTCACCAGNGTCCACCCGCGCTCTACTGCCACTCGGGCACTCGCTTCGAATTGGCAGTGTTCCAACAGAGCCGGGGCTCCCATAAGCCTCCCGCCATCAAGGTCGATAGTGAAAAATGTCCCTCGCCGCGCATCCCCAAGGACCACACCCCGGCCTCCAGACCGAACCGTAGGAAGAGCCTCGAGAGAAGGAATCCCGACGGTAGGACACTGATGAACGACTCCAATACCCTGACCTGCAGCAATTCCNACCCGTGCGCCATTGTAACTTCCGGGCCCGGTCCCGACGACCACCAGCTCTATCCTACTCTCTCCAACGAGGCCCAAAATCTTCGAGAGGGGCTCCATTAGAAGCTCCGAGGGCCGCCTTGATAACGCAAATCCCTCAGTCTNGAGGACCTCTCTCCCCCTCGCAAGGGCCACCGATCCCCGGGTCGCACTTGTCTCTATCGCGATCGTATAACCCGCTCCCACGCCCTGATGGTAGACTTCCCCGGAAAGTCTCCAATCAAGAAACGATTCGAAATCTTCATCCATTACATCTTGCGCGTTACGGTCTGGACCGCTTTTTTCTCGGAGCGCATCGTCCCGTTCCGGGAAACTGCCATCTATTTTCTATCCCCTATTTGATCCGTGTCCGATTACGCCAAAGGCCTCGAAGGAGTTACCGCCAATGAATCTGTGCTTTCAAACGTCGAAGGCCTTGAGGGTCGCCTCTCCTACCTCGGCTATCATATCGATGATCTTGTAGAGCACTGTTGCTATGAGGAAGTAGTCTATCTTCTCCATCATCGGAAACTGCCAACAGTTTCTGAACTGGATGCCTTTAAAAAGGACCTGGCCAGCCGGCGGGCGATTCCTCAGGGAGTCATCGATTACCTCAAGGCCGCGCCGAAAGACGCTGGACCCATGGATGTCCTGCGGACTGCAGTCTCCATGCTTGGGCTTTACGACGACCGGGCAAAAATCGGCGAGCCCGATCATGCTGCTAATAGAGAGGTCGCTACCTCCCTGTGCGCCCAGGTAGGGACCATCGTCGCTTACTTCCATCGTGCCCGGCAGGGACTTGAACTTCCTCCCATTCGTAAAGACCTCTCGGAAGCAGGTCATTTTATCTATCTTTACACTGGAGAAGAACCCGGAGAGCAGGCCACCAGAACCCTCGACGTGGCCTACATCCTGCACGCCGACCATGGGATGAACGCCTCTACGTTCTCGGCCCGCGTCACTGTCGCAACACTCTCGGATTTCTACTCCGCCATCACGTCCGCGATTGGCACGCTGAAGGGNCCTCTCCACGGAGGCGCGAATGAAGGTGTCATTAAAATGCTCGAAGAGATCGGGTCGGTGGACAAGGTCGATGCCTACATCGAAGACGCCCTTGCAAACAAACGGAAGATCATGGGTATNGGCCACAGGATCTACAAGGTTCTNGATCCGCGTGCTCCTCATCTGAAGCGCATGGCCCGCAAGCTAACTGAGGAACTTGGAGAGCCCAAGTGGGTGCAAATGTCGGAGCGGATCGCTCAGCTGATGGAGGAGCGAAAGGGCTTGAATGCGAACGTCGATTTCTACTCCGCCACGGTTTACTACTCGCTGGGACTCCCAACGGACCTCTTTACTCCTATCTTTGCCATCGCTCGAACCAGCGGATGGACCGCACAGGTCATGGAGCAGCTCGAAGACAATCGCCTTTACCGCCCACTTACCGAATATGTCGGGCCCCAGGAGCTTTCCCCGGTCCCAGCAATCTCCGAACGCTAGGCGGTCTTCAGCATCAGCATCCGCGCGCCGACGAGAATAAGGAGGATCCCGAATATTCTGGTGAGGTGCTGGTTGCTCATGCTTCTCATGAGCTCCGTTCCATACCACGCCGCTACCGCCGCTCCGACAGCTGTACAAGCGACCAACCTCCAGTCAATCAGGTCACTTTTTCTAAGGACGTGATTTGCTGTTCCGGCGAGTGCAGTCACCACCACGACTGCGAGGGACGTCGCAACTGCGTGCTTCTGGCCCATCCCGAGAGCGAGGACGAAAGCGGGAACCATGAGAATTCCCCCGCCCACTCCGCAAAGAGCTCCAACCAATCCTGCGGCCAATCCCACGACAAGGCCTGTTATGACGATTTTCACTCCCTCAGGGCAACACGGCAGGCCCGTTTATCAAGAACACGTTTTCAGGGTCCGCCTCTTTGTCATGCGCTCTTGCGCGAGCGGCTCTTGCCAATCCCCATGGTAAGTTCCGCGACTAAACGGTGAAGAACCATGCGAGGGTCCAACTGGGTAGTGACAAGGGACTTATCCGCATTCAGGGCTGATTCCAGCGCTCGTTTCATCTCCTTAACCGTTACTTGTCCCGCTTTGCGGGCCGCGAAGAAAAGACCCCATGCATTGACACTTCCACTTTTTGTGCGAGGCAACCATGCGATATCTCCATCCGGAAGCTGATTCAGGGCGGAGGTGAAGGAGCGCCCGTTGTGCGTGGGCAGCCTTGGATGGGAATCAAGGAGGACCCGCGCCATAAACAAATTGCGAATGGTGGGGATGATCGCCGCTCGCATCAGCCCGATGGCGCTCTCCCCTTTCTCCAACTGGGCATCAACCAGAGAGATCGCCCGTGCCGTATCCCGGCTCTCAAGAGCCCTGCCTATTTCCCAGACGACTCCCTTGCGACTCAGGGGGACAATCAGGCGGACATCCTGCAATTCGATAAGTCTCCTGTCCCCAAGATAAAGGCTGAGCTTCTCCAGCTCATTGCCTATCTGCCGGGTCTCTTCGCCAGCCATCTGGACGAATAAGTCCAATGCCTCATGATCGAATGCGAGTTCCAGTTCCTTAGCGCGGGTAGTCACCAGTAACGCAACCTCATCCTCCCAGCCGTCCTTGGAAACATCGATCTTGTCGAAGGTTGCGACCTCTCCATTTTTCTTCAGCCATTTATAAAAGCCCCGGCGCTTGTCGATCGCCACCGCACTGATGAGAAAGGTCACCTCCTCACCAATTCCCGCCTTCAAAACCTCGAGCAGGTCTTCCACTCCCTCCTTGGCCCTCTCCGATCCCCCAGTGCGGTCATCTGCCAGGAAATTGGCTCCCTTGAGCCATACGATCTTGTCCGATCCAAAGAATCCCACCGTTTGCAAAGCCTCGATCGCGCCCGCACAAGTGCGGTAGGCTTCCTCCGCATTCGCTGCGGTTCCCTCAATGACATCGTTAGTGAACTCCTCCGCCTCGCTGACGGGCTTAAGCTCATTAAAAAGGGCGAGCGCCTCCTCTGACACCCTGCCCTCATCGGTGCCAATGACAGCATGAACCGGCCCTGACATGGGCACATCCTAGGCTGCCCGACGGCACCCCAGCAAGCACGCACGAGAATCGAGACGATCAGCCATAACAATTAGGACGGCTTGAATGCGCACCAATGGGAACCATATCGGCTCGCCCCAATTGGAACAAAATCTGCTCATATTCTAATTCACACCCTAACAACTTTAGGTTAATCTCCTGCCAGCACACTTATGAAGCCGCTATCCCTACTAGCTCTCTGCGTGACCCTTGCCGTCCCTTCACATGGGGCGCTAATCATCACGGGAGTATTCGATGGGCCNCTACCAGGTGGAGATCCCAAAGGAGTCGANCTGTTTGCTACAACGGACATCACCGATTTGGCACAATTCGCACTTGGAGTTGCTAACAATGGACAAGGAACTGATGGCGTTGAGACCATCCTCCCAAGCCAAGCCCTCTCCGCAGGGAGCTTTTTCTTTGTGGCCACGGAAGAAATCGATTTTTCTCAGTGGTTCGGGATCGCTCCGGGTCATGTCGGAGGAAATGGGATCAACCATAATGGTGACGACGCCATTGAACTCTTCTTCGATCCAACTGGAGGGTTTGCCGGCGATAATCCGGTAGTCATAGACGTCTTTGGAGACATCAATACCGACGGGACCAACACACCTTGGGATACCGTTGACGGCTGGGCCCACCGGAATGATGGGGTGCTCGCCAATGGCGGAACCTTCGATGCCAGCAACTGGACCTTCTCCGGGCCTAACGCATGGGATGGAGACGATAATTTCGATGGTGGTAGTGACAACGGGACGAACCTTACCGCAACGCCACCGTATCCTGCGGGAACATTCCAGATTCCGGAACCTACTTCCACCCTGCTTGGTGGAATTGGT
>PBTP01000082.1 GCA_002729275.1 Roseibacillus sp. | reverse complement strand
CGTGGGGACGAAAAAGCCGACCGGACTCGCGTCGCGATCGACCTCTTGATTGTCTCTCACGTGCCGCTTCGCGCGGCGGGCGGGACAATACCTATCAGATTCGCCGCGTCAACAGGTTTCCTTGCTTTTTTCGGTGTTTTTTTTTGCCCAGTGCGAATGCACTTAAAACCCTTATTTTAAGGCTCCTCGTTGGTCTCCGCTCCACCGAGACCCTCGTCTGGAGCTGCAGAGATGGCTAATTCCTCGAAAAACATCTCAAGGCGCACAGTTAAACCGCCCCCAGCTCTGTTTTCCACCCGTATCTTACCCCCCATCCCTTCTACGCAAGTCTTGGCAATCGCGAGGCCTAGGCCCGCTCCGCCTGCTTCCCTTGTTCGTGCTTTCTCGGGACGAGAAAATGGCTCAAAGACCCTCTCCAACCACTCTTCGGGAATTCCCGGACCCCTATCCCGGACCTCAAAGATCACGGTTTTCCCACTTTTCTGCGCCCTGAGTTCGATCGGGCCACCTTCGCCAGCATAACGCTGGGCGTTACGGATGACATTGCCGAGCGCTCTGCGCAGCAAATCGGAGTTAGCCGTGACGTTAAGTCCAGCGGGGCAATGGATCTCAAAATCCCCTCCGATTCCGTCCCGCTCAGTCAATTGAGAAAACAAAGTAGCAACATCGATTTCATGCGTTGGGAGAGCTTCCACTGCAATCGAGGCCTTGGAAAAATCAAGCAGCTCGTTGACGAGCTGGGAGAGCTCCTCGGCTTCCTCATTCAGAGATTCGAGGTCCTGCTGATTATCTGATGGCATTTTCTGCTCGAGGACGGCCACCGACATACGCAAACGCGCAAGTGGCGAGCAGAGCTCGTGTGCTATGTCTCCCAGAAATCGTTTCTGCCCTCGGAGGTAATCGTCAAGACGATTGGCCATCCGCTGCACTGCCCGGCTCAGGCGACCTAGTTCATCTGTTCTCTTTGAAGCGACCTCTACGTCAAAGTCTCCCTCCGAAATCGATTCTGCGGCACTGGTAAGACGACGCAATCTCCGCGACACTCTTCCGACAAAAGGCAGCCAAATCAAGGCCGACACGAAAAGGCCGCCAGCGATCGTCCATAACCAGGGGCGGCCATCATAGAAAATTCTATTGCCTCCCAAGGCTCCGGATGTAACCACCAGCAGGGCCTCTGGGGGATGGCGGTATTCCCGACTTCCGAGTGAAACCCTTGCTGCCGCCCACTGCTTCTTCGGCTTCCCCGCTTTTCCGATATAGATGATCTGAACCTCCCGCTCTTCGCCTAAGCCTCCTCGACTGGGAGGTCGCTGCCTGCGCTCACCTGGCAACTCATTACTATTCGTTAGATCAGATCTCTCCCCCTCTGAGCCTCGACCCTCAACTTCACGGCGCCGTGGAAATCGGCCGTCTCCGCGGCCTCCCCCAGCGGGGTCGAGCCTTCTGGTCTGACCTCCATCCTCATTCCGCGTTAAAGGCGGAGGGGCTGCCCCCGACCGCACCCGGCGAGCAGGCCTCTTCCCTGCCTCACTCAGTAATTCCTCAGGCAGTTTGAGTTCCTCCCCAGTCCAAAGAAGCTGCCCCTCGGGCCGATAAAGCGCCATTTCGACACCATAGGACCCCGCGTAGCGCGTAAGAATCTTCTCCCACTCAACCCTGGGAGCATTGCGGAGCCCTGCGCTCATTACACTGGCAGCCGCGCGAAACTGCTCCTTTGTCCGGCCCCCAAGTAATTCTCCCGGATCAATTCGGAACTGAAGCTTGAGCACGAAAAAAAGAACCGCTGCTACCAGCGCAAGATTAAGGAAAAACCAGAACAGGACCTGCCCATAGAGAGTGAGATGTGGACGAGACATGATTCGTTCAGACCGTTACTCTAGAATTCCCCCCCGATAACAGATATCCACTTCATACCTGCTCTCCTTCCTTGCCAATGAGTTGGTAGCCGACTGCCCGGATCGTCCTGATATACTTTGGATCCTTGGCATCATCTCCCAGCTTCCTCCGCAGCGCCGAGATATGAACATCTATGGAGCGGTCGAAGACATCGAACTTGCGCTTTGATACCTCCTCAATCAGCTCCTCTCTGCTTTTGACCCTTCCTCCAGCCCGCATAAGCGACCCAAGAATCGCAAATTCAAGCGCCGTCAGATCCAGCACTTCACCTCCTTTGGTGGCAAGATGAGAACCCTCTTCAAGGCGGAGATCCCCGATCGCGAATTCGTCGTGACCCTCGTTGGGCTTAACCTCAGCCCTATGAGAGCGCCGCATGACGGCTCTGAGGCGGGCGAGAAGTTCACGGGTCGAAAAAGTTTTTGGAAGATAGTCATCAGCTCCCATTTCGAGACCGGCAATCCGATCGGACTCCTCACCCATCGCGGTTAGCATAAGCACTGGCACCCTCGATTCCTTCCTGAGCTCCCTGAGAACCTCAATTCCATCCATTTCTGGCATCATGACGTCCAGGATGACTGCCTCATAACTCCCCTCGAGGGCAGCTTGCAGGCCTTCGGTTCCCGTATGGCGCATGGACACCCGATAACCCAGCGGCTCAAGGTATTCGCGAATCAGGCCGCAAAGCTTCTTGTCATCATCAACGACCAGCAAAGGCCTTACATATTCAGCATCAGACACAATTTATGTCCCATCCCTACTCAGTCATGATGCTTTTTCGAACCCCTTTTACACCAACTTAACATTTTTCCCTCCCCGACCACTCAGCAACTGGTTCTATAGCCCCTAGCCGGGCCGAGGGGAAAATTGAATCTGAGTGAGACTACCTGTAGTATAGCTATGGATGGGAGATACCTCACCACGATCACGGGTCGAAACCGGTGCATTCACCGCTCCGGATCCCCGTGCGCTCACAACTCTTCTCCCAGCTTTCAAGTTTCGACAGCTTATCGGCTGCGGTGAGATGGGGGCAGTCTACCGCGCAGAGCAAATTTCTCTTGGTCGGGATGTGGCTATCAAAGTGCTTCCTCCAGAGCTTTCCTCAG
The DNA here is from genome assembly GCA_002729275.1 of Roseibacillus sp. Lineage (GTDB taxonomy): Bacteria > Verrucomicrobiota > Verrucomicrobiia > Verrucomicrobiales > Akkermansiaceae > Roseibacillus_B. The sequence continues at coordinate 24,790 of PBTP01000082.1, read as the reverse complement.
TCGAATCCTTTTCCACAAGCTTCCAGGCTGAGGCACGTGCGATGGCGAAATTAACCCATCCCAATCTGATTGGGGTCTACGACTTTGGCGAGGTCGACCACATGCTTTTCCTCGTCATGGAGTTCATAGACGGGAATACCCTTCACCAATCAATCAATGGGGGAGCGGTGGACCCGATGCGAGCTGTCCGAATCGTAGAGGGGATTTCCCAGGGCCTGGCTGAGGCACATCAGCATCAGCTTCTTCACCGCGACATCAAACCTGCCAACATAATGATAACCCAGCAGCTAAAACCTGTTCTGGGGAACTTCGGGTTGGCGGTGCCTGCCAGTAATGCTGGTTCTGGGGTGGACATCGTATCCTCAGGATATGTTGCTCCGGAGGTCCTTGAGGATGCCACCTCAGCCAGCCCCGCCTCTGATATCTACTCCCTGGGGGTAATCATGCATGAGCTCGTGACCGGAATGAGCCCACATCCCGGGGTCGCCGCTGACCTTACTCGGGTGCCTGACTTAAAGGGCCTGAGAGAACTGGCTGGGCGGGGCTTGAACTACGACCCGGCACAACGACCTCAGGACGGGACAGCTTTCGCAAGGGAACTGGGATCCTGGCTGAAATCCGTGTCGCAGACACGCCCCTCCTTACTCACTGCCCGAGCGGCCCCGATCCCGGCAACTACGGTGCAAAGTAATTCCCCTCCGATCATCACCCGCTCTTCCGGAGGGTTTCGCGCACCTCTTCTTGCCCTGTCCGCTCTGACGTTGGCCGTGGCAGCCCTTTTTGCCTTCCGAGGTGGGGCTGACGACAACCATCCTGCAGGGGAAAAACAGCAGGGGGTCAGTCAAGCACCCCGCGAGGCATCCTCCCGCCCCACCATTCAGCTAAAAAGTAATTCTCAAAAACGACCCTTCCGACTCCGAGTTCACCAATCCGAAATGCGTAACCTCCTGACCAGCGCAGCAAATGGGCTGGTTGTGGCGCGACAACGGAACGTCGTTGCTTTTCAGCAGGAAGTGGTGGGCCAGGAGAAAGCGTGGGCTCCCTACCTTTCCCGGATTGATCAGGCCCGGGGTCTCCTCCCGCGCTATATCGCGCCGGACGAAAAATTTACGATGGCTCCGGAAATGACCGACCTCGCCAATCGCTATGCTTTCGACCACCAAGGTCAGCTCGAATACCGGCACCTTGGGGTCATCAGGGAACTTCATTGGGCGAGCATTGAAACTCTCAAGAATGAAGAGGTGCCCCCGAGCGGCTCCCAGGTTAAGAACGAACTCGAGTGGCTCGAGTGGCTCGGGGTGGACATATTCAAGATTCTTGCGCGCCCACCCGACGGAGAGTGGGTCCTCCGCTTCGGGCCGGAGGATTCCGGTGCGGTTCGTCTAATATTTAAGACCGGGGGCGTGGTGAGGATCTTTGATCAGGGTCTGCCTTCGGAGGGGAGGTTTTCCACAACGGAAATTGGAGAACTTCATGTCATCCGACCAGACGACAGGGGCAACTGGACCCTTCGTTGGCGAGAACCCTGGCTCGATGGGCGGGACCACGCAGGCCGAAAGGTGCGTTTCCGGCGCCGGGCCTTTGCTTTTGAGAACCCATTCGGGAACAACGAAGGGCAGCGGCGCCGGAAAAGTCCCGAGAGACCTCGATGACCACATCCTTCGTCACAGCGCCAAGGCCTCTCACGACCCTGACCTCCAGCCTCTCCCACGTAAGGGCTCTATTGGCATTGCCAACCTCCACGCAGACCCTTATCACAGGCGCGCTATGAAACTGCTCAGCGCACTCGCAATCACAATCCTGATGCCCGGTCTCGCCCTGGCAGATCACCATGGTTCCAAGGACAAGGATGGATTCCTCGAACTCTTCAACGGCAAGAGCCTCGACGGATGGACCATCAACGAATCGCCTGACTCCTGGAAAGTCAGTGATGGAAAAATCATCGTTAAGGGACCCAGATCTCATCTGTTCTACACGGGCAAGGTCAACAAGGCCAACTTCAAGAACTTTGAGGCCAAGCTACAGGTTCTGACCAAGAAAGGAGCCAATGCCGGATTCTATTTCCACACCAAGTTCCAGAAAGACGGCTGGCCCAAGAAAGGATTCGAAGCTCAGATCAACGCCACCCAGGGAGACCCGAAAAAAACTGGAAGCCTCTATGGGGTTCGGAACGTCATGAACACTGCCCCTCATAAGGACGAAGAGTGGTTTGACTACCACATCGCGGTAAGGGGGAAGAAAATCACGATCAAGGTCAACGGCAAGACCGCTATCGAATATATCGAACCCGAAGGAGGACCCACCAAAGCTGAACGCGGAGGCTTTGACCGTTTCCTCGACAGCGGCACATTCGCAATCCAGTGCCACGATCCGGGCAGTGAGGTTCACATTCGTAGTGTGAAGGTCAAACCTCTCGACTGAAGATCGGAGCACACCTCCTCTTTACTAAAGCCGCCCTGTGCTTCTCGCTGGGCGGCTTTTTTGTGGCCCGGCGAAGTCCTGCAGGATCGCAACAGGGATTTACGAAATCCCGTGATCGATTTTTCATCTTAACTCCTTTAAAATCACCACCGATGGTTCGACCCACTGTTAGTGGGCGCCTCCTCCACTTCAAAGCATGGCGGATCACCACAAGAAAAGTGACGACGCGTTCAAGGCGCCAGAGCCTGCGGAACTCAGCAGGATGCTACCCTCTTTCAAGGTTACGCAACTTCTCTCCTCGGGCGTCAGCGGTGCGGTTTACGTGGCCCGCCAGAAGTCTCTTGATCGAAATGTCGCTATCAAGATCATGCCAGGGGGAGAAGGCCCTCAGCGGCTCAGGTTCGAGAAGGAGGCCCGGGCGATGGCCAAGCTCCGGCATCCGAACCTTATTGGAGTGCACGATTTCGGCGAGACAGGCGAATTCTTGTATCTCATCATGGATTTTGTGGATGGAAAATCCCTTCGGCGCTCAACCCGCGGCGAGGCAATAGATCAGGAGACCGCCCTGAAACTCATTCTGGCAATCTGCGAGGGACTCGCACACGCTCATCAGGCAGGAATTATTCACCAGGCGATCAAGCCAGACAACATCCTGATTGGCTCGAACCTTGAACCCAGGATCGGGGACTTTGGTCTTCCTCACCACGGAGAGGACGGAGCTGCTTCATCGGTCGGATTGGATCATATTGCTCTCCAGTATGCCGCGCCAGAGGTTGTAAACAAACGAGCCCGCGCAGACCGACGCTCGGATGTCTTCTCCCTTGGAGTCCTGCTCCATGAGCTGCTTACCGGCGAACTCCCTGATGATGGTTTTAGTCCTCCATTAAGGAGCAGTGAGCAACGATTAGACCCTCGCTTCGAGAAGATTCTGGAGCGGGCAATGCATCCCAGCCCGGGCAAACGCTTCTCGGATGCACGAGAGCTACAGGAGGAACTGAACCCTCTCCTGAACACCCTCGGGAAGAGCAATCTCTTGACGCGTGGCAGCCAGAATCAAGAGAGCACGGAGAACTCTGCCGAGGTGGAGGAATCTCGCCACCGGGCAGCCCAGCAAAATGAAACCCTCGCTGCGATGGCGGCTACCGAGTCTCGACGATACGACCGCCTCCTCACCGTCAAGATTCTGATCATCGCGGTTCTGGTCATCGCTCTCCTCTCGGTTTGGTCGGCCTACAACCGGAGGAAGGAGGAATCCAACCGGAAGGCCAGGATTGTGGAAGAGCAGAAGAACGCCATGAGCTCCGGCGGCAAGGTGGATCCCTGGGCTAATCTCGAGAGGGATCCGGTCCGTGAAACAAAGGGAGAACCTAGACCCTCGCAGGCCCGGGAGTGGACTCTTTTTGACCTCCAGGAGCCGCTTCTTCGGGGGGAGCGTGATCGCTTTCCCGAGGGCACTTGGGATCTGGCGGACAGAAAGGCCTACTTTGTCCGAACTGCGATGAGTTGGAGCGAAGCCAGTAGATTTGCAGAGTCTCATGGGGCTCACCTCGCGACCCTCCAAAACGATGCAGAGCGGTTGGCCCTTCTCGCCAAGCTCCCAGAAGGTAAAATCACCTGGCTGGGTGGAGGCATGACAGGGTCGAAAAGATGGGGATGGGTGGATGGAAGCTCTTCTCCCCTCAGCAAGCCATCCGAGGCGACCGGCCAGTATCTCAATATGAGTGTTAGCGGTACAATCCGGGCGTCCCCCGGTAAGACCAAGCACCCTTTTTTCCTACAATGGCATCTAGACGGAAAGAATCCCGGATCCCTGAGCGCTCAATTACAGCGCTTCAACCTCTCCATCGACCAGCGAATACCTCTCTTCCCCCCGGGGACCGTCACCAATGGCGACCGTCATTACCTCATCCTTGAACGCACACTGGAATGGGAAAAGGCTCGGGCTTTCGCAGAGGAGGCAAATGGACACCTGGCTGTCATTGGAAGTCAGGAAGAGCAGGACTACCTAAAGCGCGTTGCCGCTACCTGCCTCCCGGAGAAATCAGCAGCATGGATCGGAGGGTATTACTCTGGGGGCGTATGGCGGTGGGTTACCAATGAAGCTTGGTCCTACACGTCCTGGTTGGCTACCGAGCAGGATTTCGATCCTGAATCCACCGCGCTCTGCTTTACCTCCGGCCAGCAGTCAGGGTGGGCAAATTGCGATCCTGAATCAGAGCTTTCGGCTCTGATAATCGAATGGAGTCGGGATCAGTTCACCGAGCGGTCCACCGTTGCAGGAGACCAGAGATCGTGGACAACGATCCGCAATCAGTGCTCGGTGAAACTCACGACCACACGAGAAAAGTTTCTTCAACTCCTCAAGGCTAATGGATCCTCCATGTCTATGGCCCTCGATAAGTGGCACACCGGACTCCCCCTGCAGAATCGCAACCGCTACACCCTCTCCTTTCAACAGGCCAAGGCTAGAATCGCAAAGGACGGCCGTATTAATCAGGAGGGGCGCCTGCCACCTCTGCCTGCCGAAATCGCTTCGGTTTGTAACGCCTCCCTCCGGGAACAGCTTAGCTTGGACCAGGAGTATGCGAACGTCATGGAGAACGCCCGCAAAACCTACGTCCAGCAGCTGGGCATGAGACTGGGCAGGGCGAGAGATGCGCGACAGTTTGCCGAAGTCCGTGCGATAGAGACTGAGCTAGAATCGGTAATGACCGTCCAATCCTTCGTGTCTCACTTCAATATTGCCGGAAATGACTGAGGCGTGAATTTGTTAAGTTGGTGTAAAAGAAGTTCAAAACACCTTTCCGAATGGTCATATTTGTTCATGCGCCAAAACGATCGAGGGATTAATATCTCAGCTCATCTCTACCTGCTCTTGCTGGGCGTGCTGTCTCTCCACTGCGGTGCAGAGCCTCAACTAACCTCATGGTATACCTCGCAAAGCGGCAAGTATGCCCGCATTTTCACCAGCAAGGAGAACGAGGCGGCAGGCCTCACCTCCGCCACCTGGAGCCGCGGACAGGGAACCCAGGCCTCNCCAACCTATTCGGGTGTNCATGAGATCCACCACGACGCCAGCTGGGTTTATATCAGGACGAGCGGACTGGGCTTTCACGTCATGGGGCCCTGGTATCTCGACCAGGCCAAGACGCGAAACTTCCCAAGCTTTCCGAGCAATACAGCCACCACTTACCGTATCCCCCGCGAGCCGACAGCCTTCAACGGAACGGTAACAACCGGTTTTGGAACAATTGGATACTTTGTGGACGGGGTAGCACTTTTTGATGCCACTGACACCTTCTCTTACATCAATAGTAGTGCCAGTGATGCCAGTCCCCAGGGAGGGGGCCGGGGAGATGGGGTCTGGAATCGAGATGCCTACGTCAACGAGGGCGTGACCTTCGACTCGGCCTATGCTCATCAGGCGAGAAACCTGCACCACTATCATGCAAATGCGCCGGCTATCCGTCACCTGCTGAGCGACAGCGTTGACTACGATGCGCAAACGAACCGCTATACCGAGAATTTTAATGGCAGACACTCGCCTGTCCTTGGCTGGGTTTCTGACGGCCATCCCATCTATGGACCCTACGGTTACAGTGACCCCCTAGATTCCGCCTCTCCCGTTCGACTCATGACCAGCGGCTACCAGAAACGTGACGGCAGCAATGGGTCTACCAATCTGAGCCGGACCGGGCGAACCAGCCTAGCGGCCTGGGCCAGCAGGTTGCAGGGCCGCAGCACCGCCCTTGCTACAAATCAATACGGCCCGGTGGTAAGCAACACCTACATTCTCGGCCACTATCTCGAAGACTATGCCTACAAGGGAGACNTGGGCCTGAGTCNGGGNATGAACTTCGACCTGGACGAATACAATGGGCGCTTCTGCGTCACCCCGGAGTTCCCGGAAGGAGTCTGGGCCTACTTTACTACCATCTCAGCCGACGGGACCCCGGCATTCCCCTACAACATAGGCCGTAACTTCTATGGAACTCCGAGCGGCAGCAGCGTTAACAACATCCCCGCAGATGCTGTCCTGTCTTTTGCTGGAGGCCCCAGCACCCAACACGAGGCAGATGTGGTTAATAAGAGTGGTGGTATTGTGACTCTCACGTGGTCCACTGTGGAGGGTGGATCCTACCAACTCGAAAATTCAACGGATCTGGAAGCGTGGACAGAGGAAGGCGGCGAAATCATCGCTGATGGCACCTCAAATACCACCGTCAGCCAGGCGGGTAACACCACCCGATTCTACCGCCTTAAAAGGACTGGCATTGCCACATACGACCAAACCGGATTCAACAACCAGTTCGAAGAGGGACAGGCTGGAGACGGGGGTGGAGCGGGAGGCGGTTCAGACAATTTTGTGGCCACCTTCACCGGCCCCCCCCTCCCCCCGGCACAGATCATTCAGGATCTCCGTATCGGGAACCGGGGTGTCCCGGCTAGCCTTGTGAGTAGAGACTCTGGCACTCAAATCACCATTACTTTCGATGCTGCAGCCCTTGGGCCTGGCAGCCATGCTGTCTATGTAATCTTTACCACTCCCAACGGAAACGAGCTTACTCTGACATCGACCAACCGCTTTTCACCATGAACAGCTCAGCCAGTCTGACCCTATCCAGAAAGAGCCTGCCCCTCTGAAGGTCGCTCCGCCCCGCGGCCACCATGNACCGGCCCTCCCAAAACCCACGAGTCTGCCTTTGATGCTCAAGTACCCAGCCTGGCTCTCTTTGCTACTTGTCCTCATTTCCCATTCATCGAAAGGAGAGCTCTCCCTCGAGTTGAGGCACCTGTGGAACAAGCAGGCTCTCTCTACTCCAAGCAAGGAGCTTGTTACTGCTTCCGGGGAGCGCATCAAACTCTCCCGTTTCGCCTACCTTCTCTCAGGCCCACGCCTGCTCGCAGGCAGGCCGGGAACAAATGCGGGCAAATGGCTCCAACGTGCAGACTGGTTTGCCTACGTTGATGCTTCGCGGCCCGGAGGACTGAACCGAATGGAATTAGGATCTCTCCTGCCGGACAGCTACAGGACCCTGCAATTTTCGGTCGGCCTCAACNAAGCCATCGATGAGGCTGATCCCAGCTCATATCCGGCCACTCACGCCCTCAATCCGAATTACAACAATCTTCATTGGACCCCCCAAGGAGGATACATCTTTGTCGCAGTCGAAGGGCACCTTCTCGATAATGGGTCTACGGGTGGTTTCGCCTACCACCTGGGTCANCCAAGGAACAGGGTAGCNATCTCACTTCCCATCGATCTGGATCTGACNAAACCCGCCGTCCTGGAGATCGATGTCCACCTCGATCGGATTTTCGGTGGCGAACACCCTCTCAGGATTGGCCGTAATCCCTCCACCCACTCAAGAGAAGGTGATCCTGTTGCCAAGAAGCTCAGGCAACAACTTACAACTGCATTCGAGCTTCGCGGCATCAGGCAGGCCCAACCGGCCGCCAGAACGAAACCCGCATCAAAATCCTCTCTTGTCGGCACCCCCTACCGATTTGAAATTGCCAGGGGGTTCCCGATTCCAACCCTGCCAACTTCTCCTCCCCTCACCAACGAACGCGTCGCTCTGGGCGAACGACTTTTCAACGACCCCCTCCTCTCGAGCACTAACAAACAGTCCTGTAGCTCATGCCACCAGACCGCCCACGCCTTCTCCGATCCTCGTCGTTTCAGTGAGGGTGCCACCGGGTCCCTCGGAACTCGGAATTCCATGCCACTCTTTAATCTCGCTTGGAAAGAATCCTTCTTCTGGGACGGAAGCTCGCCCTCCCTGAGAGAACTGGTCCTCCACCCGATCCAGAGCGCCATCGAAATGCATGAATCGCTCCCTCACGTAATAGCCGAGCTCGAGTCAGCCGGGTATGGGCCTCTTTTTCGGGCGGCCTTTGGATCTGCAGATATCACGGAACAGCACATTGGAATTGCCCTTGAGCAGTTTTTACTGACTAGAACCTCATATGACTCGCGCTTCGACAAGGCCGCGAGAGGAGAAAGCGAGCTCACCGAAATTGAAAAACGAGGATTCGAGCTATTCATGACGGAATATGATCCCCGTCGCGGCCTGAAGGGCGCTGATTGCTTTCACTGCCATGGCGGCGCGCTCTTTACCGATCACCGTTTCCATAACAATGGGATACCCGATGACCTCGATCTGGGTCTGGAGCTGGTCACCGGCAGGGAGACTGACCGCAACCTCTTCATCACACCTTCGCTTCGTAACATTGCCCTGACCGCGCCCTACATGCACGATGGACGGTTCCAGACGCTTCGAGAAGTCATCGAGCATTACGACTCCGGGCTTCACCACAGCCCAAGTCTTGACCCGAATCTAGCTAAGCATCCCCGGAAGGGGCTCGGGATGGAGACAAAAGACAAACGGGCTCTCGAAGCATTCCTCCGAACCTTGAGTGACCCCCAATTCATTCCACCCGCAGAATCCGGCAAAGAGAAGAGCCCATAANCAAACCTATCTGGGTTTCTGGAAACTCTCTNCGGGAAGACTGCTAAAGGTGTTGGACTAGAGAGCGTCTTCCCTCCACAGTGCGCCCCTTGAACCTACCAAACTCCCTCACAGTCTCGCGCCTGGTTCTCACCGCGGTCTTTGTGGTTGGTTTCATGCTGGGAACTCAGAATGGCTATGGAATCGCCCTCTTCGCCTTTNTCGTCGCCGCGATAACTGATTTCCTGGATGGCTACCTCGCGCGCCGGATGGGTCTCGTCACCTCCCTCGGAAAATTACTCGACCCCATTGCGGACAAGATTCTCACCGCCTCTGCATTCATTTTTCTCTGCGCTCATGAGCAACGCCTTTGCCCTGTATGGGTGGTAGTGGTGATTCTTGCCCGTGAATTCCTCGTTACCGGTCTGCGCCAGATCGCGGTCGAGAAGGGCCTGGTGATTGCCGCCGACTGGAGCGGGAAATGGAAGACGACTTTTCAAATCAGTTATTGTTCAACCGCCCTGACGTGGCTCTTCCTTGAAGCTCTTGGTCAGCAGGANTGCTTTCTAGGCCAGATTNCCCGACCAGATAGCTGGGTCATGCCAAGCNTCCTCTGGCTCTCGTTAGCTCTTACAATTCTCTCCGGTCTCCAGTATGTCTGGAATAGCCGAGATCTCCTGCGAGAAGGGTAATTATGGAATCTGGCCAGATCGGGCCCCGAAACCACGGATTCTAGCTATTTCAAGGCCTTTCAGCTCAGACCCCAACTCCCTCAGCGGCGAGGAAATGGGTGTCACCTTAAAATTGCTCAGGATCGCACGATCACAGGTTGCTTAATTATCTCAGNANCCTAGTCTTTGANGGTTATGAAACAACCTACCCTAATCANATCTGCTGTCCTTGCCGGATCAGCACTCATAGCGGGANTCGCCTTTGCAGGCGAAGAAGCCGCTCCTGCAGCCCCATCCTCTGGCCTCGATGTCGAGTTAGGATTCGGATACAGCAGCGAATACCTCTTCAGGAGCATCAACTTCGGTGATGATCTCTTCCATGCAAACATTGGGGTGTCTGGCAGCAGTTCGCTTCCCATCTTAGGAGACGTTGACCTCTCTGCCGGTCTCGACCTGCGCACAGGGAGCGTAAATTCAGGAATCTCAGACACAGCCAACGGTAGCGTTAGCGGACAGGAGATGCGCATCGGCGCCGCCGCTACCAAAGNTCTTGGTAGCCTTGACCTGACGGTTGGAGTTACCAACTATTCTTACTTTGGCACGGCTGGCAATGGAANTGATGATGTCATGGAGCCCTACATCGCGTTGAGCACGGAGCTCGCGGGCCTCAATGTTGGTATTGGTGTCTACGACCAGGACTGGTTTGACGTCAGTGACCCCTACATTGAAATCACCGCCGGCCGCTCAGTAGACCTCGGTGGTCTTGGCCTCTGCGTCAAGGGAGTGATCGGCACCTGGACGACCTTCGATGATGTCTTTTATGGTCTTACCGTTGGCCTTCCCATCGATGCCTCGGACAGCATTACCGTCACTCCTCACGTTTCGGCGGTATTCGGTGATACTCTTACTGGCGATGACGAGTTCACCGCTGGCGTGAATCTCGGATTTGGATTCTAAAGGAATTTCCAGCTACAACAGTTTAACCAGAAAGGGGAGCCCACAGGGCTCCCCTTTTTATGTCCCCGTAATCATTCCTCNCACCGGTTCGCTGGTAGCAGATGGGGAATCCTCGAGGATTCCTGTCTCTCCCTCACTGCGAGCCACTACGACCGCCGCACAGGANTCACCCAGCACATTAACCGCAGTCCGGCTCATATCGAGGAGACGGTCCACCGCAAGAAGGGCCACGATGGCCGCTTCTGCGCCCGGAACTCCTGAATTCTTTAGGATGATGAAAATCGCGACTAGGCTCGCGGAGGGAATACCTGCTACCCCTACGCTGGTCAGCAGGGCGGCTAGCACCACCACGAATTGCTGAGCGAGGTCCATCTGGAAACCCACCACCTGAGCTACAAAAATCACGGCCACGCACTCATAAAGAGCCGTTCCATCCATATTAACCGTGGCGCCCAGAGGGAGAGTGAAACTGGCGGTTTTCTTAGAGACCCCGGCGTTGTCCTGAATACACCGCATCGTCACCGGCAGCGTCGCCGAGGAGGACGCGGTCGAGAACGCGGTGAGCAAGGCGGTTCGCATCGCTTTAAAATGGGCCAGCGGACTCACCTTTCCCACATAGCGGAGGATGAAAGGCATGATCACTGCAAAGTGAATGAGCAAGGCCGCCAGCACGGTGAAGAAATACTTCCCAAGAACGAGGAAGATCTGGCCTCCAGATTGATAGACTACCGGGACGAGAAGCCCAAAGACCCCGAGGGGAGCGAGGGCCATGATCCACCGCGTCATCAGGATCATGACGTCATTAAAGGACTGAAAGAAATCCCGCAGAGGTCGCACCTCCGACGAGGGCAGACGAGCGATGGCAATAGCAAAGAGCACACTGAAGAAGATGAGCCCAAGCATCTGACCGTTGTTGGCCGCAGCCTCTATGACATTAACTGGAATCATTCGCAGGGCGAAGTCTGCCAGCATGTCAAAAAAACCCCCGGTTCCTGTTCCGATCTCCGCCGAGCGGGCCTGTGCGGAACTGACCTTGGCCAGCGCGGCCTCGCTGGCCTGCTTTTCCTCATTTTCAAAGGCCGCCCTGATCTCCATGTTAGGCTGCCCGTCCGCCCCAAGACCCGGACCAACCACATTCACCAGAACCAGGCCAACGACAATCGCGCACAAACTTGTAAGAGCGTAGAAGCCTGCTGTTTTCCCCAAGAGTCGGCCGAAACCGGACATCCCTCCTAGCCCTGCAATTCCCGCCACCACCGACGAGACGATCAAAGGAACAATGATCATCTTCAGGAGATTCATAAAAATGGTCCCCACGAACTTGCAGGTTCCCACGAACCCCAGAATGAAGCCTCCCTCCGCCTGTGCATCAATTGAGCGAAGAATAAGTGCGGCCAGCGTAGCCAGCACCAGCGCACCGAGAATCTGCCAATGTGGCTTGATCTTTTTCATCGTGGTTCACGGTCACGAGTGAGCAATTCACGGTCAACTGTAAATCTACTGAATGACCGCCGTAGTCCAGGGAGAATCCACACCCTGCGGCGTTCTACCCGTGAAGATAGGGCCCCCGACGGTTGACTGCCCACCGTCGGGGGCCCTATACGAGAATGATGTCAGGACCGGTTCGTACACGCTTCGCCCCCTCTCCGACCGGGTATCTTCACATCGGTGGGGCACGAACGGCACTCTTCAACTGGCTTTTCGCTCGCAAGCACGGTGGTAGTTTTATCCTCCGGGTCGAAGATACGGACCAAGCCCGTAATACCGCAGAGGCGCGGGAGGCTATTTTCAGTGGAATGCGGTGGCTCGGACTGGACTGGGATGAGGGGCACGGAAAGGAGGGGAAGCGCGGCCCGTATTTTCAGTCCCAGAGAACCGCGATTTATGAGCATTGGTTCGAAAAGCTTCGCGCCTCGGGAAGAGTCTACGAGGACGACGGAGCATGGCGTTTCAGGTTTGAGCGCAAACCTGTCACAATGAAAGACCTCGTATGCGGAGAGGTCACTATTGACTATCGGGACGAATCTAACACACCCGACATGGTCATAAGGCGATCCGACGGATCCTTTGTCTTTCACTTCGTCAACGTAGTAGATGATCTCGAAATGGAGATGAGCCATGTCATCCGTGGCGAGGATCACCTCATGAATACTCCCAAGCACCTTCAGCTCTTTGAGGCACTGGGGCAGAACCCTCCCAGCTATGCCCATATTCCCCTGATTCTGAATGCGGATGGCAGTAAGATGTCCAAGCGCGACCAGGGGGCCGCGGTTCACGAATACGAGGGGCGCGGGTTCCTCCCCACGGCAGTCAATAACTTCATCGCTCTTCTCGGTTGGTCACCAAAAGACGACGGCGAGACCTTTTCTGCTCAAGAACTGATAGAGCGGTTCTCCCTTGAGGCAGTCAATCGGTCTCCTGCGCGCTTCGACTGGGACAAGTGCCAGTGGCTCAACCAGCAGCATCTCATGGCGCTCTCTCCCAATGAATTTGCCGCAGTTGCCAAACCTCACGTCGAACAGTCCGGAGTCACCGTGACTGCAGACTATGAGGCAATGGCTGCCAGTGTTCAGGAAAAAGTCCAGACCCTTGCCGAGGTTCCGGATATGATCGACTTCTATCTCGAGTTGCCCCCTGTAAATGAGGAGATCTTGGGCAAGGTCCGGAAAAATAATGATGCCCTTGTCCTTCTCCAAGACCTCTCTAATCGTATGGAGGAAATCACCGACTGGTCTCAAGCTGGAGACTCCATAGCCAAAACTGCGGAGGCGCATGGGCTTAAACCAGGGAAACTCATGTTTCCCCTGCGTGTAGCCCTTTCCCGGCGCTCGGGCGGACCAAGCCTTGACGAGATGCTTGCCATCCTGGGCAAAGAGGAGTCCATTCGTCGTGTCAGGATCCTGACCGAGGAACTATCCAGGAGCACAGATAACCAATGAAGGAACTCTACACCCTTGATGACCTGACCAGCCGCGACACCTTGGACGAGGGCGCGAACCAGCCTGCGCGCCTTGCCGTTATCGGTTGCCCTGTCGCGCATTCCCTGTCCCCCCAACTCCATCAGGACGCGCTCAACGAATCCGAGAGTGGAGCTCGTTACATTCGGCTTGAGGTTCCTCCCGGAAGAGTAACCGAAGCACTCGAACGCCTTGCGGATCTTCAATTTGTTGGTGCGAATGTCACTGTTCCTCACAAGTTTGAGGCCCTCGCCGCCGCCGACGAAATTGATGATTCTGCCACCATGCTTGGTGCCGCCAACACCATTCTTTTCGATGGCGATCGGAGACTTGCATTCAACACTGATGGACCCGGTTTCGTTCGGGCCATTCACGAAGAATTTCTTGTCGATGTGAAAGATCTCCGGATCATGGTGGTAGGATCCGGCGGAGGAGCAGGAAGAGCCATCGCAGCACAATGCGTAAGGGAGGGGTGCGAAAAGCTGGTCCTCGTCAACCGAACCGTCGAAAAGGCGGAAGCCCTCGCCCGGGAGCTTGCCCCATATCTTGAGAGCCAGCGCTTGGAGGGCCCCGGCGACCGCCTCAAGGTCTTTCCCCTCGGCTCTCCTGAGGTAATCACAGAGGCAGATCACATAGACCTTATTGTGAATACCACATCTGTGGGCCTCAAACGGTCTGATTCGTCACCGCTGCCGTCACCGTGCCTCCAGCCTCATCATCTGGTTTATGACACGATTTACAACCCGCCCCAAACACGCCTTTTACACGAGGCGGAGCGGATTGGGGCACGGGCAGCAAACGGATGCTCGCTCCTGCTACACCAGGGAGTCCTTTCCTTCGAACTCTGGTTTCCCGGAAAACAGCCCTTAGCGACCATGCGCAGGTCTCTCAGAAACACTCTGAACCACCAATAGGCCTGCCCCTCAGGGAAGAACCCACTCTCCAGCCAGAAGTTCAACAATCTCAACCTGATTCTCCTTCAGGGTTCCATTGCCCTTTCCCACCCGGATGACAGCACGGACATCTTCCTGACGATCGAGAATAAAGCTTCCGAAATTAAACAATTCAAGGAGATCACGGTCAACGGGCGACCCGGAAGGCGCAAAGCCCCAGATCTGCTGCTCAGAGCCGGGGAGCATAACGAGAAACCACGATCTCAGCTCATCGACCTTGCTGTCATAATGAGGTTGCTTGTCGAGCGTACAACGAACCATCACCTCGCCTCGCCCGACGGCCGAAGCAAGATCTGCCACTGGGACTTCCCCCCATCCGGTTGAGGCCGCCCAGTCCATTCTGAGACCTTCCGGAGAATTCACAAAGTAGGATCGAAAAGTGCTCTGGTCCCTACGCAGGCCCTCCAGGATGAGGAACCCGGTATTATCAGTGTCCGCGATGGTCCATTTGAAAGTGCGAGGATCCGCGGTCATAAATTCTGAATCCCAACCCATCCCATGATCCGCAATTTCCCCCAGCGCAAAATGCTCCCGTCGAAAAACCGACTCCGGGACCTTCCCTCCTTCAGCTTGATTTAATCGATCAAGGATATCGATCGCGCCCACGTAGTGGACATGTGGATTTTCCTCGAACCATGCCCTTGGGCCCGACAAATCAAATTCATCCTCAGCTGACAAGTTGAAGTTAAAGTTGAGCTGCCCCTCGGAAGCCGCCGCCGGCGGATCTTGGTTGATCAGGACAAATGCGGTAATGATAGCCAGAACGGGGACAACNAGCGCAAGAGCCCAAAGCACCATTCTTGTNCCCAGCTGCCCCGACGGTGCACTCCCCCAGTTGTCATCAACAGCTTTGGCGTCACTTTTAGGATGCTGAGANTTTTCAATAGGAGCCATCTTCTCCCTCACTGGAATCGAACTCGCTCCTTCATAAGAGGCTCTCTCTTCCGGCGTCCCTCGCCTCTTCAGAAAAAGTGTCTGCCGTGAATTCCCCTTNCTCTCCGAGCCTTTCCTCACGCCTCTCCCGCCCTTGGGAAGATTACCCCGGGGTTCAATTGGAGGGAGAGATTCGTCAGCCATGAAGTTGNATTGGAGCAAAAAGGATCCGGACTAAGAGCACAACTCCAATTCACTCNACCTTCTCGGCTCCCANNCCGGGGCGTCTTTTCTCCCGTTCAGAGGACTCTCTGCCTCCAGAGAAATTCTCTGGAAACGATCCTGCCCCGGCTACNGCAGACAACCAATTTGTAGCTAGAACCTTGTCAACCACCAGATAACGCTCTCCATCTTTGCCGGTTTCCCACCTCAACTGCACTCGGACCCTTCGAAGATTCTCAGGGTCACGGTGCCAGAGGCGGGGGGCCCCCGGAAGTGTCCGGCTGGCATCACGTTGAAAGATTTCATAGAAGCGCCTGCCACTCTCGGAGTCTCTCTCCACCACAACGGGAGGAGTATCCTGCTTCCACATCTCCTCAGGATTATCCCTGAGTTGATAGAACTTCAGGACTATGACGGGAGTTCCTTCCTGCACCCGGGTCGTGATTTTTCTGGCGAAAAGCCTGAACTCGCCCGGCTGGTTACCCCCCTCAACATCAGAGTAGAATAATGACCAGGATTGGGGAGAATGCCTTACTAGCGCCTCCCAATCGATCTTCCACCGGTTCCTCTCCCGGAGAAAGACNACCTCGCGCAAATAAGGCTTACTCTGTATCTTAATATCCGGTCCTGCTCCCTGCTCTATCCGGGGAGACTCTATCCGGAACAGTGTTTCAATGACCGGATTGCCACCGGGAACTCTGATCACATTGGCACTCACCGGGTTTAAGCTGTTTCCGGGTGTTAACGCCCACATCCTGCTCGAGCGGTAGTGACTTTGCATTTTCGGTGCAACGTCNGAGGAGTTACTGACAAACTGGGCGCGTCCAGCCCAGCTCGACTCAGCCAGATAAGAAAGTAAGACCTCCCTGACGGAGGGAAGCTCCTGGGCAAGGAATCGTCGCATTTCCTCTTCCATGGAAGCGACTATTTCCGCCTGCTTTTTACCCTCACTGGGGAGTTCCGAATCAGTGTCCCCCAAGCGAAACTTCACGCCGATAGCAATAAGCATTAGCAGGGCCGACCAACCCCCGAGATGTAGGAGAAGCGTGGAGGGATTAACCGTATTCTTCTTTGTATTCCCCCGGAGATTCCCCCTCTTAGCAGAGGTCTCAGGATGACTTGGCTCTCTTGGCAGGTTCGGTTCGGACCCTCCACCAGAACCTTTCCCCAGCGGCGACCCGGGAGAAGGCCACTCTTGAGAGGCCTTACTGGTAGCGACATCCCGCTGCACCATTCTTCCGCCGGGTTCTGCTAGACGGTGACCCTCCACNCTCGGAGTGACTGCAATCGGCTTGCTGAACTCATGCCCACACTTTATGCAGGCNCGTTTGACATTGGCAGCCAATGGCACAAGTTCTCCACAGGCCGGACAGCGGAACAGTTCCATGGGTGACTCAGCCATGTCTCGTGCCAAGGAGGATACATGCCATCAGGCCCTGCCTCCATCACTTTCGAGGGAGTCTCTTAAATCATCGGAAACCGCTATCCCCCCGAATGATCCCGAGGAATAAACCAATCCGAATTAATGAATTCTACCAGCTCCAGCTGGTTGACACGCGCTCCTTNGGGCCCCTTCTGGACCCTTACCGTTGCCCGGCCCATGATTGCAGGGGTCAGTGGTAATGAGAAATGTCCCCTCATCCGCTTATTCGCTTCACTTCCGCGCTTGGCGAAAGCCCATATGAAATTCCCAGCGTCACGGTGGTGAATGATATAACATTGGAATTCGAGTTCCGGAAATGCCGGAGGATAGAAAGTAGAGGGCGTCACAATTCCACGCATCAGTCGGGGATCGTTACCCTGGAGCTGGTCGCCCTCTCCCGGGAGAATCTCACTGTAACCCTCGCTGGCTTCCCAATCATATTTGAAACTTCCATCAGCTTCCGAAGTAAAATAGGCCACCGACGCCACATAGTCCTTATCCAGCCCCATCAGCATCAGGTAGGGACGCCCCATTAAGGCCGCAGCATTCAGCTGAAGCTGACTGACTGGATAATANCCCCCCGAGCGGGGTCTGCGATCCTCCCATGAGTTCCTCCTCTCCCAGGAATTCTTACCTCCCCGCAGGAGCGGGACCACCTCCAGACCTCTTCCAGAATGAGCCTCCTCCAAAACCTGCGTTACCATAGGCATGATTTCCGCCGCCCGGATCACCAAGTCTGCGATAGGAATATTACTGATGTCGCCACTAATCACCGCCCGCTGCGGCTCCTNAGTGCTGGTGGGCCTGANTGGATTATCAAAGCTCTGCACAAGAAACACCACGACGACTCCAACACCCAGAATTCCAGCCAGAACCCACCACAATGAACCCGTATGGAGGCCAGTCCACGCCGCTTCACCTTGCAACTCCCACTCTGAGCGCTCTCCATGGTCTGCCTCAGATGCGATCGAGGAAAGGCGATTGGGCTTCGCTGGCTCACCTGCTCTGGCCACCCAGCGCGGAACCTTCGCAGCAGTTTCCCCTGCGGAGGCACTGGAAATGGACCCCTCTTCTAAAGCACTCTCAGATCCTCCTCCGGCCAAGTCATCGAGCTCTGTTTCGAACAATGACTTTTCGTCCANAGGAACCTTACTTTGGGGAAAGGNCTCTCCACCCATGGTATCTCCGCTCTTCTTGCTCCAAGCCGAGTCCCGTTCCCGGGGGGCCTCGTGATGCCTTGCNCCTGACTCACTCTTTTCAGGAAGAATCGTTTTCCAGTTGGGCCTGCGCGGCGGTGGATCAGGTTCTGTCAGCTTCCTAGCCAAGGGGATAAACGTAAGTGAGCTGAAAAAACCGGGCAACTTAATTCGCGTTCTCCAAGCTCTCACTATCCCTCTCCAATCGCTTTTGCTACCAGCCGCGCAGCTAAAGCTTCAGTAGCCTGATCCAAGCGCTCCACCGCTCCCTTCAGCAGGTTCGCCTCACCCTCAGTCAACCCCTCCTCGACGGCAAGTTCCGCCAACCTNATCTCCTCCAGCTCCTCTTTGCTCAGGTCTGATCCAATTTCGACCAGGGCAGCACGCACAGCAGGAAGGAGCTCCTCCGCCTTGAGCTGAGCCTCGGTAAATATCCTTGCGTTCATATCCTCAAACGCGTGCTCAACACTTTCCTCGACCATTTGCTCAACGGCCTCCTCGTTAACATCTACGGCGGCACTTTCAATACGGACGATGACGTCGTCCGCTCTACCCTCTACATCACGAGCAAGAACCTCGAGGATCCCATTTTCGTCCAGCGAAAGCTGTACTCCTACTCTGGCCTTTCCTCTTGGCGCACTCCTGAAAGANAGGTCAAATTTTCCCAGCTCCCAGTTGTCCCGGGCGAGTTCCCTTTCCCCCTGTAATACCCGCACCCGCATCGCATCCTGACCATCTCTGGCATTGGTGAACATTTCCCCCACCTTGCAGGGAATAGTGGTATTGCGTGGAATCAGAACGTTCATCAATCCCCCGAGGGTCTCGATCCCAAGACTGAGCGGGGTAACGTCCAGGAGAAGAACCTCCCGCCACGTTCCCGCAATGATACCTGCCTGTATCGAGGCCCCCAAGGCTACCGCCTCGTCAGGATGCTGAGAGCAATCCGGCTCTCGCTCAAAAACCGTTCCGGCCAGCTTTTGCACCACGGGCACTCGACTGCTACCTCCAACCATTACGATTGCCTCGACTTCTCCAGGCTCCATCGCTGCATCGACAAGGACCTCTCTACAAATCCTTTCCATTCTAGAAAGAAGAGGCCCCATCACGCGCTCGAGACCCTCCCTGGTTACTTCCACCTCGAGACTTTGTACTCCGTCGTAAAACGGTAACCGAAAGACTACATGGTCCTCACTGGAGAGCTCACGCTTGACTCGCTCTGCCTCCCGGGCCAGTCGGTCACTGTCAATCCCCATATCTTCCAAGGCGGTTCCCGCCAACCCTGCCCCCTGCCTCACCAGCTCAAGAATAAGCGCATCTATATCATCTCCTCCCAGCCGGGTATCCCCACCCGTGGCAAGAACCTCAAACACTCCCTCGCGTAGCTCCAGAATCGAGACATCGAATGTTCCACCTCCAAGATCGAATACAGCGACGCGGGCACTCTCCCCGAGCTTGTTCATTCCATACGCCAGAGCCGCCGCGGTAGGCTCTGCCACCAATCTCAGAACCTCCAACCCTGCCTCTTCGCCAGCCTGCTTGGTAGCCTCCCTCTGCGCATTATTAAAGTACGCTGGAACGGTTATGACCGCTTTCCTGACTTCCCGCTCCAAACGGTATTCCGCAATACGCTTCAATTCACCAAGCAAGACCCGGCTCACCTCCACCGGTGTCCGAGGCCCCTCCGAAGTCTCGAACGCAATTCCTCCAGCGGGGTCGCGCACCAGGGGAAGGCCCGCTTCGATATGCTCTCCGAAGCGAACTCCTATCTGACGCTTTGCGCTACGTACCAGGCGGCCCGCAGGGCTCTCTCGCAGCGCAGGACGCCCCACCTTCACTCCCTCGGGACCAAACCATACGACACTTGGCGTTAATCGCTCACCACCTTCATCGGCCAGTAGAATGGGGAAACCTGCCTCCACGATCCCCACTGCCGAATAGGTAGTTCCAAGATCAATCCCTATCACAGGCTCAGCCATGGCCCGCAAACTGACCGGGCTACCCCCGAATGCAAGCTCACAAGGCCCTTACCAACACCCTGCCTTAGCCCACGCCGCCCTCAACTGCGCCTCCCACCTCTCAAGAAAGGACAGGGACCGGACAACCTCCATCGCTTCTTCCCGGATCTCGCAAGGCTCACTTTGATCAAACCGTTTAAAACCAGATACGATCTCAGCCATGGCATTCTCAAGCTCACCACGCGCCTCGGCAATCCGCGGCTGAAGAGCTATGCCCTCAGCTTCAGCAACCGATCGCACCAATGTTGAGCGAGCTTCCCGGTGGCGCTCCGCAATCTCACTGGCTGTTCGGAGCAGCTCATTGATCGGGCCAAAGCGCTCCTCTACAGCTGGTGGCAGGCTTCCATCCTCAACCACCGTAATCCCGGAGAGTTCCAGCCAGTGACGCAATCGTCGTGCAGGACTGGTGAGAGACTTATATGCCTCCGTCACGGCATCGAAACCTTTCGCTGTTCCTCCCGCATCCGGATGGGCCTCCTGGCATCTCCCATCATAATGGGTCCGTAGAGTTTCGGGCGAAAGATCAAGCTGCCTCTCTAGCCCCAAGACCTCGAAATGATCGCTAATCGTAGCCATCAGGCCGCAAAGCTTTCCCCACAGGAGCAGGTTACCACTGCGTTGGGGTTGCTCACCTTAAACCCGCCATGTTGGAGATCGGCTGAGAAGTCCAGTTCACTTCCTCCAACAAAAAGCGCGCTTTTGGGATCGATCACCACATTCACATCATTCGATTCCACGAGAATATCCCGATCGAGAGGACCATCTACAAGGTCCATCTGATACTGTAGACCACTGCACCCACCCCCGATCACCTTGATACGAAGAGCCCCATTTGGACGGCCCTGGCGGTCAAGTAAAGTTCGTAACTGCTTCGAAGCTCCATCTTCGACCGCGATCAGCTTTTCCGTTCCTACAGTGATTCTCGGCTCCCCCATCGTCTTCGTATCTCCAACATCTTAAAGCGATCCANGCAACATCGTAATAAAATTGTGCCCGACTCGGGGACCNGGCACNGGATTGGCGATACCACCCATCTTCAATCAAGAAGAGCCCGCATATTACCGAAGAAATCACTCACGTCATCGTCATCCGCAAGGGCGTTCATCTCCTCCGTATAATCGCGCTCCAAAATCCAATCCGCGTCTAACTCTGCCAGAAAGGAACTGGGGTCACATCTCACCTGGTCACCATACTTTATCCTCAGGGAGCAGTAACTGAGGTAGAGATTCTGTCGCGCTCTGGTGATTCCCACATAGAGCAGGCGACGCTCCTCATCCTGAGTCCCCTCCTCCTTGCTTCGCCAGTGGGGCAGCACTCCCTCTTCCAACCCCACGAGAAAGACTACCGGAAACTCAAGCCCCTTGGAGGCATGAAGGGTAATGAGGGTAACCCCGGATTTTTTCTCCAACTCTTCCTCCTCAGGCTCCGCATCAAGGGCGGCATCATCAAGGAACTGCTGGATCGTCCTCCCCTTCCTAAGCGCATCCCCCAACGCNGAGCACACCTCCGCCACGGCCTCTCCCCTTTGCTCCCGCTCCTCATCCGTACGACACGAACGCATCAGCCATGCGGTATAATCAATCTCCTTGAGAAATTCGCTGAGAGCCTCTCCAGTCCTNCCCGCTGTGATCTGTNGCGAAAAGGTCTCAAGGAGCTCAACAAAATTCCGGATNGACCCNCTTCCCTTNNCNGAGAGCTGGCTCGTAAAGGAGGCATCTTTCATGGCTTCCCACCCGCTCANTNCNTGCTCGCGGCANTGTTCGAGTAACAGCATTGCGGTGTTGGATCCGATTCCCCGGGGAGGGGTGTTCAGGATCCGCAGTAGGGNCACGTCAGCCCGGGGATTGGCCAGAACCTGAAGATAGGCGAGAACGTCACGAACCTCCCTGCGATCATAAAAACTCTGCGCTCCAACCAGTCGATAAGGAATCTCCTCCTGTCGGAAGACCTGCTCNACTTTCCGGATGTGAGTATTGGTCCGGAANAGAACCGCAAAATCCTCCCAACGCCCATTGTCCCTTGCTCGGGCACGGCGGATTTCCTTCGCCATCCAGAGAGCCTCCTCCTCATCCCCCGGCAAAGCCATCAGGGTCACTTTGTCCCCTCCCTTAATGGTCGCCCGCAGGGTCTTTTCATGCCGTGAAGGGCTGTTACTGATGAGTTCGTTGGCCACGCTCAGGATGGCCTCTGTACTACGGTAGTTATTCTCGAGACGGACAATCTTAGGATTNGGGAAAAAGTGTCCAAACTGCAGGATGTTGCTCACCTGTGCACCTCTCCACCCATAGATACTCTGATCATCGTCTCCGACCACACAGATATTGTGAGGTGGCCCAACCAGCTGCATCAGCAGGTCCATCTGGAGCCCGTTGGTATCCTGAAACTCATCCACCGTGACGTAGCGGTAGCGCTCCCTCCAGTATTCACGGGCCTCCTTGTGCTCCCGGAGCACTTGCTCCGCCAATACGAGCAGATCGTCGAAGTCGAGCGCGTTACGAGCTCTCAGCTCCCGCTGATAACTCATCGCTACCGTTCTCACCAGATCATCAGGAATCTCTCCAAGTGACATCCCGGCNTTTTTCTGGCGAGAGACTGCCGCGGTGATGTCCCACGGCTTGATCTTCTCCTTCGCCCCCCCGTGTTGGACAATCAGCTGCTTGACCAANCCATCCCGGTCACTTCCCGCAGCAATACTGAAGTTGTTGTTATAGCCCAGCAACCCGGCATGAACTCGTAGCACCCGCACGCAAAGGGAGTGGAAAGTGCACACCGTCATTTCCTCCGCTACTTTTCGCCGGACCATCTCTCCTACCCGCTCCCGCATCTCGCAGGCTGCCTTGTTGGTGAAGGTCACCGCAAGAATGTTCCGGGGGTCCACCCCTCTCTCCAGAAGATTCGCAATACGAAAGATCACCGTTCTGGTCTTACCCGTACCCGCGCCAGCAAGGATAAGAACCGGTCCCTCAGTGCTTTGCACCGCCTCGGCCTGCGCCTCGTTCAACCCTGCCACTATCGTTCCCCCACCCATTTCGTATGGGACAGCACCCTACGAAAGCTGCGCGCCGGGAAAAGGCGAATATCAACTGCGGAGGCGAATTCTTCTGGCGAGCCGGCCGCAATTGTCCTACCGCACTGCCCCACTCTTCTTGCGCTCCCGGTGAACAGGGATTATATTTCCCGTAACGAAAGAACCTTTTCCTCCAAAATCATGTTTGAGAGCTACCAGAACCCTTACGTCGTGGCCGCCGCTCCCGTGGACGTCCGCGCCACCTTCATTCGCCGGACCTATGGACACCTCGCCGCTGCCGTCGGGGCCTTCATCCTGATCGAGCTTGCCCTCTTCCAGATTCCTGACATCGACTCCAAGGTGATGGGGATTCTGGCACAAAGTCCCTACAGTATGCTCTTNGTCCTCGGCGGATTCATGCTGGCCTCCTACCTGGCCAACAAATGGGCCCTGACCTCTACCAGCAAGGGAATGCAATATGCGGGTCTTGGCCTCTTCGTGATAGCCGAGGCTGTCGTGTTTCTTCCCATTCTCCTCGTCGCGGCCAGCCCCCGATTCCTCAATGCTCCGGATCTGATCGGACAGGCCGGAATGATCACAGCTGCCATGTTCGCCGGATTGACCTTTATTGCCTTCTCCACCAAGAAGGACTTCTCCTTCCTCGGGGGGATCATCAAGGTCGGCTTCCTCGTAGCCGTCGTCACCATCGTGCTCTCCTTCTTCATGGGCTTCAGCCTTGGCCTTTTNTTCTCGGGCGCGATGGTCCTTCTCGCTGCCGCCTCAATTCTCTGGAGCACCAGTAACATCATCCACCACTACGGCACCGAGCAATATGTTGCCGCCTCGCTCGGCCTCTTTGCCAGCGTAGCGATGCTCTTCTTCTACGTCCTGAGAATTCTCATGATCCTCAAGGGCAGCGACTAGATCCTCCCCTTAACGGACACAATTAGCAGCTAGCGTCGGCGGGGTCCCCTGCCGGCGTTTTGCGTTGACCATCGTGGGGCCAGCCCTCCCCCGGCGGCACCTACCCGCAGGCCGCGGCCCTACGCGGACGCTTCCCTAGCCCGCCGCGCAGCCTTGAAGGAACGGATCGCCATCACGGTGAAAAACAGGCAGATCGCGGTCATAATGGCAATTAACACAGGCCCTGGCCCAGTGAGCTCTCCCTTGATCGCAGTGGGAATCAAGCGTCCCAGACCAGCGAGGGCTCCCAAGGCGGAAAACAGCACCGCGATATGCATCCCCACCTTGGTGCTCTTTATGGCCACCAGGCCCCCAAGCATCATCGCGTCACCCACAAAAGCCGGAATCAGCGCAGTGACCGACTGCTTTTCAGCACCTATAGCCTCCCACCCCAGATAACCCACCAAGCCTAGATTGATGAGGGCCCATGAACACAAGAAGCAAAGATTTTGCATAGGGGCATCCTACCCTGCAAACGTGCAGGGTCAAGAGGGGTGCTCGCTTTGCCCCCATCTGGTCTTTATCGGCCAGTTTTGTGGATGAACAACTCCACATCCTCCCACTGCGCAATGAGATCTCGGGCTTTCTCTTCCTCAAGAACCGAACACGCCGTGGAAAGAGCATCGGCAAGCCAGGCCTCGGGAGCGGTCACTGCCACGACCTTCCGGGCCTCCACACAA
>PBTP01000081.1 GCA_002729275.1 Roseibacillus sp. | reverse complement strand
CCTGCGCAAGTCGAGCGATCGAAAACGCACCTATGAGATCGACGGCCCGCTCTTCTTCGGATCAATTCAGGAGTTCAAAGAGCTCTTCACCCCTACAGAAGACCCTGAGGACGTTTATCTTTCTTTTGCGAAGTCCAAGGTCTGTGACCATTCCGCGATCGAAGCGATTCATTCCATGAGTGAGAAATACCGCAGAAACGGGAAACGTCTACACCTGCACGATCTCGCTCCGGACTGTAGCAAGCTTCTCTCCAAGGCGGGTGATCTCGTGGAGGGGCAATACTTTGGGAAAGTGTCCGGGGGTGGGCACTAGAGTTCAAATTCTAGATCGCGTTGATTAGCTTTTAGGCGACTCCTTCCGGTCTGGATCCCAGCCACAGGCCAGCGGTCTCGGACCACTTGGGCTCTCGATTCGCAAGGTCCGGGGCTCTTCTCCAATTGGTTTTACAGAAGCCCAGGCGCTGGCTAGGGTGGAGGGCAGGGTAGATCAGGCTTCGATAAACCCCTTCTGAGGGGCATAAAAATGAGATCCCAGCCAGTTACTTCCATGAAACACCTCTATATGATCCTACTGGTTTGCTCGGTGGGTATTTTGTTTGCTGCTGATCGCGGACAAAGAGCCGATCCCCATCCTAATAAGCCGATGCCCAAGTCTGAGGTGGTGAAGCTCACAGGGGAGTGGGAGGGCGCAACATTAAGCAGGGATATTCGAATCCTCTGGCTTTATGGCCCCGAGGATCACGGGGGTGGGGAACACGATTACATACGAGTCAAGGAGCTGTTCGTTCCCATGCTCAGGAGCATTCCCCGCGTAACTGTGGAAGAGGCCTATCTCTTCCCGTCCCAGGACCAGTTCGACCGCGCGGATCTTATGATTCAATTTCTTCACCTCCCGGACTTGACTGATAAGCAACTGAATATGTTTCAGAGATTTGTCGATCGCGGTGGCAATGTTGTTTCGATCCATGAGTCCTGCATTATTCGACCCCTGGCGCGCGCCGAAAAACTGGCTGGATGCATAGGTTGCTCCTGGAAGGGTAATCGGGATTCACACTGGGGGAAGTTCTCCCACGATCATCCGCTCTATCTTAAAACCAAGCACCCGGCCTTCGCCGGACTCCCCGATTCAGTTCAGTTAAATGATGAGTCCTATTGGAGTCTACTCAGTCGGGAAAACGTCGAAGTGATCGGCACTATCGCACCCGAAAAGGAAAACATCGGGAAATCTTTTAATGATATCCTCCAAACTGAGTCCGCCCGCAGTGAAGCGTTCTGGACCTATCACTCCGGAAAGGGACGAGTCTTTGGAACGACTACCGGACACTATACCTATACCTTTTTTGATCCTCTCTATCGCCTCATCCTGTGTCGGGGTATCGCGTGGTGCCTGAAGGAGGATCCCGCACCATTCATGCCCCTCGTTTTTCATGGGAACACCAATGACAAGGGAATGGTCGGCACCACGGACCGGATGATGGACTACCGCAATCGTAGGAAATAAGTTTAGCGGTTTCATTCGGCGCTCCTGCTTGAAAGAGGACTATCTGGTCGCGAAATGCGGGAGGCTCATCAAATGCCCCTGAGGGACTCCCTGAAAGCAAGGTGGGTGATTACAAATTCATATCGTTTTGTAATTGTCCCTAAGTGAGTTGTGTGGAAATATTAAAGAGTTGTTAATCAAATATTGGAAATATGGCCGAATCATCTGAAAAGAAAAAACTAACCGCGTTCCTTCTATGCACCTTTCTTGGACCGCTCGGAATCCACCGCTTCTACGTCGGGAAAACAGGAAGTGGCATTGCTCAACTTCTCACCATTGGGGGATTAGGTTTCTGGTCCCTTGTCGATTGGATCATGATCCTNTGCGGATCTTTCAAGGATAGTGAGGGCAAGGCCCTNACTGAATGGAGCTAGCCCCATTCACGTCTGNTAATAATTCATATAAGAGGCCGGGGCTCGTAACGATCCCGGCCTCTTTTGCCCTCTGGGGTCTCAGGTGCTAGAGCGCCCTCAAGCAGGGTTCCAAACGCATAGGAGCAGAGAGATTGTGAAAAGCGGTCGGCCCCGGGGGACCCGAAGGCGATCTTTATTCCTTGAGGACCATGTCGATGCACATCACCGCCGCGAGGATCAGCTGTCGGGCAACGCTAGTCGGAGGCACCAACTCGGATATCTGGAGAACATAGTTGTCAGCACTGGTGAAAAACTCCTTTCCTGATCCAGCCCACTTCTTGGTGATGTGCGCCAGCTGGGTGTCACCAGCCATAAACTTATAATTCCATCCTGTCCATTTACCCTTAAGCTGGCAGACCTCCTTTTCAGTTGCATCTCTGATCGCAAATTTACCGCCGATCGAGAAGAGCTTCTGTTTAAAGCTCCCTATGATTTCATTACGCTCATTAAGAACCGTCACTTTGGAAAGAAAGAAGGAAAAGCCCCTTTGAACGCGCACGACTTGAGTCCCGTCTGAGGCTTTGACCTGGATATCAAAGGGAGTGTTTCGCTTCAAATCTGTGAAGCGGAGGATCTTGGTGAATATTCCGAGCCCTTCCTCTCGGCACTCCATGGTAATCGCCCCGGTATCCGGGTCGTAGATGTCGTAATTGCTGGACGCCTTGAACATGCCCACATGCTCTTTTACCAGATGGATATTCTTGCCTAAGGCCTCGTTCATATTCGGTATTATAGGGATCTATAGGAAGGTTCCCACCTCAAATGCCGGGGCGAAGGTTCGAGTCCGTCAGCAGAGGCCGCCTTTGATGATAAGCTCATAGCACAGCTTTACCTCCCTTATGAATGCGGCGCCTCCAAAACACGAATGGCAGGCAAACCAGATACATCGTGATACTGTAGACAGCCGCAGGAACAGTTTCGGGGGGAAGAATCTGGCCGTCAGATGCCGCAACGAAACTGCCCACCGCAATGGCTACCGTGCCATTCTGAACCCCAGACTCGATCGAGATCGCAGTCGCCTCTTTCCCTTTGAGGCTCAGAGCCTGACAGGATGCGAGCCCGAGTGCCAGCATGGCGAGGTTTAGCACCACAGCAACCGGGGCAAGTCTACCGAGGTTGGACGAGAAGACCTCCCAGTTGCTGNCCAAGGCTGCCATGATGATCAGCACGAAGAGACCTGTAGCAGCCCGGGAGACCCCGGTCCCGATTCGCTTCGAAAATCCCGGGAATCGGGCACCACATGTCATTCCTAGTATCACAGGAAGAGCCGTAAGCAGGAACATCTTCAGACTCAGGCCGGTGACGTTCACTTGCAAGGCCTCCTCATCCATGAAGTGCCTGACGGCAAAGGAAACTAGAAAGGGTACGGTTAGAATAGACAGTAAGCTTGCNGTGGCNGTGAGAGAGATGGAGAGGGCNGCATTACCCCCAGCAAGCTTGGTTAGCAGATTGCTGGTCACCCCTCCGGGGCAAAGAGCCAGAATCATAAGTCCGACTGCGAAAACCGGGGACAGGCCGAAGCCGTGCGCTAATCCGAAGGCCACAAGCGGCAGCAGGATTAATTGATTGAGTAGCCCCACCGCGAAGGCTCGNGGAAACCTTATCACCCGACCGAAGTCGGCAACCCCCATCCCGAGTCCCAGCGAAAACATGATGAATGCAATAACGAGCGGGAGAAGAANACTGACGATCATAGGAGAGAGAGTAATCCTTTCAGTCTCAAGCNAGGCATGCAAGTTTCAGGACTCCGCTGCGTTAAAGCGCTTGGAATNACCAGAGCTATGGGTTCCGAAAAACTATTGGGACCGCTGATACAAAAGCTAGAGGAGGNGAGNGGCACACAAGTCGCCAATAGCATCANCAAGCTTAGGGAAGAAAAATTGGAAACCCTCCTCTTTGAGTCGTCGCGAAGCACAATATCGACCTAAGAGAATAAGCTCCGGGTCGGTCCGCAGAACCCAGTAGGATCCAAAGCGGATCATCCATTCAGGGACAGGCAATCCAAAGGGAATTCCAATTGCATCCCGAAGTTCCCGCATAAACTCCTCCTGAGAAACTGGATTGGGTGCGGTCGCGACATAGACGCCACTCATTGACTCCCTCACAAGCGCACGGGTAATAACTGCATTCATGTCATCAACATGGATCCAGCTGATTCCCTGGGTTCCGCTGCCCACACGGCCGCCGAGTCCCAAACGAGCGAGCATCCGCATCTTGGGAAAAGCGCCNCCNTGCGCGCCGAGCACAAAGCTTGTTCGTAAAAGGACTTGGCGCACTCCCGGAAAAGCAGCCTCTTGGCAGGCTTTCTCCCACGCCCTACCGACTAGAGGGGCTAGTCCGGTCCCAAATGGAGAGTCTTCATCGCAGCAACCTGCAGGTGGGTCACCATAAATATGCGCGGTAGACATTTGAATCCATGCCGTCGGCCTGACTTTGATTCCCCTCAGGGCCTGTCCAATAGCTAGGGTAGAATCCACCCTCGAGCGTAGAATCTCGTCACAGTGAGCAGCGCTCTTGACGCAATCCACCGTCCGACCTGCAAGATTGACCACCGCTTGAGCTCCTTCCAAGTGTCGAGCCCACTCGCCAACCGTTCGCCCGTCCCATTTTGAATGTTTCCAAGGACCCTTCATGCCCGTGCCATGACGAGAGATAAGGACAACTTCGTAGCCCAGCGTAGCAAGGTGACGGGCCAGGCTCATACCGATAAATCCCGTGCCCCCCGTAATAACGACTCTTCCGGGTGGTAAAGTCCCTGTGGTTGGCGGATTCATGAGCAAAGCACTCTGCCTCCGAGGAATTAATGGAGGTCGCTGTAGGTTAGACACTAGCGAAGAAGACCAAGATTACGATTCGCTTTCAGGATTAAACCTGATTCCTGTTCCGCCGAGTGACCTCTCTGAACGATTGCCCTAATTAAATCTTGGTCATTGATCGCCGCAGGGTTTCAGCGTTCTATCCGCCCCGCAGAGTTGCGGTGGCATGAAGTTTTGCCATTGAGACCCACAATTGCACGGAACTTCTCTCAGATGAAATCCACTCCTTTGACGGAAGGTCCAATCAGCACTCATATCCGCAACATTACACTCCCCTTGAGTGTAGGATTTCTCTTCAACACGATGTATAATGTCGTGGATTCGTTTTATGCCGGTCAGGTATCGACTCAGGCACTGGCCGCGATGGCCCTCTCCTTTCCTGTGTTCTTCGTGATTATCGCGTTGAGTCAAGGCGTTGCCAGAGGTTCCTCGGCCCTTATTGCGAATGCCATCGGGGCAGGGGATGCCGACAAAGAAGAGGCCTATTCCGGCCAGGTCTTTTCGCTCGGATTTCTGTTTTCCATCATAATCACCGCGGCAGGACTCGCTTCCGCAATTCCCCTGTTCCAACTACTTGGAGCAGGTGGGAACTATCTCGAGCTCGCGAATGCTTATGTCCGCCCACTATTTTGGGGTGCAGGCTTCTTTTTGCTTAGCAGCATGAGCAACGCTATCCTGCTTGCACATGGCGATAGCAGGACCTTTGGAATGGTCCTGGTTGCAGGTTTTTTTGCCAATCTGGTGCTGGATCCCTGGTTTCTCTATGGGGGCTTCGGCCTTCCACCCATGGGTCTGGCCGGAATCGCATGGGCAACAGTCATCATCCAAGGGCTGGGAGGCCTTTACCTTTTTGCCACCGTTCTCCGCAGGGGGTATATTCAAATACCTCAGCTTCTGGAATGGCCTCAGCTCAAGATCTATGGGGAGATACTCCATCAAGGCATCCCGACGGCATTTAATATGATGTCAATTGCCCTTGGGTTCTTTGTATCAACGTATTACCTGAATAGCTACGGTGAGGTTGCGGTCGCAGCCTTTGGGGTTGGGACCCGAATTGAGCAGATGGCTCTTCTTCCTGCACTGGGGCTTAGCTCAGCCATTATCTCCATTGTTGGACAGAATAACGGAGCGGGTCGCTTGGACCGAGTACAGGAATGTGTCTCATTGTGTATCAAATACGGACTGGTTCTGGTCGCCGGGGCCTCGGTAATGCTCCTTTGTTTCGCAACACCTCTCGTTCGCCTATTTACTAAGGATCCTGCGGTGGTGGAGGTAGGCACTACCTACATTCGGATCATGGCCTTCATTCAGTGGGCGTATGTCATGACTTTCATTCATACGGGCTATCTCCAAGCGGTAAAAAAACCTCTGTATGGCTTCGTTGAATCCGTAATTCGCAAAATCATCCTTCCTATCGGAGTGTTTCACCTACTTGTGACGGTTGTGGGGATCGTGCTGACAACCTTCTTCTACACTATGGTCGCCATCAATGTGGTGATGACCGCGGCCACGATTCTTTACGCTCAGTGGGTCCTGAGACGTGGCTCGAAGGCAAGCATACGATAGAGTTGCAAACCCCTGAGCGCCTCAAACCCAGGCCCTTCAGGGCATTGCTGCCGCCCGCACGGAGCTCTGGTTGATCCTGATGAGCCTCCCAATAACTTGATCACAAATTTCATGCGACCGCTCGTCCCTGCAATTGGTCGCAACCACAAAACCGCGATCCAGATTAGGCGCCAGCCAGACCGTGGCATACCACATNGTATTACTTCCGCTGTGGGTTAGCACCGCACCCTGTGCCCATGGACGTTTTGCCACAATCCACCCCCCGGCATACTGCCCGATTGGCGTTACTAACTTTTTGAGTCCGTCCNGNCCGAGACCTAGCCGCTCTCCAGNNGGTAGANAGCAACCGAGAAAGCGCGCCCAATCCGACATCGAGCAATGAATGCGCCCAGCAGGACCAAGGGATGGAGCATTGTCAAATTGTCGAGGACTCCATTTACCTGCCAATTTTCGGTGACCCCACGGCTGCTCAAGTCCCCCCAACGCACCGGGTGACCCAAACCCCGCACTGGTCATCCCTAGGGGAGTNAAAAGGCGCTTCTGCATCATAGCCTCCCAAGTCAAACCAGTTGCCCTCTCGGCGATACAACCCGCAATCATATAGCCAAGATTAGAGTAGAGGTAGCTCCCCTTCTTGTGGGCTGCCGGTAACCTAAGATTCTCTTTCAAGAGGGTGATCCGCCGCTCAATGAGTGGAATCCTGCCGTGGGACCACCAATCCTTCGCATTGGCCGGCACCCCGCCTCGATGAGTGAGGAGCTGCCACAAAGTGACGGAATAAAAACTGGGNTCTATGGCACCTTTGAGATCCGGTAGCGCTTCGATGAGGGAACTGTCCCAACNAAGCGCNCCCTCCTTGACGAGGATGGCNATCATGGAGGAGGTCATNGCCTTTGTNCAGGAACCGAGGTGAATGAGGTCAGCATCGCTGATCGCCACCTCGNTACCATGCTTGCGNACTCCGGCCGATCCCAGGGCGAGGACACCCTTGGANGAGGTGATTGCCCCAACCAAACCGGGGATTTTCTCCCGAGCAACGGTATCCGTAAGAAATTTCCTGATCTCACCAGAGGCCTCATTCCGAGCGGGTAAATCAGCACCGGTCAATGAGGCCGCCAGACAAGGAACTACCAGGAATGCCAATTTCATCTGGAAGAGTTTTCCGATTCAGACTTTGCACCCGGGAAAGCAAAGGTAGCCTTGTAAGTCATTTCGGGCAGCTGAAGGGCCTTTAGCTGTGAAGGACTGCTAATCAATCGAACTCCTGAAATGAAGGAGTGCTTTCTGTCACCCTCCGTTTGTGAGATTCGGATTCGGTATGAGCCCTTGCGCTCTCTCTTGGAAATTCCAAATTCACTCACAGGAATGGCATCCCAGAAAATGGGCGGATTTTTCCCGTCTCGAGAAGAGGGGCAGCGCGTCCGTGCCTTCCCATTAACTTCGATCTTGATAGGACGGACCAACCCATTCTCTGCGGCCCACTGGAAGGCAAGCTGATGACCAGGTTCAGGCTCCACATTCATTGTCACCTGGAGTGGAGCAGGGGGGCTCATAGAGTAGCCATAGAGCCCATTATAGAGAACCGCCTCTCTGTCATTACGGCTGAAGTGAGCCCATGCATGAGGATAGGCAGCACCATCCCCGAGTTTGAGTTTGCGAAATATCTTGTGCATCGCATCGGCCCAAACGGCATAGCCGCTTATGTTTGGATGAACTCGGTCCGGAAGCAACTGAGGAAGAGAGGCCCCATCGCTACCCGCAAAAAGCCTGTAAGTGCTGCCGATTGTGACCCTGGCATCGTTTGCCCAGGTTTCGGCATAAAGGGCATTGATTTTTTGGATTTCAACGACGGGGCGGTAGTCGTCAGGAGCACAAGGGAATGTTTCGCATACAATCACGGGCATGTTTTCATCATGTGCTTTAAGTCGCTCAACAATCAGCTTTACGTTGCCGAAAACTGTCTCTCCTTTTGCTTTTTCCGCGAGATCGTTCGCACCGACCATGATGACCACCGCTCTTGGTTTAAGGGCCAGGACATCCTCAGGCAGCCGAAGGAGGAGTCCTCTGCTGGTGTCCCCACTGATCCCGCGATTCACCACCTTCAAATCCCCAAAGAAGCCCCGGAAATCATCACCCCAGCCCTGTGTGATCGAGTCTCCCAAGAAGACTATTGAGTTCATTTGCTCCTCGGTCTTCCCGAGCCACGAGCCACGACGCCCTTTCCAGACCCCTCGAAACCAATCGGTTCGCCTTAACGGCCCAGCCCCGGGAACGCCCTCATTGGTATCCGGGATGATTAAGGGACCTTGCTTCTCTTTACCTACCGCGGAGACTGAGGGAAGGAAGAGAGCNAGAGAGGCAAGGGCAATAAGAAATCGTGATCGCATTAGAACGAATAGTGATTNCCCAACCCTTGTAGCGTCAAGCATAGCGCATCCATGATCGGGAGCNTGCCCGCTACCTTTCGCAACAAAGCATGTTCAATAATGCTACCTGGGTTGGGGATTCCCTCAGAACGAGAAGANCCCCGCCGGAAATAGGGCCGGCCNCCGGGGCNGATCGCTACCCGNCCATCCACGCCAGAGGCGAGGGGNGNAATNNNCTATGGAGATAAGGCAAACTGGCTCCTGACAAAAAGGGTGCGATTCTCAGAAACGGGGGAGATTGCCCGGAACATCAGGGTCTCGCTGCCATCCCCATTATTGGAAACATTGAGAAGAGTGATGTTTTGCTCTCCACCGAGCCAAGTCAGCAAATCCTCGCTGAACTGTGGCATTATCTGGATATCGTCAGCCCCGATACGGCGACGCACTCTCACGGTAAGATAGCTTTGAGTGACCCCATCGATCTCCAGGTCCAGAATGCTGGGTTGCGGCGCGGCGAACTCGGAGTGATCCAAGGGATCACTTCCAAGGAAATACTCCATGAGATTCGTAAGACCATCACCGTCAGGGTCAGCAGAATCACTCACGATGCCGGCCTCAGACCTCCACTCGGCATAATTGGTGATATCGCTCCTTCCCGGATTTCCACCGAGTTCGGCACTGGTTCGCCATGCCAAAGGGCTGTTGGCCTCTGAACCCGCTCCGGCAGCAATAAGCACCAATGAATACCCTTCACCATCCGCGCTCGCAGGCCATGGATCGGCGTCGTTATAGGTTACATCAAGCACGGTCCCACCTGTAGAGTCCGTAATAACCAGCTGCTCTCCATCGTTGTCGAGGTCGCCAGAATATTCACCAGCTACTTCGGACCCGTTTCCATAACGGGATTCAAAGGCGGCGAGGTTGTTGACAAGCACCATCCGCTCACCAGCAAGAAGGGAGCTTCCGGTGGTCACCCTGTCAAAATTGAAATCGATGCCCACAGTAAAAGCGAGCCCTCCAAGATCGATTGGGCGGGAACCTCGATTCAGAAGCTCAATGAACTCGAAGTCACTACTCTCATCAAACCCGGTATTTTCCTCCGCAGGGCTGGGCGCGCCGGGGCGATAGTGGATCTCAGAGATCGCCAAGGTAGTGGCATCGGGTAGATCGGTATCGACAAGGAAGGTTGCGGAGGTCAACGGGCTCCATTCGTTTCCATTGCGTATCCGGGCACGCACCACAGCAGCCCCGGCCTCCTCAAGAACGAGAGGATTCTCGGTTGCGCTCTTGGTTCCATCCAGTCGAAGATCAAAGCTTATATCACTGGAGGATCCGCTGAACTGATGGATCTCGACTGCGATGGTATTAGCCCCCTCGTTGAGTGCATCAGCCGGAACCGTGAAAGGAAAAAATGTGACTTCATCTCCGCCCACAGCCGCTGTGTTAGCGCTGGTCAGGTAATTGATAGGTCCTGCAGGCATCCCTGAGCGAACCACCTCGACCCCGTTGAGGTAAACCACTGCGCCGTCATCACGGCGGAGACCTATGTTGAGGCGGGAGAAGTCGGCAACGTCGGCAGCATTAAAAGAATGGCGGAAATAGGTGGTGGGATACTTCCCGTTTGAATTGGGCCCGAAGGACAGTGTTGTAACCTCATTGCCGTCACCGTATCCCAGCTCCGCAGCACCCGATTCCCAGGCCGCGTCATTGAAACCAGACTGCCTCCATGCAGTCCCTTGGTTACTCCCGTCATCAAGGTATTTCCATATCGAACCAGCACTCACCAGACTCTCAGTGGTCGTGCTTCCCTCATAGACCCTTGCCGTCGGGCTCAACGCTCCTCCGGTCCGCCTCGGATCCTCACCATTAATGGTATAATAAATAGTGCCTGGACCTCCCTCCATCAGGAGCGGTCTCCCGCTGGAAATGGCACCTCCATGCTGCCCAAGGATCGGGGGGTTCAAATCAGGATACCAGTTCACGGAGCGGAGTTGACTGACAAGTGTTGGCACCCGGCCGGTGATGAAATCCCGCACTCCCTGAACTGCGCCAAGCCAGGCCGCGTGGCTCCGGTTCGTATCACCCCAGCGAGCAGAATGAGCGTAGATGGCCTGATCGATCCAATCCGCCCTGCGATTAACTCTCGCTATCCCAGCCGCATCGGTAAGGAGGCCGTCGTTGTAGCAATACATGGCCACCCGGTCGGCAAATCTTGTGCGGTACTCAAGATTCTGAGTGGCCAAGCGCTCATGAAGGGTGTGTGGGTTAAACTGATTCAGGGAGCTACTACTCGTAAACGGAGTCACCATGTTGTTCTCCCCGGTTCCCATCGAGTGCTCGCTATCGTGCTCAAAGAATTTATATCCGTCTGGCGAGACCCGGTTATAAACCCCAAAGTAATTATTGGGATTAGGTTGAGTATAACGCGATCCCGGACCGTCCCGATCGCCCGTGTAGTAGGTAATGATCATGTAATCGATCAAGTTGTCCACATCGATCAACTTCTCGAGAGACGGGTTAGGACTACCGTCGGCATTCCTTCCCTGAATATTGTAATATGCCGAATTATTTGAAAAACCGGACTGCCATTTCTGCCAGAGTCTTTCATAGGAAGCCCTGTTGCCGTCAGTGACACTACCAAACGATTTCACCACATCGTAATCTCCCTCATCTCCTCCGAAATAAATTTCACCATAATTAGCCTCTGCCCGCTCGTCAGTCTCACACATCCCCCAGTAAATCCCGTTCAGATAAAGATGATACCAGCGACTTTTCTTGTAAGGGTGGCCCATCTCACCCTGCAGATCACGGGACCAGGTATCCCGGATAAAGCTATTCTGGTTGGTGCCTCCCTGCGCCCATGAATAATTCTGCGGGCCCCTTAGGTCGATCTTATCAAACTCGTCGGCGCCTTCGTCACCAAAGAGCTTATAATTGAGCCGACCGGCACCGTATTCCCCACGAAAAAACAATCTGAAGGAATGCTTTGGGTTCTGAGTCCGGCGGGAGAATCCACCCCGGATTCGAAGCCCGCAGCCGGTTTGAAAACCGCTCTCATTGCCGTCTGGGTCTACCCACCCTGGGGGATGGATGAGTTCCAGAGAGGCCTCTCGCTCCCACGCATATCCACTGCTCCCCGGATTTGAGTAGATTCCGGTGCCTGAGCTGGTCAGGCCGGCCTGATCCAGAACAATGGAGAGGGTCGGTATGGAGACCAGAGCATCCTTCACCTCCTCGACCCCACCAATGGCAGGATTACCGTTATTCACTACTCCAGTGTTCATTCCATAACGATATACCTGTCCGTTGACCGAGCCTCCGGGCCAACCCGGCGGTGTTCCAGTGGTCTGTCGGATAATGTCGTCGGTGAAAAGATAGGTCTGAGTATCAACGTTGGTCGAATCCAGACCCAGCTTGAATGCTGCCGCCCGCAGGGTAGTGGTTCTGGTTATCCGGATCGGACTTGAATAAAGCGAGCCCGTGGTGGCCGTTGGAGTAGCCCCATTGGTTGTATACCGAATCGTTGCTCCCGGAGTCTCGGTGGTGATTTCCACGGTAATGGGATCCTCATAGAAGCCCCGGTCTGGATTAAACTTGGTATCTGCAACCTTGCCCTGACTTGAGGGCGTTGAGTTGATTCCACCCGGGGTGGGCTCGTCGAAATAGAATGGGTCGCCTTGAGTGAGACCACCTCCTGCAAGAGTAGGAAGAATCAGAAAAGAGTCATCTGAAACACTGTTGTTCAATCCATGGATTGCCAGCACATTGGAGCTTCCTTCGTTGAGCAGCCCAACACTTTGGGAGATGTTGAAGACCTCCACTTCAAACGCGTCCTGATCGGACCTCGCGGAGAGGGACCCCGCATTCCAAGCAGGGTTGCCGGCACGCACGTTGGAACTCGCTACCCGCTCACCATTAATGTAGGCGACGAATCCATCGTTATATCGCATCGAAAGAGAGAGGGCCTCAAGCTCATCGG
Source organism: Roseibacillus sp. (assembly GCA_002729275.1). GTDB lineage: Bacteria > Verrucomicrobiota > Verrucomicrobiia > Verrucomicrobiales > Akkermansiaceae > Roseibacillus_B. The sequence continues at coordinate 5,409 of PBTP01000081.1, read as the reverse complement.
CGTTCTCCACCGCGAATGGAATTCTCACATAGACGCTTCGATTAATTCCGATCATCCTGCTGGAAATATCGGTGGCAATCAGTCCGCCGCCACTGGAGCCGTCGGGAGTGGTAAAAACAGGCAAGCCTCCATTTTCAACATCTCCCACCAGGCGAAAGTTGCTATTGAAGGAAGTAAAGGATCCCGGAGCGGCAAAAAACTCCATCGCAGAACCTCCGCCTCGCTCCCAGAACATAGCCTCGATTGTGTGAGGCCCTGCACTCAAGTTGATTGAGCCAAAATTATCGGTCACACCGTGGAAGGTAGGATCAACCATGACGTCGGTGCCATTGACGCGGATCCGCCCACCATCATCCGAATTGAGTCCGAACGTCCAAGTTCCCGCGGTTGGCACGATAATAGTGCCCGTGACCTCAACAACATAATCATCACCACCCCCGCCGGGAAATGGCGCATTGTTGCCAAAATTACCATCCCCTCCGGTATCAAGAAAATTACAGACCGGCGCCACCACAATAGTCTCACTAGCCACATTACTTCCATTGAGTGCCGCATCGGCAAGCTCGAGGCTCCGGAGCTGAACAGTTGAATGAACATCCCTTACCGTGAGACCTGGAATCTGCAATCCGAATCCGATTCCGGTTTCTGCGCTGGACCAACCAAAGAACCCTCCAAAGCCTGCCTCCGTCCAACTCGATCCGAGGCCTCCATTGCGGGGAACATAAATCAAGGCATCCGCGCCTTCTTCAACAAATGGCGCACCCACAAAGGGAAGTCCATAGGTCCGATCCCGGTCCTGCGAGGGGTATTCCGGCCCAAAGTCGTTGGCTACGGTCACCCCGTCTGGCTCGAGGAGGGCGAGATATTCCCCGCCAGCATTCAGTTGGAAATTTGTATGGAGCTCTGATCCCTGAAGCCCTCGATCTTTCCCCGAGGCAAAGACAACAAGAAACCCACCGGGCTCAAGGGTGACGGGAGGCAGCTCCCACTTGGAGGGAGCAGACTCGTTATCAGTGAGAAACCACCCACCAAGGTCGACTGAGGATTCGTCTGGGTTGTGGATCTCGATCCAATCGGAAAAATCACCATCCTCATCCGCNAGACTAGAATCATTATCCGCCATGAACTCAGTAATGAGTGGCCCNCCGGATAGAACAGATGANAGGATCAGCAGCAGNACGNGGGATCCGAATCGTNAAATAGGTTTCATGGAGAGGAGAGGAGAAGGGATGGGTTAGTTATAGGTCGCGGGATCAGNGCTTCTTTCCCNCAGGATTTTTGATGTGATTTTCGCCCCGGGAATCATCTTCACTTCAGGGTGAATCTAACGCCTGAGGCTTCACCTTGGCTATCCAGACATCTTAATAGGAACGGCTTTCCTGTGCTATATCAAAATGGGCAGAGGTAACCCTTCTAGGCTAATCCGCAAGCCTGGCACGGCCCAGAACATGGTCCCTATCCGAGAAAATCTGAAATGGGGCCGGTTTGATCGTGACCGAATTTCAGGAGGCCATTATCGAGAGCTCCGAAATGCTGAGTCGGATTTCCGTAGGCATTCAGGAGAGTAGTGTACCAGTTCCCCAAGGTTCGATGCCCGGCTTGCCCGTAATTCGGCAGCCGCACATAGCGACGCCGCAGATCCACTCGGGTATTATCACCAGCCATGACCACAAAGGGATACTCCGTACCGCGGGAGTGATGGGTTTCACCTCCATCTGGGAAATAGAAGATCATGGTGTTATCAAACATCGTTCCGCCTGCCTCGGGTACACTCTTAAGCCGGGTNACCATTCGGTCGATCAGGCTCATATGATGAGTTCGGCACCGCTGGCGGATGACTTCTGCCGACAGCCCTCCAATAACCTTATTGTGGCCCACGTCGTGCATATTCAGCTTGATGCCCTCCAGGCCAGGAAAGCCTGTGTAGCGATGCCCCAATTCATCAACCGTGAAGGCAGCGACGTTGGTAAGACCGGAAATTAATGCCCCGAGAAGCACCTCGGTATGGCCGATCTGACGATCGATAGTTGTGATCCCGGGATTCAGATACTTGGGATCGAGGGTCGGCACATGACGCCGGATTACCTNCGCCATTTCGTCAATCTTCCGGTTGCGCTCACGAATAACCTCAACCGAGTCAGCGTAGTTCCTCACCTTGGCCTTTTCAAAACCCCCGAGCGGAGCCGCGGTGGCGCCCTCGTTACGAGCAACAAACTCNAGGACCTGTCGATCGATCTGATATTTGGTCTGTGCAGATGCATCCTGAGAAACCGACTTGAACAATTCCTCCATCGCGACCNTTGGAGAGCCAAACGCGTAGTTAGGCTTCTGGGGGCCGCTGGCCGAGAAACCAGTGGCAATGCCATCGAGGGTGCCGCTGGCATTNCCGCCGCCGTCCGGNAAGCAGGCCACCTCCACATGGTTCACTGGCGATGGAAAGAGCTTTGCCAGCTCGAAGTCCACCGTGGCCCACCTGATCGATCCGAGACGCTCGTTCGCCTTAAAGACACCCAGCGAAGAGCACCAGGAATGGTGCCCGGTAGTGCACATCATCCCCGANAGACCCTGCAGAATAGTTAGATTNTCCTTATGGGCCGAGAGGGGAGCCATCCAGTCGGGGAGGTCGTAGGAATCCAGATCGAGCTGGTAGGGCTCCTTACGCTCCTCCTTCTCGCGAGTGTCAGCATCAATCCCGGGAGGCACCATGACCTTCGGCCAGAGGCCATTTCCCCGGTGCATAAAGATAAAGCGCATCGGAGGCTTCGCTGGGGAAGCACGAAGGCTTGGCGCGCCCATGAAGGTCATCGCGCTTGCTCCCATCAGGGATCGCTTCAAAAAATCTCGCCGTCCGGACATCATAAGGTTTCTCACTTACGGTAGATGAAGGAATCAGAAGTTAACAGGCTAATCACGACTTCCCGGAAGCTGCCTCCACTATCGAGGTAGGCAGNATCNGCGGCCAAGAGAGTGCTGGAATCAGACCTCATTTCGTTGCGCCCAAGAAAGAAACGGAACGCATGGCGNATNATGGACTGCCGGACCCGATCCGATCTAGCTAATCTTTCGATTAGTTCGAAGGCATCCGCCACTTCTCCATCGAGCTCGGGATCTCCGGTTCCGGATAGCGCACCAAGGGTGCTGACCAGTTTTGTTGCATAGATGTTTGCGCCTTTGCCACTCCATGGTCGCGCGGGCACCTTCTCCGGCTTTGCAATGAGGTGCTCCTCGTGCTCGAGAGGCTCGTTTAATCGGTAGCGGCCAAAGTCATCAAAGGACTCAAAAGGAAATCCGAGCGGATTCATCTGCTCATGACATTTTCGACACTCCTCTTTCGAGGTCACCAGCTCGACCCGCTCCCGAAAACTCTTGTGAGGGTCTTCCGGCACCTGTGCGTCCACCGTAATCGGCACATCTGGCACCCGCCCGGCAAGAAGCTTTTCCCGGATCCAGCGACCTCGTTTGATAGGATCAGTGTGGAAATTCGAGGAGTGCGCGATCAACCATGCGGGGTGGGTAAGGATCCCTCTACGCTTGGGAACCTTGAAAGGCTGCTCCACCGGATAATCCCAGAATTCCACATCAGGCAGCTCACCCTTGAAATTGGGGTTTTCGACCCTTCCGTAGCGGGGAAGGGTCGGAGTAGGAGGGAAGTTGTAAAAGGTCGAGTGGTGATAGGCGTAGCCATGTGTCGTGGCTACGGTCGTGAAAGGAGTTTTCCCTTTACCGAGGGTGTCGCTGAAAAAGTGCATGAACCTCAGAAACGTGCGTCGCTGGTGCTTCCCGTTCGACCCTGGCCACCATCGCTTCAGTGCCTTTTTAGTCTTAATGAAATCCATATGAGCCGCGAGGACGCCTTCCGGATCTTCTTTCCAAGCGGTGTCCTTCAGCCGCTCGTAAGCCTCGCTCCACTCTTCAATCGTCTTCTTCCCGGCTTCATTATCTTTATCGTGATACACAAAGAATTCCTCCGTGGTCAGCAGGTTGTCGAAAACGTCCTCATCCTTCTGGAGATAGTAATCTACCACCCGGTCCGCCTCCTTGATAAGAAAGCCNGGNGTCCCGAGGGTGCCGCGGGNCGGGTTCTGGTAATACCCATCGCTCCGNTCGCTATCCTTAAAGACCTTGGCTGCATGGGGGTAGCCAAAGAATTCACGGAAAAACCTTACCAGCTTTGGGTGGCTTGTTTCGTGGGAGCGCATATTTTTTCCGCTGATTTTTGGATCCACCGGTCCACGGAAATAACTCTGGTCATCTAGCAGACGGGTCACTTCCCTCCGGTAATCCTCCTTGGTCGAGAGCCGGCCCTCGCGGGCCGCTTTCTGGAGGCCTGAATCGGGGCTCAAGTCGCCCAAGGCGTAGGAAATGGCGTAACTCGCCTCCTGAGGACTTAGCGGACGCCTACCAAAAGAATCTTTAGGGCCTATCCCCAGTTCCAAGCGGTAGAGGAAATCCGACTCCAGCAAGACCGCGTAGAGCATTTGCCGCAATCCTTCCGCATTTCCTGCTACTTTGATCGTAGATCGAAGGAGTTCAAGATAGCGGGAGACCTCTTCGCCACTGGCTCTACGGCCCAATACGCTACCGAACTGCTCCTGCACCGCGTCCTCCATCGCAGAGAGAGTGGGAGGCCCGTCCGAGAGCACGATCGCTTCGAAGGGAGGGGGGCTTTCCTTGGGATGCCACCGATCTCGCCCGGACATACTCTCAATTGGATTCCCTGAGGGCCTTGTCCCAGCAGCCCCGTCCAGCAACGCTTCCTGCTCGGCGGCCTTGATCCTTGCGGCGAGGATCTGACGGCCGGCAATCCACTTGGCGTTGGAAAGCATCACCAGAAGGTGCCCCCCGTTCAACATTCGCACATCGTAATCCCGCACCCCGGAATGTTCCGGAAGAATGAAGGGGTTTTTTACCCCAGCGAAAACGTCACCCTGCCCGCGCGAGAACTTGGACCTCTCATTGCCCTCGAGACGAAAAACATCCTTTACCCGTTCCTCAAAGATCCGGGGATTGACCAGCCACCGCCGCGAGGGCGTAAAGGCCTTCTCCCTGACCTCCCCGCTAAAGAGGCTGTCGTGATCCACATAGTTCCCGTAGCTCGGGTAGCGCAATTTTTCCTCCAGCCGGGGACGAGCATTGGCCTTGAGCTGTGAGGACATCCAACCAAGCAAGTCACGCTGCTCGAGGTTACTTAATGCCTTCTTCTTACGGGGAGGCATCTGACGAAGGTAAATCTGCTCCTCCGCCTTCTCGAGAATTTCCAGCCGCTGCTTGAGAGCCAGCGTTCCCAGATTGTCAAACCGCAGCCCACCCTCGGTAGAGTCCTCATCGTGGCAGGAGACACAATGCTGCTCTAAGAGTTCAGTCACTTCAGGCGGGACTGAAGGAAGCCCACGAGACCACCCCAGGCCC
>PBTP01000080.1 GCA_002729275.1 Roseibacillus sp. | reverse complement strand
CGGTTGATGGACGAGGGGCAAATTGGCTATCCATCCAGCTCAATCTTGTGGCAAGCCAATCCTTAAGGTGGTTGACCTCCCCGCTGTAGCCACCAAACCTTGGCTGGTCCGACCAGCGTTGGAAGTTGCGGGCCTGGGCCTCGTTGAGGGTCGCGGCCATCTGGTCAATAATTGCGTGGACATTGGCAGTGGCGAAGGGCCCGTTTCTGAGTTCGAAATAGCGGTCGATATATCTCTGCCAAAAGTTCTTATCGGTGAAAAGGCGGTTCCACCAGGGGAAGGTGAAGTAGTTTGTTCCTCCGGACCACGAGGAGGGATTATCATCCCGGCTATCCGTCGAGTCCATCGATCGGTCGAAGTCCCAGATTGGACCATACTCGATCTTGCCCCCTCGCTTTTTGTGGAAATAAGTGCTCAGGCGGAGAGCGTCAGCGTTCAGGGTGAGAACGTTAAGGAGGTGATGATCGATCCATGAATCGACGTCAATATAGCGGGCGTATCCGGTGACAGGGTCAGCGTAGTCTGGGGCTTCGAGGGCCGCATTCATGGCGTTGATGTAGTCTCGAATCCACGAGGCCTGTGAGCTCGTGACCTCGTCCTCCTTCGGGTAGACCCAGCCAAGGGTGCGGCCCCCTGCACTAAGGCCAGAGTCTCCCGGATCCAGCCGGTCGATCTTCAGCATATATCCCCCCGCGACACCCGGCTCACTGTTGACGCTTGCAGGAAGACGCTCCACCGCCACCCGGTCGGGATCCCGGGAAATTTTTTCCATAAAGGTATAGACCCCATCATAGTCGCTACTGTAGGAGAGATTCCCTCCATTATCATTCTTGAACACCTCGACGTAGCGAGTGCGAACTGCGTAACGACCAAGCTGGTTGCTCAGCTCATAGGGGAGCCCATTCCGCATGAGGGAGCGATCGAAAGTAGAGCGGGCGTTGAGAATCCAGTCAGATTCTTCGGGGAACCCGAGAGGCGAAATATCCTTGTTCCGGTTCGCTTCATTCCAAGCCTCGATGCTGTAGGCTTTCTTGGGGAACCCGGTGGAGGACGAGCCGCGGATTTTCCACCCTCCTCTAGTTCCGAGGGAATAGGGGCTGTTGAGGGTTGTTCTTCCGTTGCGGAGGTCTGGCTCAAAGAAGGCGAAAAAGGTGAAGGCTTTCCCATTGGCAGCACTGGTCCCACCAGAGAAACGCTCCATCACTACTACCGGTATATTAGAGCTGAAGCTCCGGGCGTCGCTGCTGAGTTCAATGTAACCGTTCTCAGCGACTTGCCCTGGGGCCTTGCCGGCCTCGAAGGAGCGGGCTCGCAAGAGGGTGGACGAGGAGATGCTTATGGGCGAGGTGTAGAGTGAAGAGGAGGTGGTCGGAATATTACCGTTAGTGGTGTAGCGAATCTGGGCGGCAGGGGAACTTGTGCTCAGGGCGACGGAGAGAGACCCGGTGAATCCACGCCCAGCGAGGCTGAATTCCACGGGGCCGGCGGGAAGCCCCTGATCCGTGCCATTGTTCTGTCCGGGAGTAGCCTGCTGAAAATAGCCCGCTTCTCCCAGGTTCGGATCACTGACAACATCCGCATCAAGGCGTGGCAGGCAGAGGAGGTCGGAGCTTGTCGTGCCTATGTTGAGAAGATGGATGGCCAGGACATTGTTGTCCTCCAGGAGGTCAGCATACGGAGTGATATCAGTGTCTTCGAAGATCACGGCCTCACTGTCCGAGTGGTCGTCTCCCGCATTGGAATTCCATGCCGGAGCGCCGGCAGGGCGGTTGGCGGAGGCAACCTCCGTTCCGTTGAGATATGCGATAAATCCGTCATCGTACTTCATGCGCAGGATGAGAGCGGACAACCCCTCCGAGGTTACAAGCGAGAACGGTATCCGAATATAAACAGAAGCATTTGCGTCATAGGCCAGATCTTCAATGTCNCCCTGACTTCCGAAAAGGTTCTCGTATCCGCCACTACGCTCGTATCCGATTCCGGTGGTGGCATTCGTCCAGAGGCTGTCCTCAAAGTTCGAACTGCGCCACGAGGTTCCTATGTCACTGGTAGGGACAAGAATACGACAGGCACTATTCTCCGGTACGAGAATTTTGGTGGAGGAAGTGCCGGTCTGAGCCAAGCCATATGAAAAGTTTTCGAATTGCTCTGGATAATCTTCGAACTCCTGCGTGGGAGTTTGTCCGTCCGGGTTAATGAGGGCGAGGTATCCTCCTTCAGATCTGCCGAGACGAAAGTTGGTGTGGAGCTCTCCCACCCGGCGATCCTTGCCGGAAGCAAAGATAAGGANGGTTCCTCCAACGGGAAGAATNGTCGGAGAGGGGATCTCCCACCGCGCCCGTTCAGCCGGATCATTAGTCAGGAAGTAGCCCCCGAGGTCCTCGGCATTGGGACCAGAGTTAAAGAGTTCGATCCAGTCGCTCGAATCTCCGTCCTCGTCGTAGAGCGCGGAGTTGTTGTCCGCCATGAATTCGCTGATCACCGGGGCGGCACTGAGGGAAAGCAGGGGTGCAAGCGCGAGAATGAGGGCGCAGAAGGTTTTTGGATTTCGCATAAGCCGAAGNGGCGGAGGGGGACAAGCANNCTACCCGATTCCGCCNAGTCTTCAATCTATAGCGCTNCCTNGAATCGGGCTCCCAGNGNNGGGGTCGGGNGGGTAAATTACCNCAACCGGGGCAGAATCTTGTGAGATTGNCCGGGCCTTCGAGGGTCGAATCCTCTCAGAGCTCCGGTGGGGACCACAAGGGGATCCCTTCCTGTTCCAGCTGTTGATTATACCAGACGTGGAAGGGGCGGGTTTTGGACATGGGGGCTTTCTCGTTGACCATCAGGGGACGTGCCTCTTTCCAAAACTCGTCGTAGGCTGTGCGCATCCGTTCAACGACCTTGGGGTGCTGGGCGGCTATATCGTTCTGCTGGGCCGGGTCTGCGATCAAGTCAAACAGTTGGTNGCCGACTAGACGATAGCGAGTGTTACGCACCGCGAAGTTGTTCCACTGGTGCTTGTTGGGCTCAGATCCGGTCGGCCAGCGGGCCTTCTGGGAAAAGAGGTAGCGGTCTGCGAGCTTGATCTTCTGGCCCTGGAGAAGGGGAAGGAAGCTGCGACCTTCAACCTGATCTTTGGGGAGTGAGGCACCCGCAACCGCTGCGAGGGTGGGCAGGATATCAATATGCGCGGAAAGCTCGTTGATGTCACGAGGCGCGTATTTTCCATCCCAGCGCACGAAGAAGGGGACGCGGACGCCCCCCTCGTCCACTGAACCCTTGAGGCCCTTCTGGCCTGCGTTGAAGAAAGGATGCCCCTTGGAGAGGTCCTTGCCGGGCCGGCCTCCTCCACCTCCGGTCATGCCATTGTCCGACATGAAGATGACAATCGTATTCTCGTAGAGCTTCCATTTCTCCAGCTTGGTGAGGAGGCGGCCCATGTTCTCGTCGATGTTCTCGATCATGCCGTAGAAGCCGGCTTGCCTCGTCCCGAAGCCNAGGTCCGTAAAGCGCTTGGTGTTGGAGGGTGGAGCGATAAAGGGTCCGTGTGGAGCGTTGGTGGTAATGTAGGCGAAGAACGGAGCCTCCTCGTCCTTCACGGACTTGATCCATCCAAGGGCAGCGGTGAAGAAGATGTCGGTGCAGTAGCCCTTGGTCTTCACGAATGATCCATTGTGGCGAACCACGGGATCAAAGTACTTGTTCCCCGGGGCGTCTGCGCAGGAGCAGTTGTAGGCTTGTCCGATTCCCCCGGCTCCGTGGATGAANGCCTCNTCNAAGCCGCGCTTGTGGGGCTGATAAGGGTCTTCGTCCCCGAGGTGCCACTTNCCGAAAATTCCGGAAGTATAGCCCGCGCCCTTGAGGACTTGAGGCAGGATGGTGGCCTCCAGCGTCATGCGTTCGCGCTCGAGGATGGTGTGAGATACTCCGTTCTTGAGCGGATGACGTCCGGTCATGATTGCAGCCCGGGTGGGAGAGCAGGTCGGGCTCACAAGGAAGCGAGTGAACCGTGCGCTCTTGTCGTAAAGAGTATCGAGGCTGGGAGTTTTGATCCACGGATGTCCGTGACGGCCAACTGGGCCGTATCCCTGATCGTCAGTAATAACCAGAATGACATTGGGAGCCTTTGCGTTGGTAGGACTAGCGAGGCATCCGAGGAGGCCGAGGAAGAGGAAGAAGCGTTTCATGATTAAAACTACGAGTAGGCGGGGAGGGGTCTTTCCTCCAAGCAGAAAAAGCCTGCAGGGTTCGCTGGACTACTAGTTGGCATTACGGATCCTGGTGAGTTCCGCCTCCAGTTCGGCNGCGATGGGGGCCTTGCTCTCGATCAGATTGGTATTTTCTTCTGGGTCTTCGGCAAGATTGTAGAGGTGATAGGGTTTCTGGAAGGGTTTGCCTCTCGGGCCCTGCCTGCCGCCTGACCCATTGCCGGCGACCAGTTTCCATGGGCCTCTCCGGATNGCAAAGATGCCGGATGCGGAGTGGTTGATCACACCTGGCCTGGGTTTCGTTNCAGCCTTTCCTCGGGCCGCCGGTAAAAACGAAAAGCTNTCTTGAGCGGATCCTTTGGGGACGGGCTGCCCTACGGCTTCAGCAATCGTGGCAAAGATATCGGTATGGCACGTGACCCTTGGAACCTGCGTGCCCGCTTCGATTCCGCCCTTCTTCCAGCGGATAAAGAAAGGGACCCGGTGTCCTCCCTCCCAGACGTCGGCCTTGGTNCCGCGCCAGTGAAGNTTGGCAGAATGGTCTGCGGGGCGGTAGCCCTGATCCGTGTCGTTGGNNAGGTGATGATTCTGGCCGTCCTTGCGCCGATACATGAACGACCCGTTGTCACTGGTGTAGATCACCATGGTGTTNTCTTCCTGTCCTGAGTCTGCGATGGCCTCAAGGACGACTCCAACGGTGTAATCGACCTGATAGATAAAGTCCCCGTAGGNTCCGAGCTTAGTCTTTCCCTCAAAGCGTTTATGAGGCCACACCGGCTTGTGGGGGCCGGTCAGAGGAAGGTAGAGAAAGTAGGGCTTGTGGGCAGTCGGATCCTTTTCGCCCCGGGATGAGGCCTTTCCGATAAAGGCGGCTGCTTCCGTGGCGAGGTCGTCGAGGACATCACCGGGATCGAAGTTGGGGTCTCGGGGGCCCGCGCGAACATACTTGGGGAATCCGATCGCTTTCTGAGTGGTGGTGCACTTGGCCACAGCCTGGTGGTCGCGCAGGTAGACGTAGGGAACCATATCCAGAGACGCGGCGATACCGAACCACTGATCAAAGCCTTTTTCAATAGGGCCGTTAGTGAAGGGCTCGTCAAAGATGACCTTGCCCTGTGTGTTCCGGGCCCACTCGATGCCAAGATGCCATTTTCCGACCATGGCGGTCTGGTATCCATGAGCCTTGAGATAGCTGGCGATGGTTGGGCGGTCGTCTTCGATGAGCGGCTTGTCGCGGGGNGGAAACAACACCCCGCTCTTCAGACGTGAGCGCCAGCAGTATCGACCGGTCAGCAGGCCATAGCGGGTAGGAGTACAAACCGCAGAGCCGCTGTGGGCATCNAGAAAGGTTGCTCCGGAACGAGCAAGACCATCCAAATGGGGAGTAGGAATCTTGGATTGTGGATTGAGGGCGCCCACGTCGCCATAGCCCATGTCATCAGCCAAGATGACTACAATGTTGGGTTTGGGGGCTGCGGCTACAGGAAGGAGAGCGAAGATGATGGCGAGGAGCGTTAACGACTTCATGGTTCAGGCTTCCACCTCAACGAACGGTTGCTGGTTCCAAAAGAAGAATCTCTGTATTCTTCTCAGACGGTCACTCCAACGGACTGAGGTCGCTGTATGCTTCCCCTGTCCGCNAAAAGGGATTCAGGATGCCTTCTTTCCGGAGTTTTTGCNCGGGGCTTTATTTTGCTGTTTACCCTTGCGCCGTTTGGCACGGCGCTGCGCTGATTCCTTTTCCACTTTTTCCATGTAAGAGGCAAGGGCTCCGGGATCANCTCGCTTGAGAAAAGCTGGGAGAGCGTGGTCGTTGCTCTCTTCCATGAACTTACGGAGGCGTGCCTGCAGGCGACTCTTAATGGTCTGGTGTGCCGGGTCCTTGGCGAGGTTTATCAGGCAGTCAGGATCGNTCTCAATATCGNAGAGCTCNTCCACNGTCCGGTGATCCATGGTNGCAAGACGGGCGGCGATNTTCTTGTCGGAAGGCGCCATCTTTTTCATCAGGCGATAGGTGGCGGTTCCGTTGGTCGCNGTCNTGAAAATATTGGTGCCGTCNGACCACGGATTGAAAAGGTANAGGTGGGTCTTNGTTTGNAGNCCNCGGATGGGATGGCGGTTTCCNCCNGCGTTCTCGTTATAGACCTTGAAAACNGCNTCGCGGCCNTGNTGCTNCTGNCCCTTNATGNCNGGNACNAAGGAGGNNCCGTCGAGGCCNGCGGGNNTNTCNANNCCNGCCATCTNNANCATGGTNGGAAGCATGTCGACCGCNGAGATCATCTGAGAATCATTGATCGAACCCGGCTTGGTAACGCCTGGCCAGCGGATGATCCATGGAGTCCAGGTNCTGTGGTGNTAGAGCTGAGTTTTTGCAAAGGGCAGAGGCATGCCGTGATCGCTGAGGAACATCACGATTGTTTCATCTGCATGGCCGGATTTGACAAGGGCCTGTAGGATGGAGCCGACCGCGTCATCCGCACGTCGGACGGAGCTGTAGTAGAGGGCGAGTTCCTTGCGGACATCGGGATGATCAAACAGGAATCCGGGGATTGGAACCTCCTCAGGCTGGAACACACGGGATACCTTGTGGGGGTCATTGGGTTTCCAGAAGGGCTTGTGGGGGTCGGAGATGTTGATGTTCAGGCAGAAGGGTTTCCCGGCAGCCTTGGCTGCGTTAATCCCGCGACGAGTAGCCTCTCCGTAGGAGGGGACATCCTTGATGTGCAGTTTGCGCCCATCGGGACCAATAGTGAGGTCCGCGTCCCAGGGATAGGGCTGGTAGGGGGTGGAATGGCTGACCTTGCCACGAATGGCGGTGTAGTAGCCTCCACGTTTCATTAGGTCACACAGGACTGGGAATTTGATGGGTTTGATCTGATAGAAGCCCTCCACCCCGGTGTTGTGGGGATAGCGACCAGAGAACATCACGTTGCGGGAAGGGTAGCAGTTGCCGACCTGAACATGGGCATGTTTGAACCGGAGGCTTTCGCTGGCCAGTTGATCGATGTGGGGCGTCGTCCCCTTGAGCTTACAGCCAAAAACACCGATCGAATCACAGGACATGTCGTCGACTGTGATCAGGAGAATATTTGGTTTGGCCCCATTCGCCAGAGCAAGCCCGAGCAGAAGACACAGGAGGGAAAGTAAAGTTGGCTTCATTAATTCAGAGAGGAGAGAGCTTTCAGGAGGCCGGAGAAGAACTTGTGGGTTTCTTTTTGCCGGAACCTTTTTTGCGGGGGGCCTTGANTGCCTCTCCGGGGTCGTTCCGTTTNCCAAATTTCAGGGGGCTGAGCCTCCCGCTGCCGGGCTTGAGCTGACCGGGNTTGAGCCGGTCTACATCGCGGGCNATACGGAACCATTCCTTGATCATACGGGTGGCGCGTTCGGGATGATCCTGACGCAGGTCATTGAGCTCGGTGCGGTCCTCAGCCAGATTATAGAGTTCCCATCGCCCTCCCTTGGCGGCAACGACTTTCCAGTCTTCCTGTCTCAGGGCCCGGTCCGTCCCNAAATGCTGATAGAGGGTTTCATGGCCTGCCCGTTGTCTACCCTTGAGGACAGGAAGAAGTGATTTTCCTTGGAGGGGGTCGATGATGCGCGACCCGACCTTTTTTGGATAGGTGGCCTTGCTCAGATCGAGGAAGGTGGCCATGAAGTCGATAAGGTGGCCGGGTTGGTCNGTTACCATGCCAAGGGGGCTTTGGCGGAGGGTCTTGTCTGCGCTGCCAGAAACGTCCCCTGCCTTGGCACTCAATCCTTTCGGCCAGTGAGCGATGAGGGGAGAAGAAATCCCTCCTTCATGTTGGTTCTGCTTGTAGAGACGGAACGGCGTATTTCCCATGTGAGCCCAGCCAACGTCATAGCACCAGTAGCTTTCCGGGTCCCAAGGCTGCAGGTCTTTTCCCCGGGTGCGCTCGAAGGGGCATGCTCCATTGTCAGAGCAGAAGAGGAACAGAGTGTTCTCCCATTCTCCTTTCTCTTTCAGGTGAGAAATGAGCCGGCCGATNTTCTGGTCTACGACGTCCACCATGGCAGCAAACACTTCCATNCGGCGGGCCTCCCAGGCCTTTTCATCAGTCGGCAGCGATTCCCAGGAGGGAACGTGTNGGGGGCGGGGACTGAGCTTGTAGTCCCGCGGGAAAAGATCCGAATCCAGCTGCTTNCGNTAGCGCTGCTTCCGGAGCGCGTCCCAGCCNGCGTCGTAGGCCCCCTTGTATTTTGCAACTTCCTTCTCGGGAGCCTGGAGGGGNTAGTGAGGCGCGTTGTAGGCGACATAGAGCAGAAACGGGGGAGCCTCGGNANTTTTATTGGAAGGAACCATTTCATCTATGAAATCGATTGCAAAGTCCGTGATGGCATCGGTGACATAGAAGGGCNTTCCGTTCAGGGTTTCGGGAACATCCCATGATTTGTTCCCGAGCCGGAAGGTTCCGTCGCCGGTGAAAAAATTGGTAGCTCCTGAAAGGTGCCCCCAGTAGTGCTGAAACCCGAACTCAACCGGGTTGCCTGAAAGGTGCCACTTGCCAGACATTGCGGTCGAGTAGCCGGCTGCGCCTAGAGCCTCTGCAATTGTCGCTCCACGCGAGAGGGAATTGCTCCCAGCCTGGTCGCAGTAGAGGCCCGTGAGGAGCGACACCCGGGAGGAATGGCATTTGGCGGTATTGTAGAACTGGGAGAACCGCAGGCCGTTGCGCGCAAGCTGGTCAAGGTTTGGGGTGCGAATTTCCGCTCCGTAGCACCCGAGGTCTGAGAATCCCAAGTCGTCCGCCATAATGAGGACGATGTTGGGGCGAGCCCGATCAGGTTCCGCGCCAGCGGTCAGTGAGCCGGGCATGAGGCCGGCGAGCAGGGAGACGAAAAAGACGAAAAGGCAGGAGGAGAAAAAAAGTTTCATGGCTCGTTGAATCTTGAGGGTTAACGGTTGGTTTTGTTCTTCAGGCCCTGGCTACGGCCTTCCTTGCTGGCAGTGGAGAGGCGTGTCCTGGCCAATTCGGCGATCTTGGCTTCGAACTGTTTCTTGAGAGCGCGTTCGGATTTGGTGAGTTTACTGTCCTTCAATTTCTCGTCGTCAAACGGGCCATTGTAGCGGGTCAGGGTGGCCTTGGTGCCATCCTGNTTAGCGAGCAGGGAGTAGTGTTCGTTGCGAACCATCACTTCTTTGCGATACCAGATGTAGATCCAGTCTTTNATGCGATTTTCCGCCTTGTTCTTCAGCACGGNGACGATGCTGGCGCCGTCGGAGGGGTGGTTGTCCGGCAGTTTGGCCCCGGTAACCTCGCAAAGGGTGGGGAACATATCTGTGAACTCGACGAGGTTATCCACCACGCGCCCGGGCTGTTGGATGCCGTCGGGCCAATTGGCAATCAGTGGCACGCGGGTGCCTCTGTCAGTCATGGAGCCTTTGCCTCCCACGACCTTGGTGCCGTTCCATGGGGTAACGATTGGCTTNTCCGTGCCGTTGTCGCCCGTGAAAATCACCAGAGTGTTATCGCGCACACCGGATTGCTCCAATTGCGCCACAATCTGTCCAACGGCTTTATCGGCGTAGGCGACCATATCACGGAAATGGCGTTGCGGGTCCTCACGGTCGCCCTTGTAAGTGGTGGAGCCGAGTCGTTTGGGATCCCAGTCGACTGAATCGGGTGTGGGATCGAATGGGCAGTGGGTAAGGATCATCGGGTAGTAAACGAGAAAGGNTTTCTTTTTGTTCTGGTCGATGAAGTNACAGATGAACTCAGTACACACCTGCGGGCCGTATTCGCCATTGGTGTAATCTTTCTTCACCCCGTTGACCTCCAACTGAGGATTAACAAAGCGACGATCGATGTTCTTACCCTCTTCATTGGAGCGGCCACTACGGGTATGCTGCCAGAGGCAGGATTGCTGGAAACCGAAGTGCTGGGGGGAATCCTTGTCCTTTCCAAGTTGCCATTTACCCGCAATCGCAGTGGCATATCCGGCTTTTTTCAGCTGATGGGCAAAGGTGGTCTGCCCCCGGTCCAGCCAGCCGAACTTGACGTAGTTGCGGACATTATATTGCCCGGTCATGATCTTTACCCTCGAGGGCGTGCAGATCGGGTTTGAAAAACAGTTGGTAAAGCGAACGCCTNTTGCCGCNAGCCTGTCGAGGTTAGGAGATTTGCAGGATTCGCTGCCGTTGGCGGACAGGGCCTCGAAGCCCATGTCGTCGGCCATGATGAGGATGATGTTTGGCTGCGTACTGGCCCTGCTTATACCGGTGACGAAAAAGGAAAGGATGATGAGGCAGAAAAGCGATTGAAGCACGAGAGAGAGGGGGAAGCTTGGAGGGAAGATTGCAGGTTTCACACGGGAAACCATTCGGAATTCGCGGGCGGGAAAATCTGTCAGGTTACTTCCGGGCAGCCCGGAAATCGGGGAGAAGGTCTTCCTGATAGCGTTTAGCAAGGTCCTTCAACTCTGCCAGACGGGCGGGTTCGCTATCGGCGAGGNTAGCTGACTCCCCNGGGTCCTTCGCAAGGTTAACCAGCAGGTAGCCTGGGGCCTTGCCACTTTTCCACGGAGTGACNTGGTCGAGAGGTCGGTGNAGCAGTTTCCAGTCTCCCCGGCGTACTGCCCATGGGGCATTTTTGTTGCGGCTAAAGTCCTGAGTCCAGAAGAACTCTTTGTGGGGAGACGGGGTATCAGGGGAACGGATCACGGCGTCGATGTCTTTGCCGTCGAGCTTCATGTCTTTGGGCAGGGGGGCCTCGGCCCACTTTGCGAGGGTGGGATACCAGTCGCAGCCGGTGACGAACTGATCCCTGACCTCACCCTCTGGAAGGGTGCCAGGCCAGCTGATGATCGAGGGGACACGGAGACCGCCCTCGAGGAAAGAAAACTTATGGCCCCGGAAAGGTCCCGAGCTACCACCCCCTCCAAAGGTGCGTTCTTCGACTGAGTGACCATGATCGGACTGCAGAATGACGATGGTGTTCTTTCTTTGGCCGGTCTTGTCGAGATGGGCGACCACCTGGCCAATCAGTTCATCCATGGTGGAGACAAAAGCGGCATACTTATCCCGGGGGTGGGCCAGCTTTTTACTGCGATAATGGGCTCGCCATTTATCGGACCCCTGCAGTGGGTAGTGCGGCCAGTTGATTGCCCAGTAAATGAAAAACGGGCGCTTATCCTCGCTGGTAATGACGGCCTTGGCTTCCTCTACCATCAGCTCTCCGAATCCTTCTCCATCACGCCAGACTTCCCGGCCATTGCGCCAGAGGTCGTGGCGGTTAGGGCCATTCCAGTAGAAGAAGTGGGAGAAGTTATCGATACATCCTCCCATGTGCCCGAAGGAGCTGTCAAAGCCCTGGCTGTTAGGCATGGTGTCGTCGGTGTAGCCGAGGTGCCACTTGCCAACATGGTGAGTTCGGTATCCTGCATCCTTGAGAGCCTCTGGGAGAAGATAGAGACTAGGGGAGAGGCCCTTGCCTCCCCGCGCGGAGGAAATATTTCCGGGGGCGCCGAGACGCATGGGGATGCATCCGCCAAGCAGACCGGCTCGCGAGGGCGAGCAGACTGGGGCCGGGGCCAACATCTGGGTGAAGCGGACTCCTTGTCGGGCGAGGCCGTCCATGGCCGGAGTCTGGAGATCCAGTGCCCCGTAGCACCGGGCGTCCGCAGACCCCTGGTCGTCGGTGTAGATGAGAAGAATGTTGGGCCTGTCCGCAAGGGACTTCGAGGACGGGAGGAGACCGAAAAGGAGCAACAACAGGACAATTTTCCAGCGTGGATACATGAGCTTACGATCTTGGATAATCGGGGGATTCAATCAAGCGTAAGCTTAGAAACCCGGGAGNCCCTCGCGGATGCGCTCGGAGAAGCCGGGATCCTCGCGGGCCTTCCNGGCNGCTTCGTTGATGGAGGCCCGTCTGATAAGNTCTTCAAGGGGGAGTCCATCTGTGACAATGACCCCACGTTCGTACAGGAGCGACTCCATGAACCCGTTCAGGATGATCCGGTAGTCGAAGGCTGGCCGTTTCCCGGTGGAAGCCTGCCGCAGGTAACTAGTGGTGCAGTTGGCTGTAAGGCTGTTGTAGAAGCGCGGCTTCTCCCGGAGTGCGTTCATGGCGGTGATGGTCTCATGGAATATCTCGCGGATACGTTCGAGGGGATATGTCAATCGATAGAGACGCACCGGTTCGCCACGGACCAGAGCTCGCTCCTGAAAGAAGTCCCGCTCGTCACCGACAAGGTAGATGAGGTCATATTGCTTGTAGAGCCCNTGGAGTGGAGAGAAATCCTGACCTTTCCGATAGCGAATCTCGACCGAAAATGCGATGTGTCCTTCCTCGCCAAAATCGAAGCTGAGGAGGGGGTGAGCGAGAGGGCCACNGGCAAGTTCATGGTGGACGAAGTCGAGGCCCTCCAACTTGGAGAGATCCACGGTTCGNCTTTCCCATCGGTTCAGGGCCTCGCCCTCCTGGTTGTATTGGAAATGGCGGAAATTTTTAAAGGTCACGGAGCTTCCCTCGATGAGAGCGGAGGGCAGGCGGGAAGCGCCGGGNTTCCAGTCTGTCCGGGAGCTTGGTTTTTTGAGGGCCCAGGGGACGGCTACGATAGCGATCAAAANTATCCAGCCAAGAAAGCGTCGCCGGCTCGAGCCCAGTGCCACCAGGGTGAGGAGCATGAACAAGGNATAGCCGATAGCGAGGAGGGCTCGATTCCATTCCCCTTCGTTTGGCAGGGGGGCATCATAGTAGACGGCTCCGCTGGCCCATGCGATACCAAGGAGATAGATAAGCGTGCGCAGGAGCCCGAATAGATTGCTGGCGATTCGGCGTCCTGCACCCTTAGGAGATGTTTCCGATGATGTGGATTCTTCCTTCACAGCATTGGTTGTCAACGGCCCTATCGTGAGCTTGCGGGGGGATCATTCCAAGCTGGAATCGCCGATTGCGAAAGGCGGGGTGTGGTGAGTATAATGAAGGTATGTCGTGGAGGCATCGGTCACGAGTGACGAAAGGTGCTGTGCTTATTTCGCAGGGCGCCCTGCTGTTGGTTGGCGTTGTTGCGTATGTGATGCATGCTCAACTTGGGGGTGCCGCCTGGGTGATTGCGCTGGTCTCCCTGGCGGGGATTCTTGCTTCTCTGTTCTGGATCACGGGTCGTGGAGCGGAGGAAGAGACCGGCGAAGCTCTTCGATTGACTGAGGAGGCAATCCGCCAGGAAGCAAAACGTCTGGATTCACGGAGAGCCGAAATCGGCAAGGTGCTCATGGCCTACGGGGAGTGGATGGAGTTTCCGGATTTTGAGGAACTTCACAGGGTCGAGTGGGCAACCTCTGAGCGTTCAGCTCAGGATGCGAAAGTTGCGGCTCTGCTGGAAGGGGAGGCAGATCTTGTTCTCCAGAGAATTTCAGAGGGAAAGTATTGGGAAGAGGGCCAGTTGGAGACCCGGCTCCTGCTTAATGACCTCGGGAATTTCGTAGAAAGCATTGCGCAAATCTACAATCCGCAGTCAGGCCAACCCCTGCTGGAAACCAATCTTGAAGAGCTGCTCAAGGCGGTCAACCGGGTTTCGCTTCAGATAATCCTGCTGCTGGAAGAGGTCCCGCTGCTTGACGTGAAGGACTGGAACCTGCGGCAGGTTGCGGATAAGGTGCGCACTGCCAGCAAGGTGGTCAGGAAATACGAAGACCTGCAGCCTATTCTCAGCCCGATGCGCTACCTCTGGCAGGGGAGTAAGTTCCTTTTAGCTTCAAATCCAATTCTTGCCGCGGGATGGATCGCTGGCTCCAATCTAGTGCGGGAGGGAGCGAAGAAGATTGGGAAGCGCTCTCTT
Source organism: Roseibacillus sp. (assembly GCA_002729275.1). Lineage (GTDB taxonomy): Bacteria > Verrucomicrobiota > Verrucomicrobiia > Verrucomicrobiales > Akkermansiaceae > Roseibacillus_B. Next base: position 3,685 of record PBTP01000080.1, on the reverse strand, counting down.
GATGGCTACCTTCTGAGTGTGGTCCGGCAGGTGCTTGGGATTATCGCCTGGGAGACAGCGTCGATTTATGACCGGACGAACCGCTTCAGGGACCCGGAATGGGTTTACGGAGTCGAACTAGTGCATCTGCTCAGTGAGTTTCCGCTCGACCGGGAAAGTCTGCGGGCTGCCTTTTCGGAGCTGGGCACCCTTGCCCTGCGGAGTAGTTACGATCGTATCTTTCTTTACCGATGTGTTGCCCAGAATGTCAGCCCCAAGCCTGAGCGCTTTGTTCAAGCGGACCTCATGACTGAGGAGACGCGCGATGAGATTGCGAAAGCTCTAAATGGCTTCTGTCACAAGCATCTGGAGGACGGCAAGGGGAAGAAGGCAGATAAGTGGCGCAGGGATCTTGGTCGGCGGCTGGCAGTGGAGATGACCGGGATAGAGGGTCTGGATGAAGGGTGAGAGTTCCCTCCTCACCGTGATGGTTATCTGCCGCGAGGGCTTCCTCCTCCCGGGCGTCCGCCGCCGCGCCCATCGAAGCCCCGTCGCTCGGCGGTAATAGCCTCAACGGATTCCTGGGGAAGGCCGCTGGTTTCGATCCATTGGCTGGCAGCCTCCCGGTCGCGGTAAAACCAGCTGCGTGCGACCTGCGTCAGTGCGTCAGTGCGCATCTCTACGTCAGCGATGGTCTCTGCCCACTGGATAGCAGTGGCGGGCTCCTCCCTTGAGAGGGTGGTGGAAAATTCCTCTACGGCGGAATCCCGGGCGGCTGAAGGCTCCATGCCTGTCAGGAAATCTCCGGCGGCAGTTGCATCCTGCCGGGTCCATTCTTCAAAGGCTTCTCCATACGCTTCCGCCTTGGCTGCATCAGGGAGGGAATCGGCCCAGGTCAAAACGGCCTGTGGGTCTTCCTCTGCCCACTCGTTGGCTACCCGGTTAACCGCCCGTTGACCGGCTTCATCACCCGCATACTGAGTTACCCACTCGACCGCGCTTTCCAGATCGTCACGGACTGCGGATTCGGCAACACGGGAGAGTGCCCCTCCTCTGAGATTGGGGTCATTGATTGTGTCGACCCAGGCCTTGGCGGAGTCCAAGCCTTCCTCAAGCATTTCACTTGCGATGGTGGACATGTACCAGTTTTGAGTTCGCCCACCATCTTCGGTCTGGGGAAGGGAAGAAACGTATGCCATCGCCTCATCGACCCCATTCACCATCATACCGCGCACTACGCCGAAGGAGAGCATGCCTTTCTCTCGCTCGTCCTCCACTCCACTGACGTAGTCGGCGGCCGCCCGCCCGTCGGCAGTGGCCCATCCGGACAGAACGCTGACAAGCTCGATCCCCCCGCGTTCTCCTCCCCGGCCTCTTCCTCTGCCTCCCTCGTCGCCATCACGCTCGGTGCGCATCTCGGTGAGAGCCTTGATGGCTCCCGGTCCATCGATCCTTCCCCAAGCGTGCGCCATCAGGCGGAGCTCATCATCTCCTGCGCCGCGCCCCCTGCGTCGACCACTTTGAAGGGCAACGTAAGCAGCCTTTGCATTCTCAGGCGTCAGATTCTCAAGCAGTTCACTAAAAAGCTTCCGCCTCAGGATAGGGTCGTTCTCCTTGCGCATCTGTTCGATGGCCGAAGTCATGTCCTCTGGAGAGATGGTGCCACCGGAGGCATAGCGAGAGAGGAATTCCTCCACGCCTCCTTTTCCGTCGGCCGAGCTGCGAATGACGCCAGCTGGGCGTATTGAGCGAGAGGCGGATCCTGCGCTCTTTGATCCGCCTGCCTCTGTGTTCTTGTCNTGATCTCCCCCTGATGGTTTCGAAATCCAGCCGAGGCCAAAGGCCAGGCCGGCGGTGAGAAGGAGGACAGGGATGAGAGCGGATCGTTTCATGGCTTCGGGCTGCTTTTGAAGAGCTAATTTGAATTGTTAACAGAGCAAACACNCGAGGCGAGTGCAAGTTGCTGTGAGTTGTGCGGAAAGGGGTATCCAAGGCCCCTTGAGGTCGTGTTCTTCAAGCAAAAGCCGAACCAGAGCGTCTGAAGCGCAATNAGTAATANGCGCCAGATGAGTTCGCTGCGCGGTGGAGCCTCGAGTTCCGTTCTTTGAGAAAGTGAGCCATGAATTACGCTGGCGCCGGGGAGTGAGGGCCATAGGATCCCAGAATGAGCTCTACACTCGTTGTTCGTATTTTTGCTCTTTTTCTGGCTGGGTGTTCGGTTGTGGTGGGAGCCAGGCCCAACATCGTTGTGATTATTGTGGACGACCTTGGGTATGGAGACCTTTCATCCTACGGGGCTAAGGACCTCCGAACACCACACATTGATAGCCTGATGGCCGCCGGGATGCGGTTTGATTCCTTCTACGCGAATTGTCCGGTATGCTCTCCGACCCGGGCGGCTTTATTGAGCGGGCGCTATCAGGAGCTCGTCGGTGTGCCCGGGGTGGTTCGGACCCACGCACCCAATAACTGGGGCTATCTCGCGCAGGACGCCGTCATGCTTCCCCAAGTCCTCAAGCCCCTTGGGTATCACTCTGCTATCGTCGGGAAGTGGCATCTGGGGTTGGAAGAAGAGAACCAGCCCACGAGGCGGGGCTTCGATTTTTTCCATGGTTTCCTCGGCGATATGATGGACGACTACTACAATCATCGCCGGCATGGGAATCACTACATGCGACGCAATGAAAAACCGGTTTATCCCAAGGGCCATGCGACTGACATTTTCAGTCAGTGGGCAGTAGATTACCTTGCCGAGAGGGCGCAGAAGAAGACGCCCTTCTTCCTTTACCTTTCTTACAACGCGCCCCACACACCCATTCAGCCGCCTGCCGACTGGCTTGAGAAGGTGAAGAAGCGGGAGGCAGGAATAAGCAGTCAAAGGGCCAAGCTCGTAGCGCTCATCGAGCACATGGACGCAGGGATCGGAAACGTGCTGAAGGAGCTCCAGAGGACGGGGCTGTCGAAAGACACTCTGATTTTCTTCGTGTCAGATAACGGGGGGCAGGCAAACGTCGGAGCGAATAACGGGGCCCTTCGTGGCGAAAAGCAGGAAATGTATGAAGGTGGTCTGCGAGTCGCGGCCGGTGCAGTCTGGCCGGGAAAAATCAAGGCTGGAGGCAGGAGCGGGCTCATCGCTGCCACGATGGATATTTTCCCTACGGTGGTGGAAGCTGCCGGAGCCAAGGTCGAGCACGCAATCGATGGGAGATCCTTCCTGCCTCTTCTGCTAGGAAAGGACCAGCCAGCCTTTGACAGGGATCTTTTTTTTACCCGCCGGGAAGGGGGAGACCGTTTCATGGGCGAGTGCATCTGGGCCATGAGGCGGGGGGATTGGAAACTGGTAAAGAACTCGCCCATGACAAACTGGGAGCTATTTGACCTCTCAGAGGACCCTGGGGAGACGACCGACCTCTCGGGTAAGAACCGGCGGAAATACCGGGAACTCGGGGCGGCTATGAGGGTTCACATCCAGAGGGGTGGGGCCATTCCCTGGCAGAAAAGGTAGGAAGAAGAAGGTCCTGCGTCCCGAGCAGCAAAAGGTGGATGGTTCCGAAAGATCTGAAGTCTTAAAGGATCTTCAGCGTCACTCGAAAGTGCTATCTATGGCTACTTTGACGGCTGAATTTGAAACTTTCGAAGGAAAGGCGTGAGACCCGGGAGATTTTGTCTTAGTTCTCTCGCCTCAGAACTCTGAAATTCATGATGA
>PBTP01000079.1 GCA_002729275.1 Roseibacillus sp. | reverse complement strand
AAGGACTCTCAGGGCAGAAGTTATTGATTACCAGAAGGGCAACCTCGCCCTCCGACTGCTGGTGGGAAATCAACGACTAATCCGCCTTCTTATCCAGCCTGTAGATTCTATCACCAGAGAGTGGCTCGATACCGATCGCTGCGCCATGTCCGCCAGCGCTCTCAGTCGGGTTTACGAGGGCCGAGTCACCAAACCCGATAATGGAGACGTCCTCATAGAGACTCTCCCCATTGTCCCCCAGGGCTACAAGCCCTACTGTGGACTCAATACGCTGACCATGGCAGCCCGTTACTTTGGACTACATCTTGACGAAGACTGGCTTGCCGTCGCTGGCAAGTTCCAGAATACCGGATCAGCCGCTGGCTCGCAGCTTCCCCGCCTCTACCTCGCAGTAGCTCGAGAAGCGTCATTGGACCTTCACAAGTCCAATGACTTCTCCCTGAGCGAAGCACGAAAATCAATCGACCAAGGACTTCCAGTAGTAGTCTGGAGACGATTTTCTGGCGCACGAAACAAGGCTCACTCTCGTCAGACTCTTATCGCCGCCAGAAATCCAGATTATCGGATTCCTCGACCTGATACCGCTGCACGCGATTCATGGCCAGATCACAAGAGCCCTCTTCATGCCTCCGTGGTCGTCGGTTACAATCCCTCCCGGACAGAGGTTCTTTTCGTTGAAAGCTGGGCCGGCATGAAAATCCCTCGCCGTATGCGGGCTGAGGAGATGGCCGCGACGGCCTACCTTACCTTTTATTTCAAACCATAGTCCCTAGGGAAAATCCCACCCTCCAGTAGGCCTGTGAGCTGCGAAAGAGGCCCAAAAAGGACGAAATCTCATCGAATCGGAAAACCCCGTTGCGATTACCCACTCTCTGAGCTAGAGTTCCCAAGTCTACTGTGTGCGTCAATTCTTGGCTCGCGCCCGGACCGATGCTTTGACAAAGGGAGCAGCCCCTGCGGAGTGAGATCATGCCTTTACTGGAAGGTGTCACTTCGAAGGAAGCTCCCAACCTATTGGGCTACGGGAACGTGGCTTGCGTAGTCAAGGACGGCACGGCGGATGATCGCAAAAGCCCGCTCGTTCACCCGAGCGGGTTTTTCACTTCTGCGCCAGAACGGCATCTAAGCCCTGCCTTGAGGCTACCCGGGATAATCCACGTCCCAGTCCATTTTCATCCAGCGGATGCGCTCGCTTTCAAAGTAAAAATGCCCGCTGAAGCACTCCCCCTCAAGCATTCTTGGCAACCAGTGCTCATCATCTTCCCACATCATATCATAGGGAATTTGAGAAATCTTAGTCCACCGGGGAATCGCTTCCTCCGTCTCGCCTACCTCCCCAAGAAAATCCTCCGCCATGAAAACATGGACGAAAATATCGGGAAGATCGCTCATCGCGAAAAAAAGCTCTCCCATTTTACGAGGCTTCACGGGAGTCACGAGAAGCTCCTCCTGAGTTTCCCGGACCGCCCCCTCAAGCGGCGTTTCGCCCGGCTCTATCTTCCCGCCAGGCGCATTGATTTTACCTGCACCGATTCCTCTTAATTTCCGCATTAGAAGAACGTCATTCCCATCACGAATAAACATCAGCGTTGCCCGCATCTCTGGCCTCCACTGCCCCCAGTCAATCGGTGAAGGCTCCTTGCTGAAATCTTCTTCTATACTCATTAATCCTCGAGGTAAGCCTCCACTCCCTCACAGGTGCATACGAGATTTCGGTCTCCATGAACATTGTCAATCCGTCCAACCGAAGGCCAAAACTTATGATCTCTCAACCTCGCAACTGGAAAAGCCGCTAATTCTCTGGAATAGGGACGGTCCCAATCATCGCAGGAAACCATCTCCGCAGTATGGGGAGCGCGCCGCAGAGCATTGTTCTCCGCATCCCAAGCTCCGCTGATTACCTTTTGGATCTCTCCATGGATTGAAACCATCGCTTCACAGAAACGGTCTAACTCCTCTTTTGACTCTGATTCTGTCGGCTCAATCATGAGTGTTCCTGCCACCGGCCAACTCATCGTTGGTGCATGAAACCCGTAGTCGATCAACCGCTTGGCTACATCCTCCACCGTAATTCCACTCTCTTTCTGCAGTGGACGCAGGTCGATGATACACTCATGAGCCACTCGCCCCTTCGCTCCGGTGTAGAGGACCGGGAAGTAATCCTTCAGCCTGTGAGCAATATAATTTGCATTGAGAAGAGCGACCTTGGTGGCAGCCACCAGCCCCGCGACCCCCATCATCCGAATATACATCCACGAAATCACATTGATCGAAGCGCTGCCCCATGGGGCCGCACTGACAGCCCCATCCCGGTCACCCAGCAAAGCGTGCCCGGGCAGATACTCAACCAGATGGCTGGCTACCCCGATCGGGCCAACACCCGGACCTCCACCTCCATGAGGAATACAAAATGTCTTGTGAAGATTGAGATGGCAGACGTCAGCCCCAATTCCACCAGGGCTGCAGAGTCCCACTTGGGCGTTCATATTTGCTCCATCCATGTAGACCTGCCCCCCGTGAGAGTGTACTGTTTCGCAGACCNTTAGGATNNTCTCCTCAAAAACACCATGAGTTGAGGGATAGGTCACCATTAANGCTCCCAGATGGCTGCTATGCTCTTCACATTTGGACTGNAGGTCCTCCACATCGATGTTCCCCTCCTCGTCACACTTGATGGGAACTACCCGAAAACCTGCCATCACCGCAGATGCTGGATTTGTCCCATGAGCTGAAAGAGGGATAAGGCACACGTCCCGATCAGGATTACTTCTGTCCTGATGGTAGCGGCGAATGGCCAGCAGCCCCGCATACTCACCCTGAGACCCTGCGTTGGGCTGGAGCGAAACCGCNGCGAACTGGGTAATCTCAGCCAGCCATTTCTCCAGAGTTTCCAACATCAGGCGGTAACCCCCTGTCTGCTCCGCCGGGGCAAAGGGGTGAATAGAACCGACTTCAGGCCAAGTGACCGGCATCATTTCCGAGGCCGCATTCAACTTCATGGTGCAGGACCCAAGCGCAATCATCGACTCATTCAGCGCAAGATCTTTCCCCTCGAGTCGGCGCAAGTAACGCATCATCTCGGTTTCGCTGTGGTAAAGGTTAAAGACTTCGTGATCGAGAAATGAAGAGCTCCGCGCCAGTCCTTCTGGCAGCCCTTGCTCCTCCTCGCTCTCCATCACTACCCCGAGGCAGCCGAGAACCTCATCGACCTCCCTAAAGGTCACCGTTTCGTCCAAGGTGATTCCCACCTGCCTTGCACTTACAAGACGGAGGTTGTAGCCCTTGCTGGCGGCAGCCTCAACGAACTCTCCGGCTTTTTCNCCAAGCTCTACGGTGAGCGTATCAAAGAAACTGCTCCCCACGCAGTGGAAACCAGACCGCTTTAGTGAACTCGCCATCCGNCCAGTCAAGGAGTGGATCCGGGAGGCTATCTTACGCAAACCATCAGGNCCATGATACACCGCNTACATGGAAGCCATGACAGCGAGCAGGACCTGAGCAGTGCAGATGTTAGACGTGGCCTTGTCACGGCGGATATGCTGCTCACGGGTTTGAAGAGCCAGCCGGTAAGCCGGCTTGCCTGCATGATCTACGGAGACCCCTACCAGCCTTCCAGGCAACTTTCGCTTCAGCACGTCCCTGCATGCGATATACGCTGCGTGGGGACCACCAAACCCAAGAGGAACCCCGAAACGCTGCGTGGACCCGACGCATAAGTCGGCGCCAAAGGCTCCAGGCTCCTTTAACATTGTGAGCGCCAGGGGATCNGCCGCCACTACCAGAACCCCTCCTCCGGCGTGCACTTTTTTCGCCAGCCCCTCGTAATCATCGACCGACCCCAGGGTATTGGGATATTGGACAAGCACCCCTGAGAAGACCCCTTCATCTGCTGGAAAATCCTGCCACCTTCCAATAACAAGCTCCATTCCGAGAGCCTCGGAGCGGGTTTTGAGAATATCCAGAGTTTGAGGATGGCAGTTGAAGTCAGCAAAAAATCTCGTCGCTCTGGGGCTTACTGCCTGAGCCATCGCCATTGCCTCAGCCGCTGCGGTGCCTTCATCAAGCAAAGAGGCATTTGCAACATCCATCCCCGTCAAGTCCACAACCATACTCTGAAANTTGAGCAATGCCTCCAGCCTGCCCTGTGCAATTTCAGCCTGATAGGGAGTGTAGGCCGTATACCACCCGGGGTTCTCCAGAATGTTGCGCTGGATCACCGCAGGAGTTTTTGTCCCGTGGTAACCTTGTCCAATCAATGAGCGCCGCACTTCATTCCGCGACATCACTGCTTTCAACTCGTCGAGGGCCTCGCTTTCACCAAGCGGGTCCTCCAGAGCTAGCTCCTTCCCAATGCGAATAGGCTGGGGCACCGCCTCCTCAATCAGGGAGTCGAGGCTATCACAGCCCAACTCCTGAAGCATGTCCGCACAGCGCTGCTCGGATGGCCCTATGTGACGTTCGGGGAAACCGGGGGGAATGACCACCTTGGAACCCTCTGGCGCCGGGGGCNCACTCGGAGGCGCAACAGGAGTTCCCATGCCNTCAACTGATCAGATCTTCGTAAGCCGTGGCGTCAAGGAGATCGTCAAGGTCACCCACGTCTTCCAGTCGGATCTTGAAGATCCAACCCTCCTCATAGGGGCTACTGTTGATCACCGAGGGATCTCCCTCCAGCTCTGTATTGATCGCAGCGATCTCTCCCCCCAATGGTGAGTAGATTGGACTAGCGGCCTTGACTGATTCTACGGTGCCAACTTCATCTCCACTGCCCACGGCCTGCCCAACCGAAGGCAGCTCAACGAAAACGACATCGCTNAATTCTTCCTGAGCGTGATCCGTGATACCAACCGTGGCGAGGTCACCTTCGATACTGACCCACTCATGATCTGATGTGTAATGAAGATTATCGGGAATGTTCATTGCGTCTGCTGGTAGTATACCTAGCGCCTTAANCCTTCTTGTAAAAAGGCTTTTTCGATACTTCTGCAGGAATCATCCGNCCCCGCACCTCGACGGACACCNCAGTTCCTACNNGNGCGATGTCNCNGGGCAGNTANGCCATNCCNATNCCAACNCCNACNGANGGCGANAGNGTNCCACTNGTCAATCNNCCCAGNTCNTGCCCATCNGNGGNAAACACNNNNCANCCGGGGCGGATTGGCGGCCCCGANTCGAGACATNTCANNGGGGNCAGAACCTCCGNNNANCCCTCNGATTTCTGGGTCNAGAAGCACTTCNCTTCCNACAAANTCCNCNTTCTCCAAGTCCACGAAAAAGCCAAGCCCACTCTCCANNGGNGTTCGCTCCGGGCTTANGTCNGANCCATTCAGGGGATAACACATNTCAAGACGAAGNGTNTCTCNCGCNCCGAGGCCACACGCCCGCGCCCCATCNTCAAGNGCCCTGCGNAACCAGTAGCNCCCNGCTCCAGCTCTGCAAAAGAGCTCGAATCCGTCCTCNCCNGTNTATCCGGTCCGACAAACGAGGAGACGATGACCCTCNATCTCNAAGCNATCCACTTCATTTCTCCTCGGNAGNGTCCGACCACCCATAATTCGGGAATACACCTCCGCCACCAAGGGCCCCTGCACNGCCATNCCAGCCATCTCCGCACTCTGNTCCGTAAGGTNTATCTCTTCCTCAGTCTTGTTCGCCNTCATCCACGCNAATGCTTCCGCAACCCGCGCCGCATTCACNACNAGNAGAAAACTACTNTCCTCGAGGCGGTANAGAATGAGATCATCAATCACCCCTCCNTCNTCATTNAGNAGAAAGGTNTATTGAGCCTCTNCNNCGGAAAGCTNNTCCACGTTGTTCGTGAGCATTCGNTTNAGCCANTCAGNAGATCCNGGNCCCTCNACGNGCAGATGCCCCATNTGGGATATATCNAAAATNCCNGCANCCTGTCGNACTGNNTGATGCTCNTCNAGAATAGATCCATAGCGGATCGGCATCTCCCAGCCNGCAAAGCCTACCAGCTTGGCTCCAAGCTCAAGATGCACCTCGCGCAGCGGCGTCTCTTTCAGTTCCCGGCTCACCTCCGGGATGCTGTGAGGCCGGATCGGGCTTGTCAATGAGCGCTTCCCGCCCTTTCTTCCTTCTGTGCCCCTCTTTAACTCGCTGGAGCCGAAAATCAGGTGGATGGCCTTTCCCGGGCTCATCAGGGCAATTGGCATTATTCATGTCTTTGTTTTCTTGCTTCTGGTGTTCCTGCCCTCATCCGAGGGTTCCTTTGTCTTTAAATATCAGGCAATTGTATCTGGAGAATACTGGCGTGTGATTTCATTTGCTGCCCTGCCCCCTGTTCCCCTCGGCGACTCGCCTGTCATGTCCGCCCTGTTTATGTTCATCGCCATGAGAATCACCTTCATGATGGGCGACAGCCTCGAAGAAGCGTGGGGAGAGTTGAAAGCCTCGATCTATGTCTACTCCGTCCTCGCATGCATGATTCTCGCTCAATTCCTCAGCAAAAGCGCATTTGGGGAAGGAGGAGTGACCCTTTACCTGCAATTGTTCCTGGTTTTTGCGACCTTGTACCCTCGCGTGGAATTCCACTTGTTCTTCATCCTCCCAATCAAGGTTTGGGTTCTTGGAGCGATTGGAGGAGGGATGCTGCTCATAACCGCGTTCCAGTCTCCCGGGNCTGCTCTCNANACCNTGCTGCCTNCCCTCCCNTANCTGTTCTGGGCGTCNCCTCGTCTGNTNAAATGGTATGTGACCCGTAGTCAGACCGTGGCACGGAGGGCTAAATTTCAGCAAGGTGTCCTGCCAGAAGGCCAAGCGTTTCACCACTGTGCCAAGTGTGGCGCCACAGATTCTTCTCATCCTGAACGGGAGTTCCGAGTTACCGAAGAAGATCAAGAGCTTTGCAGTAAATGCCTGGATTGATTACTCTGGGACCCTCTCCCTTTTTGTGCCATGCCCGACTTCAGTCAACTGCCCTCCGTAGAGACGCTAGCCAAGCGCCTCACGGGGGAGAGCAATCTTCCTCGCCCTCTCGTCACGGGCTTTGTCAAACGTCGTCTCTCTGAGTGGCGCACACGACTCGCCGAAGGAGAAGCTGCCGATAAAGCTTCCATCGAGCAGGAAATCCAAAGTGGCCTTCAGGATTTTGCTTCTTCGAGGCTCCAGCCTGTCATCAACGCCACAGGAGTGATCATCCATACCAACCTCGGTCGATCTCCCCTCGGCCAACGTGCATCTGAAACCCTGAGCAAGGTTGCCACGGGATACTCCAACCTCGAATTCAACCTCCTGGACGGAAAACGGGGAAAGCGGGCGGGCTATCTCGAAACCGCACTTGCCGTTCTCCTGGAGACCGAGGCCGCCACTGCGGTCAATAATTGCGCTGCAGCCCTCGTCCTGACCCTTCGCACCCTGATCTCCTCTGAAAAGAACGAGGTCATAGTCAGCCGAGGGGAACTGGTGGAAATTGGAGGTGGATTCCGCATCCCTGAGGTTCTCGAAACTTCCGGGGCGAAACTGGTCGAGGTGGGAGCCACTAACAAAACTCATCTCAAGGATTATGCCGACGCCATCAGTGATCGTACTGCCCTGATCCTCAAGGTTCACCGGTCCAATTTTTACCTCGAAGGATTCACCGATGAGCCCGACGTCACTGAGATTTCATCCCTTGCCCACAATCACGGCATCCCCCTTGTTGAGGACCTTGGATCAGGCGCGGTAATGAACACTGATCAGCTGGCGCCCATCGATCATGAACCAACCCCGCAGGACGCCCTCCGCAATGGCATCGACCTTGTGATATTTTCAGGCGACAAACTTCTTGGCGGGCCTCAGGCAGGAATCATCGCCGGAAATGCAGACTTGGTGGAACGCATCAAGTCCGAGCCTTTCTTCCGGGCGGTCCGCTGTGACAAGCTCATTCTTACAGTACTGCAGGAGTGCATCGACGACTACCTCGCGTGCAAGGGAGACACAAAACCCCGTCTTCCCGTCCTCGATTTCCTCTCCACGCCCGTGCAAGACCTTCGTGTTCGTGCGGAGAAGATCTCCTCTCAACTGAAGGACCTCTCGCCCCGAATTACCATCGTGGAAGCTCTCTCGCGAACCGGAGGAGGCACCATGCCTCGCGCGGAAATTCCATCCATCGCCCTGCAGATCGAATCAGATGGCATGTCTCCCACAAAACTCGCTCACAGCCTGAGGCGTGCCACCCCCGCCGTTGTCGGTTATGTCAGTGATGACACCTTTCTCCTCAACCTGCGCACGGTCTTCCCGTCGCAGGACCAAAGCATCGTCAACGTTCTCCTTGAGGTTCTGCAATGAGGACGGTCCGTCTCATTGGGGTGCTCGGACTGATTTTTCTTTCCTCCTGTGGGGAGTCACTGAACAAGCAACGAGCGGAAATCCGCTTGTCTTTCTCTAATTTTAGTCGGGCGTTTTACGAGCGAAGAGGCGAGGAGGCTCTCCTCTATGTCAGCCATAGAACGTTCGACTACTATGACCGGCTCCTTCCCCACCTTCTTACTGCAGATGAAAAGCGCTTGAGCGGCCTCCCTCCCTTCGCCCTCTTCGCCTGTCTCTCTCTTCGTCACAAATATAGCCCGGAGGAACTGAATACGACAACCAGCCGAATGATTGTCCGGGAGGCCTTCGACTCCATGACCTTTCCGGGCGGAGCGCCCCACTTCCTGGATATCGGAGAGATTCTTATCAGGAAATCTGGCGAGGAAGCCGCTGCTACCGTCTTTCTCGCTCCGGGCGAGAAACATGATGAGGCCCTCGTCTCTTTTATTCGGGAAGACGGAATGTGGAAAGTGGACCTGACATCTGTCTTCGAAGTGCTCTCGACCCGGCTGGAGCCCTATTTGAAGGACCCAACGGCTAGCAGGGCCGAAAGGGCCCTACATTATCTTCAGATCCATGAAAACCACCAGATTGGAGGCGAAATCCTCCAACCACAGAGGCGATAAGGGCCCCTCATGGCGCTTTGCTGATAAGCCTTTGAAGCCTGACGGGTGGCAATCTCTTTTAAATCTACAAAAAACCGTAAAATCCCTTGAAATCCCACTGTCGGCGGATAGCCTCCGCCCCCCATGGCTCGCGCTGCAGGAAAAGCCAAAACCCGGAAAGCCGTCGCTAAACGTTTTAAAGTGACCGGTTCCGGCAAAATATTGCGGCGGAAACAAGGTAAGCGCCACATTCTTCAGAAAAAGAATCGTAAGCGTAAGCGGAACCTCGGTAAAGCTGCACTTGTTTCCGAAGCAGATCTCAAGAACGTAAAGGCGAACCTGCCTTTCTCTTGAGAAGCGCTTCTCTCTCGCTGCCACGGGACATAGACGCCATCCGGGCGTTGCCTCTTACACAGCCTTCCCGCCCATGCGGGATACGAGCGAATGAGACTGTGGGAGGACTACTAAAACAGTTCGCTTCAGAAAGAAAAAGAAATGCCACGCGCAACCAATGGTCCAG
>PBTP01000078.1 GCA_002729275.1 Roseibacillus sp. | reverse complement strand
TTTTTCAGCGCTGCAAGCTCGTCTCCCGGACTGGGCCAATCTATTCAGCCTCTTCCCATAATCATTCTTATCGGCGTGGGATCTCTCGTCTATGTGGCCGGACTTACCCTTGCCGCCCGTTACGAAAGTGGACCCGCCGGAGGGACCATTCCTCGACTCACCCTGCGCCTTCTTCTTTTCGCCTGCCTTCTCACTCACAACTGGTGGTGGATCAGCGGAAAATCTGGAGACCTTGGAGGAACTTCTGCCTTCCTCTCTGCCCTCCCGGTTCTCGCTGTATTTGTTCTCTGGACCGCTCGCAGCCTCTCCATTCTTCGAAAATCTGTCCCAGAATTTGTCTCGCGCTCTCTCGCAGGCATCTGCCTCGTGGATCTGCTGGCGTTTCCAGGAATCACGATCATGTTGCAGGCATCCAACGCCTCCGTAATTTCCTGCCCCACCCTTCTCCCCTGCCTGCCATTATCATGTATGGTTCTATCTCTGGTTCTCCAGCGAGTTGCACCTGCAACCTGAGTCCCTGTGGAGAAACCAACAGGCATGCCTCACCTTTCATCCCGGTTTGACGACGCACCCCGACAGCAGCGACAGGGGGAAGACCTCCCTGAACCNTTCCGAGCGGTATTCCCATTTCCTGCTTAGGCGAAAAAACTGGTTCCTAGCTCTTCTTGCTATCACGACCCTGCTGGCCGTTGCCGGACTGACTCAGCTGCGTTTCGATGGCGAACCACGCGAAATATTCAAGCAGGGCGATAAGGAATTTGCCCTCCTCGAAGAATACTTTGAGCAATTTGGACCGGATGACAACGGCATCGCTCTTATCGTAGATGGGGAAATCTTCAGTAGCGCGTTCGCTCGGGCCCTCAGGGGCTTCACCAGTGACGTCGAGAGCCTGCCTGACGTCCTGTCGGTCTTGAGCCTTCTCGATGTCCCCGGGCCCAACGATGAGCCTCTCCTTCCGTCTCCGGATTCAGAACCAATACTTTTCGAGCAAGCGCGGGCCTTTGCGCAGGTTCATCCCTTCGCCTCGGGGCAACTCATCTCAACCGATGGCGAAACGATTCTGGTCACTATTGAGCTGGTAGAGGACGGGCCCCAGACCATGGACCGGGTAGCTCCGATCTATGAGGGTCTTCTCCAACTTCGTCAGGAGTGGTTTGGAAACCTCTCCTGCACTGCAAACTTTACCGGTAGCGTTCCAGTGAGGGTAGAAACCCTCGCCAGCCTCCCAAAAGAATTTTTCGTGACCAGCTCCCTTGGAGCAATCCTCGCCATGCTTGTCGCCCTTGGCCTTTTCCGAAGTCTGAGCGTGACCCTCGTCGTCGCAGCAGGGCCCGGACTGGCTGTTCTCTGGACTCTTGGCCTCATGGGATGGATCGGATTGAAGATTGATGGAATCAGCATTCCGCTACCAGCGATCGTATTCGTCGTCGCCTTTGCCAATGCCGTTCACATCATGATTGAGATTCGGCGCACGAGAGACTGCTCTCGAACCGAGGCAGCTCGGCGGGCAATCAGCCTCCTCGCCACCGCCTGCGTCCTCACAGCTCTCACCACCACTATTGGGTTTGCCTCTCTAACTCTCGCAGAAACCGGTAGCGTTCAGAGATTCGGACTTGCCACCGCCGCAGGGTCCATTCTCGGGTTGATCTCAAATATCACTATCGTTCCACTTCTGGCCTCTATGATCCGCCTGCCGGCCGGGCGAGCTGCTCGACAACCCGGAAGCGATAGTAGTTCGAGGNAATCCCTTACTCTCATTGCGCGACTGGTAACATCTTTCTCCCGACCACTCTCCCTGCTCGCCCTGGTAGTCACCGCAACCCTCATCTGGACCGCCACCCAGTTAAAGTCAGATATCGTCTGGACGGAAACCCTTCCCCTCAATTCCGAGATCAACCGGGCCTCCGCCCTCGCTGACGANGCGTTCGGAGGCATAATGCAGGTCCCTGTCATCGTGACCTGGGACCAGTCCCTTTCCTTCAGTCACCCCCGGACGCTGGAACTTATCGCCAAGGTTCAGACCCTCCTCAAGGCGGATTCTACCTTTGGACCCTCGCTCTCCATCCTTAATTTCATGCCCGAGTCCCTGCGTGCTCTACCGGTAAGAGCCCGCGAACAGATCTTCATGGAGGCAATGCCAGCCGCGCTGTCTGCCCGGATGCTCAAGCCTGAGATGAGGCGAACCGTNATCAATGTCCGCCTGCCAAACACTGGAGCAGCTGCGACTCGCCCCGCGGTAAAGACCCTTCAAAAGGATCTCAAGAGCCTGGAGCACCTGTATCCGGACTTCTCCCTGCATGTCACCGGCTCCGCCGTGATTGCCGCGGAAAACATGTCAAACGTGATCAGGGATCTCGTGCGGAGTCTCTCCTTTGCTTCTATCACCGTTTTTCTTGTTCTCACCGTGGCCCTGCGCTCCCTCACTCTGGGGCTTCTCAGTGTCATTCCCAATGCCTTTCCCCTCCTTTTCAACACGGGCCTTCTCTACTCCCTCGACAAGCCTCTCCAGATCAGTAGCGTTCTCACCTTCAGCATCTGTCTTGGAATAGCGGTGGATGACACCATCCATTTTCTAATCAGATTTATCCGGGAGCGCCGGGAAGGAGCTGACGTTCGTGTTGCCATCGACCGGTCCTTCCGGACAGTGGGCGTAGCTCTCCTGATTACCACCGCTGTAATCTCCAGTGCCTTCCTCGCAGCGACCTTCAGCTCGATGCCTGGGATCTCTTTTTTTGGACGCCTTGCCTGCTCAGCAATGGTAGCGGCCCTCCTTGGCGACCTNGTCTTCCTACCGGCTCTCCTGAACTGGGTCATGGGCCGGAAAGAAAGGCANAGGCAGGAGAAGATNCAGCAGNGGAAGGGACTTCGCCTGTAATCGAGCGANATGATACTACGCCTCCAACCCCGGGGCTGAGNGCTCGNAACAAAGACNAGGGCTGACAANCANGGATATCCGACTACAATTCCTTGGTGGTTTCGCGTATTCTACTCCTCGTTTCTCTGGCGCTCTGCCTTGCGCTCTCCGGCTGTATCGAGGGCGAGGAACAAATCTGGCTGAGAGCGGATGGCTCGGGCCGTATTGAGGCCCGTTACAAGATGCCATCTGCGGTAGCAAAAAGAATCGGGGAACCAGCCGAGCTGGTCAGAGCCCTGCAGGAAGCTGCAGAGCGAGATCCTCATGTCGAAATCACGGACCTTACCTACACTACCGAGGGCGGCGGAATCACCCTTACCTTTTCCGGGACTTTCGACAGCCTGAACAAGCTTACCTCCTTTCCTCAACGACAACTGCGGGATGCTTCGAAACCCGATAAGCGGGTTCAAGCCGAGGTCCTCTTTGGGGAATCAGCCATGGTCATCTCTGATGATAACATCACTTATAATAGAGAAGTGGATATCAGTTGGCTTCTGCAATCGAACCCGGCTACAAAATCGATTGCGAAAATGCCGGCTCTGTTCGGCAAATCCAGTCTTACCTTTATCCTGAATCTCCCCGGAGAAGCTCAGGAATCGAATGCCTCTTCCCAGTCTGAGGACAAGCTTCGCCTTGAATGGAACTTCCTCCTCAAGGAAAACACCACCGGCCCCATGCCTATGACTGCCAGAGCAGCTCTTCCAGCATCCAAGCCTCCCTGGCTCTTCCTCCTTGCGATCCTGCCCCTAGTGTTTCTGGTTCAGAATATGAGAAACAGGAAAAAAGTTGAGGGGTAATCTCACTCAAATCCTGTTCTCAGGATCGGAGGAANGAGTTCCAGATAACACTAATCGGAAACCAATCAAGGAGNGGCATGTCCTGCCCGAGAGGCTACAAACTCAAGAGCCGATCCAGCTCCACAATAGTGGAAATATATGATATTATTNCCTTGGTGAACAGGCTCGGTCTATCCGCGCTGGGACTACCTGCCTCAAGACCTCCTACCCGCAGACCATGATCGATCCAGCATCTCTCCCTCGAATACTCTCATGCGGGACGGGACCGGGGGCATCGTCCATCACCAGTGCTCTCAAAAACTCTCCCGAAGTTGAGCATCTCCTTTCCTTCGGAAGGGAGGAGCAGGACTACCACATGGCGATGATCACCAGAACGAGGCCCAAGGCAGGAGGGCTGGGTGAACTAACCAGCAAGAACACCTATTCTGGAGTNCTTGCACGCGCCCTCGGACCCGGTGAACTGAACCGGTTCTACCAATTCCTTTTCCAATTCGTGGACCACCTGCACCGCAGGGAATCTCATTACCATTACCGTCCTCACGGCCTGAAAACCCTGCATGAGTACATGAACTACTATCANCTGATAGCGGATATCATTGCCAGCAAGATTCAGGAACACCGAATTAACGTAGCACTCTTCTTTAATGCGCCACACCTAGGTCACGATACCATTTGTCACCANGTCGCCTGCCTCATGGGAATACCAACTCTCATTCTCATGCAGACAATTTTTCCGAACAAGTTCCTCTCATTCTCGAACNTGGCAGCCTGTGGAAATTTTAATCTNTCGAATATTCCGAGAGACACAGTTCCACATTCTATAGAACAGAAAGAGCATCCCAGCTACTTCTACATGGATCAGGTTACAGAAAAATCGCTGAAGCAGNGTCACCTTGGCCCAAAAGACCTCCTTTTGATCCTAGCCTATATCCTGACCAAGGAACCGAGCCTTCTGATAAAGCCGGGCGCGTTGTGGAACCTGCTATCCCGCGCACGGACCATAAAATCAAAATTCCCTCGATTCCGGGATCCCTTCGCAAGGTTTTTCCATATCGATCAACTGGAATATTTTGAAACCCTCCTGGAGTCAGAGAGCGAACCGGTCGACTTCGACTGTCCCTTTGTCTACTTCCCTCTACACCTGCAACCGGAGGCTACTACCTCGGCAATGGGCGGAGCTTACGTTGACCAAGCCCTCGCAATNGAACANCTCTCGCTTCTCCTCCCGGAGGATTGTCTGATCTACGTGAAGGAGAACCCAAAGCAGCAGCACTTCATGAGAGACCCTCTCTTCTTTCACCGTCTGCATCGGATCCCCGGCGTTCGTATTGTTCCCTCCAGGACCTGCACTCACCAGCTGACAGACCACTCCCAATTTGTGGGCACNATTACCGGAACAGCTGGATGGGAAGCGATCTGCCGGGGAAAGAACGTAGTGACATTCGGAAACCCATGGTACGCATCCTTTCCGGGAGTTTATCCGTATGAACCCAATCTCTCCTACGCCGCATTATGCTCCCAAAAGATCATCCATAAGGATCTCGAAAATGTCGCAGGATATTTCCTTAGCCTGTTGCCAGATGGAATCGTTTATGAGCGCTACAAGGAAATCGTTCCCGACTTCAATCAAGACGAGAATGTAGCCCGAGTTNTACCCTACATCATNGATGTAATCCGTGGGCGCAATAGCCCGGTGTTTGTGGACGAATTCTAAATCACGCTATCTTATCGCACCTTAATTTCCACTCTCTTGGAAAGGTTCGAGCAGGCAGCACGCTGGTTAGGAGCTCTCCCGAGGCGAGGTTAGCAGACTCCTTGCCATCGACCGGGCCTCCTCACTCTGCCCGCCCAGCATACGGGTCAACTCGGCAACACGCGCCTCACCCCTGACCTCCTTGAGCGAAGAAATGGTTCTTCCCCCTTCAACATTTTTCTCCACAAGGAAATGCTGGGATGCGAGAGCCGCAACCTGCGGAAAGTGGGTAATGGCTACTACCTGATGGACACCACCAAGGATTGCCATCTTTTCTCCCACCGCTCTGGCAACTTCGCCTCCAACGTTGGCATCGATTTCATCAAACACCATCAGCGGAGTCCGATCCTGCCGGGCAAGAGCGCTTTTAATGGAAAGCATAACCCTCGAGATTTCGCCACTGGAGGCAATCTGCCTCAATGGCTTGAGAGGCTCTCCGGGATTAGGCCCAAACGAAAACTCAAGCCCGTCNAGGCCATTNGCAGAGGGATCGGTCAGCTGTTGCTGATCGACCTCGAAAGCCGCCTGCCGGAAACCGAGTTCGGCGAGATGCTGCCGGATTTCACGNGCAAGCCTCGGACCGGCCTTTCGCCGCTTTTCGCTTAGATCCATTCCCGCCTTCATCATCGCGCCCCGAGCTACCTCCGCNTCCCCCTCAAGCTTTTCCAGCAACTCTCCCCGATTTTCCACTGCCCCGAGTCGCTCCGCCGCCTTTATCCCGCTCTCCACTACCTCATCCAATGATGGGCCATATTTCCTTTTGAGGCTTTCGAGCAGGTCCACTCGTTCTTCCAAAGCTGAGGTCTGCCCGGGATCGAGATCAATCTCGCCAAGATAGCGCTCTAACTCCCGGGAGAAATCCTCCATTTCAACNACNGCCGTCGTCACCCCGGCAGTCCAATGTCGTGCCGCTGGGTCGTTCTTTTCAATTTCCCCCACAAGCCTTTGCATCTCCTGCATTCTGTCGAGCACTCCTGTACCATCTCCATTAACCAGATTTAGAGCCTCTGCCGCGACTCCCACCAGCTTTGCACTGTTGGCAGCTCTTTGATACCGATCCTGCAACTCACTCTCTCCTTCCGGATCAATCTCTGCTGCTTCGATTTCCGTGACCTGATGCCTCAACAGGTCGATCTCCTGTTCCCCGGCTTCCTCGGCGTCCCGGACCTCTCTCCAGCGAATCTCTGCTTCTCTCCAGGAAGACCAGTATGCTCGGTATTGCTCAACCTCCCTCTCCACTCCGGCATATGCATCAAGCATGACAAGCTGCCGATCTTGAGAAAGAAGTGATTGATGATCATGTGGACCATGTAGATCCACCAAGTTCCTGCCTACCGCCTTTAAGACGCTAAGCGTCGCAGGTGAATTGTTTACGAACTGCCGGTTCGATGAGGACCCTACGACCCTCTTGATGAGAAGTTGGCCNTCCTCACAGGGATCCAGACCCATCTCCTCAAGCAGGCAATTGACCCCCGAGGGATCCTGTAGATCGAAGATCGCCTCCACATGGCAGGTGTCTTCTCCCGTTCGAATCAGTCCCTTGTCCGCTCTCTCTCCCAGAANCAGCTTAAGCGCGCCGACAATCACAGACTTCCCTGCTCCTGTTTCGCCAGTGACTCCGACCAGCCCAGCCCCGATCTCCCAATCGAGCCGCTCCACGAGGGCAAGGTTCCGGATTTTCAATAGGCTCAGCATCTGATCGTGTCCTTCGGCACTTCAATTATGCAACCAACTCCACGTGTTTCAATCGTCACGCTCCTCTTCAGGCAAATTTACTGGAAATCGGCCTCAGCAGCTTTTTAGGAGGAAGCCTGCCTCCATTCCGCCAGCAATCCTTAACCCGAGTGACCTCCGAAAGAGTAACCCCACCGCTAAAAGGCTAAGAAACCCCCATAAATTAGAGCCTCAAGGGCTCAAAACCCGAATCAAGCTCAATGCGGGTGTGCTCCCGCTCCCCGGACCATCCTGATCCTGCTCCTCCTTATCCTGTAGCTCTTGTTCCCCCTCGTTTCATACCTGACCCCGGTCTTTCGTTGCGAAACATTTGTTGGACCTGCATTTTTGATCCGTGGATGGAGGGACAGTCACCGCGACATTCCTGGGCACCGGGACCTCAGTGGGGGTGCCAGTCATTGGGTGCTCGTGCCCTGTATGCACCTCCAGCCACCCGGGAAACCAGAGAACCAGGTCCTCTCTCCACCTGCAAACACCCGGAGGTTCTGTTCTGGTCGATAGTGGTCCCGACCTCCGCCAACAAGCCCTCCGAGAGGGCCTGCGGGAAATTGATGCGATTCTCTACACTCATTGCCACCTTGATCATATCGCAGGCTTCGATGAACTGAGAGCCTTCTGCTGGCACCGCAAAGATCCTCTGCCTCTTCACGCAGGTCCTGAGACCATGGCCACTCTCGAGCGTATGTTTCCCTGGGCGATGTCCAACACCTCCCGAAATTATGTCAGACCTGATCCGCATCTAATCGAGGATGCTTTTACAATCAAGGATCTCCTCGTCACACCCATTCCCGTAACACACCCATCTGTCGAGACCTTCGGATTCCGCTTCGATTTTCCCACTGGCCACTCCCTGGCCTATATCAGCGACGTGAAGGAGATCCCCCTTCCCAGTATCGCTTTGCTCCAGGACCTTGATGTTTTCGTTGTGGATGCTCTGCGACCTCAACCCCACCCAACTCATATGAATGTTGAGGAATCCCTTGCCGTAATCTCACAACTTAAACCCAGACGATCCTTCCTCACTCATCTTGCCCACGAGATTGATTACCGTGAAGCAGCTGACCAGTTGGGTCTTCCCGAGTCAGTCGCATTGGCATGTGATGGACTCAAGTTGACTTTTGAGAGACAACACCCCTGCACCATAGCGTGAACCCCCTTGTCATGATCCTTCTCACCCTCCGGAGATCGCTTTTCCTCGCTCTTCCCCTGCTTATCCACGGGCAACTCCTGTCCAAGCCCACCATGCTACCCCCGGAGACCGTTGTAGTCCTCTACAACTCCGAGGATGAAGACTCGAAGGGTCTCGCTCAGCACTATGCGAAAGCGCGCGCCATTCCCACAGGCAATCTGATTGGCCTTCCGATTCCGATCGGCAACGAAATTTCACGCGAGCAGTTCCGCCAGAAAATCCAGACTCCACTTTGCCGCATCTTTGACGACCGCAACTGGTGGAGCCGACAGACAGGACCCACTGGCCTTAAAAGGCCGACATCCCTGAAACGCAAGGTGCTTGTCACCATGCTTGGAGTTCCCTTCAAAATCGCACGCACTCTGGACACGATCCCCCCAGATCAGGTCGACAAACGCCCATTTGCGCCAAATCCCAAAGGTAACGAGGCATCGGTAGACTCAGAGTTGAGCCTTCTCGGGGTTGAGAGCTATGAGCTCGCAGGTCAGATCCCTAATCCCTACTTCGGTAAGGACCAGCCCCTCATGGAGCTATCCAACTCCGGGTTTCTTCTGGTCTCACGCATAGATGGCCCCTCGCTCAAAACCTGTAAGCGTATGATTGACGACGCCGTTGCAGTCGAGAACAAGGGACTCTGGGGCAAAGCGTATCTCGACCTCTCCCGGAAGGGTGAACAATACGAACAAGGAGATCAATGGCTCGAGGAAATCGCGGGCATGAACAAGGCGGCCGGTATTCCGTGCGTCGTTGATCGAAACATCGACACCTATGTGACCAACTATCCCATGAGCGATGCGGCGCTCTATTTTGGATGGTATTCGCACCACCGTAACGGCCCACTCCTTAATGATTCATTCCGGTTTAAGCGCGGTGCGGTAGCGGCCCATCTTCATTCCTACAGCGCCTTCGAACTGCAGAATCCAGACCGCCGCTGGTGCGGGCCGATCCTTGACCGGGGGGCCACTGCCACCGTGGGAAATGTCTACGAGCCCTTTCTCTCCCTGACTCATCATTTCAATATCCTCTACAACAGGCTCCTCAGGGGTTACACCATTGGCGAAGCCTCCTTCATGGCCCTACCAGCCCTCTCGTGGCAGGCCGTGCTTCTTGGAGATCCTCTCTACCGCCCCTTCCGGGCGGATCTGGAGATCAAGCTAAGTGACCGGGAAGACCGTGATTATAAGGCCCTCCGGCACGCTCAGAGCCAATGGGGAGCCGAAGTAAAAACCTTGATCCCCAAGCTGCGGACTTATGCCAACAAGGCCAATAGCGGCATCGTTTTTGAGGCTCTCGGCCTGCTCGCAAGAGCCAACGGGAAAGAGGAAGAGGCCAATGCCTTCTTTACCGTGGCCAAGGACAAATACTCCAGCGAGGCAGACCGCCTCCGGCAGGACCTCCATATCGTCGACGTTTACCGGGGGGCTGGGAACAAAAAGACTGCTATTCTCCTCCTGCAGAAGATCCGAAAAAACAGTTCGCAGATCCCCGAGGAGAAAGCCGTTACCGCCCTCCTCAATATTCTCGATCCCCCGGCACCTCCCCCAGTAAAGCTTCGGCGGAAACGATGACAAAGGCGAGGCGTAGCGGGGCCGGACCCAGCAGGCATACAGGCCCCTACTTACCCCTTTTCCCCCGCGCTCTGATCGGCTCATAGGGGTCGGCAGGACCCTTGCGGGGATCAACAAAGAGAGCGAGATCACGCATCGAAATCACGGTGCACCCCTCCTTCTTCAGATAGTTCATGTGCTTTCGGAAATCCTCCGGATCACAATTGACCCAGGGGTGCTCACGAGCTGGCACTCCATGATAGCAAAGCACTGCGATACGTCCCTCTCGAGCCTTACTGATGGCCCATATAAAATCCTCCATCTTCCAGTCTGGTCCAGCATATCCGGTAGTTGGAACAAGCAGGGGGTGATCGACCTCGGGATCATAGGCAGGTCCCCGGCCGCCCCGGCCGCCGTCCTTAAATTCCGGACCTACTCCCCGCCGCGCAAAAAGATAATTCAACTGCTGCAGTTCCTTAACACAGGCGAGACTATGTCCAAATCCCGGGTAGCAGAAGGTAACTGGCCTGCGGATTTTGTGTTCCTTGCACCGCTTCTCAATATGAAGGAGCTCATTTCTCATCTGCTGGGGAGAGAGGCGCGGCATATGCGGATGAGTCTTCGTATGGTTTCCAATCTCAAAACCCATTCTGTCCAGTTCTACAATTTCCTCCCACGTGACGTAGTTCTCCTTGTTCCGTAAAAAGCCAAGACCCTCTGTCACATAAAAAGTAGCCCCGAACCCATGCTCCTTCAGCACCTTGGCCACAAAGGACCGGTCGGACTTGTTACAGTCGTCAAAGGTCAGGACTACCAGGCCATCTGGAATCTTCCGGAGCTGCTCGCTATCCGCAGAGACCTCAAAAACGGATCCCACAAAAAGAACCACAGTAACAATCAGAGCCTGTTTCATCCACGTCTGCTCTCAACCCAGCGAACGGATGTCAATCGCACAGGACTACCGAGCCTCCATTCACCCAGCAGAAGCACAGAGAAAGATTAAGCGGGGCACGATAACCCTTTCGTTCCCAAATACGATCTAGGAAAAGCTGCCGTGGTCGGCCAATCTGTCTGGTAACCGCTTTCACCCAGCGGAGCTCGTGATCATGACCTCTCTCGAAAGTCTCCTCGCTCTCAATCTCCTTCCAGGCATCGGCCCCATCCGAGTCCGGCGGCTCATCAAGCACTTCGGAGGGGCCGAGGGGGTATTACGCGCCAACTCCAATAAGCTCACTGCTGTTACTGGAATTGGACCTGAATGCGCCCGTATGATTGCCTCATGGGAGGACCACCTCGATCTCCAGGGAGAACTCTCTTCCATCCGGTCGCGGGGCATCACCGTTTTAACCCCGGATGACCCGGTCTGGCCTCAACCTTTTGAGCATCTCCCAGACGCCCCCATCCTTCTTTATGTCTGGGGTAACGTTCTCGAGAGTGATTCCCGATCCCTCGCGGTGGTGGGCTCCAGAAAGACCACTCACTACGGACGGGATTGCACCCACAAACTATCGTTCCAGCTTGCTCATATGGGACTTACCATCGTCTCGGGTCTTGCACGCGGTATCGATACCGCAGCCCATGAGGGAGCACTTGCTGCAGAAGGCCGCACNATTGCGGTCCTCGGCTCCGGACTAGGCCAGCTCTACCCTCCCGAAAATATCGCCCTTGCGGAGAGGATTGCCGACGGAAACGGCGCCGTGGTTTCTGAGTTTCCGATCGAAATGGGCCCCACCCGTAATACCTTTCCTCAGCGAAATCGTATCGTTGCCGGTTGGTGCGAGGGCCTTCTGGTTGTNGAGTGCGCCAGACGCTCTGGCGCGCTCATTACCGCCAATCTCGCCGCAGAATACGGTAAGCATGTCTTTGCGGTCCCTGGGGGAATCGACCGCCCCAGCTCAGAGGGTTGTAATACACTGATCAGGACGGGGGCGGTTCTGGTTACCGAGGGAGCTCAAATCATTGACGAACTTCCGCTCCTGCCACCGGAAAGTAAAACAGAGGCACCACTGCAGAACCCCTGTTCAGCGGCTGAGAATCCGCGGCTGAGTGAGAATGAAAGTCTTGTCCTCGGCACTCTGAGCAAGGAAGAGCGCACCATGGACCAAATTATCGAGGAGGCGGAACTACAGGCCTCCGTGGTTGCCGCGACCCTCCTCCAACTCGAGATGAGAGGACTCGCGAGACAGCTCCCGGGCTCTCATTTCGTGAAGGGCTCCTGATTTCACAGGCTACCAGGTCAGCCTCTGGCCCTTGTTTTTTGGGTCNGAACCCCAAATACAGGCTTTCAAATCCTTCCTTTTCCAATGACTTTCCGCAAGGGACACGGGAAGCGGCAACTCACCTCCAATCCCACAATTTCGATGGCAGGAAGGCATCTCCGGGAGGACCTGGTTCGAGGTCTTGAGAGCTCAACAAAGAGATGTTCTGAAAAAANTCCTCTTTTCAAACCCGCCTTTCGGCGCGTATGTGCCCTCACCGAATGCCCAAAACCCTCATCATCGCGGAGAAGCCTTCAGTCATGGCTGACCTCTCCCGCTCTCTCGCCAAGCACCTCGGCAAGTTCGAGAAGAAAGGGAAATCTCTCGACGCCAGGTATTTCGAAAACGATGAAGCCATCATCACCTCGGCGGTCGGACATCTTGTCGAACTCAAGATGCCCACTGGTCCCAACGGAAAAAATCTTCCTTGGAAATTCGACGTTCTTCCCGCCATCCCGGGCTCATTCGAGCTCCAACCGATTGAAAAAACCGAAGGCAGACTTCGCCATGTCCTGAAGCAGGCCCGCCGCAAGGATGTTGACCTCATCGTTAATGCCTGTGATGCCGGACGGGAGGGCGAGCTCATTTTCCAGTACATTCTCGACATTGGGGATATCGACAAACCCGTGAAACGCCTCTGGATGCAGTCGATGACTACCGGGGCTATCCAGCGGGCTTGGGATACCCTGCGTAACGGCGAAGACATGGGNGACCTTGCGGATGCTGCCAAGTGCCGCTCGGAATCGGACTGGTTGGTTGGTCTGAATTCAACTCGTGCCCTGACCTGCTTCCGCTCGCGNCATGGTGGGTTTAATATCACTGCCGCCGGACGGGTTCAGACCCCGACTCTTGCGATCCTTGCAAAACGCGAAGCCGAGATTCAAGCCTTNNATCCNACTCCNTANGCGGAAATTCATGCTGAGTTTGGAGTNANTGCNGGNGANTACNGCGGGCGCTGGATTGATCCCGCATGGAAGAAGGANCCCGCCAACCCGCTCTCAAGAGCGGAGCGCATCTGGGACAAGGAAGAGGCGGAGANNATTCGCGCNCGCTGCGANGGAAAGACNGGNGCNGTNACCGAGGAAAAAAAACCGACCAAGCAAATCTCACCACAGCTTTACGATCTTACCACCCTCCAGAGGGAAGCCCCCTTCACGGCGAGAAACACCTTGTCCTTCACTCAAGCCCTCTACGAGAGGCATAAAATGGTGACCTATCCGCGGACTGACTCCCGGTATCTTCCGGAGGATTACCTGCAGGACGTCATTCGGACCACCGAGGAACTGGCAAAGTCCAATCTTCCTGTAGCCAAATGGGCAGCCGACTCCCTCAAGAACAACCGGATCTCCCTCCAGAAACGGGTCTTCAATAACGCCAAGGTCTCGGATCACTTCGCCATCATTCCCACTGGCCGGGTGGTCAGCCTCGCCAAGGAACAGGAACAGCACGTTTACGATATGATCGTGAAACGCTTCGTCGCCGTGTTCTTCCCCCATGCAGAGTTTGAGGTGACCAAGCGACTCACCACCATCAACCACGGAGAGGTCGAAGACACCTTCCGCACAGATGGAAAAATCCTCGTGACCCCAGGATGGCTTGGCGTCTACGGCCGTGCGGTTGGAGTGGCGAGCGGTAAGGATGAGCTAGTTCCCGTCGACGAGGGTGAATCCGCTTTCACCCGGGAAATCGAACTGGAGGAAAAGGAGACCAATCCTCCTGCACGCTACACGGAGTCTACTCTGCTCTCCGCCATGGAAGGCGCCGGTAAGCTGGTGGACGACGAGGAACTCCGCGAAGCCATGTCCGAGCGGGGTCTCGGCACCCCCGCCACCCGAGCCAACATCATTGAGGGCCTTCTCAGACAGAAATACCTCGCTCGCGATGGACGGGATCTCAATGTGACTGGAAAGGGACAGCGACTGATTGGGCTCCTGGACGAGATGGATATCAAGCCCCTGACCTCTCCGTCCATGACGGGAGACTGGGAAGCCAAACTTCACCAGAT
Source organism: Roseibacillus sp. (assembly GCA_002729275.1). Lineage (GTDB taxonomy): Bacteria > Verrucomicrobiota > Verrucomicrobiia > Verrucomicrobiales > Akkermansiaceae > Roseibacillus_B. The sequence continues at coordinate 31,517 of PBTP01000078.1, read as the reverse complement.
GGAAGATGGCCAGCTCGACCGCGAGACTTTCATGCGGGAGATCGCCACCTTTACTGAGGAGGTCGTTAAGAAGGCCCGAGCCCACTACGACGAAGCGGTCTCGAGATCCTTTCCATCGCTGCAGTGCACCTGCCCGGAATGTGGAGTCACCGAGCTAAAACAGACTGACGCCACCTACGAATGCGAGGAACTGGAATGCAAGTTCCGGATCTCTAAATATATCGCGGGACGTCATCTCAGTGAAGAAGAAGCCAAGGAGCTCTTCTCCACCAAGTTTCTTGGGCCTCGGGAAGGATTTATGTCCCGCTTCAACAAACCCTTCGAAGCCGCCATCGAATTGGTTCAATCGGTCAGCAAGACCGGAAAGAAGGGACGCTTTAAGACCAATTTCGTCTTTGAGCAGGACGAACCGGAAGAGCTGTCGGAAGACCAGATCGTTGCCAGCATCACCCACGAAGAGGCAGCCCATGACCTCTACGAGACCGGAAAGAGCTACCTCGTTCCATCGCTGAAAACCAAAAAAGAGCCCGACGGCGTCAAGTTCTCACGGACCATCCTTTCAGCCGAGATTCCCCGCGAGGCTGCTATTCGGATGCTCAATGGGGAGAAAAGTGAACTTCTCAAGGGATTTGTCTCCAACCGTACCAAGCGGAAATTTGATGCCTTTCTGAACTACGACTTCGAGCAGGGACGGCCCACCTTTGAGTTTCCACCGCGCAAGAAAGCCGCGAAGAAAAAAACTGCCAAAACACAGTAGTCTTTTTCGTCTGGAATTTCGGCCCTCGCCGACAAGCGCTAGAGTCTGGCTGGGCCTTGGGTGCCTGCCTTCCCCCCTTGGCGATGCCCATTGGGCACTCGACCTCTGAGAGAAAAGAGATTAGCCTCACCTCGTGATTCGTTTCCGTCTCTTCGGGTTCCCGGTCACGGTGGAACCGTGGCACTGGGCCATCCTCGCCTTCTGCGGAGGCGCCCTTGGGATCAAGGATGGAGAAGACCTTTTGCCGGTTCTTCTCTTCATGGCAGCAGGAGCTGTCTCCATCATCATTCACGAACTCGGACATGCTCTCACGATGCGTCTCTTCGGGGGCCAGCAGGTTTCCATCGTTCTCCACGGTATGGGCGGACACGCTATCTGCCAAGGGGCGCGCTTTAGCCGGGGGCAGCACATTCTGATCAGCTTGGCTGGACCGCTCCTTCAAGTGGCGTGCGGACTTCTTGTCCTTGTAGCGCTAATAATGAGCCCAGACATCAGCAGCGGTGCAACCGGATTAGGGGCAAGTCCCGTTTACCGGCTCCTGACTTCTTTTATCTATGTGAGCCTGTTTTGGGCAGTCCTGAACCTAATCCCTGTGTATCCTATGGATGGAGGGCAGATCCTCCGTGGAATCCTCGGTCCCCGTCGCATCCAACTCACCCTCCAGATCAGTATTGGCGTCGCGATTTTCTTCGGTGTATTCGGCCTCTTCTATCTGAAGACATTCCTCCTCTCGATCTTCATGTTGTTTTCGGTCGTTGAAAACTACAAGGCCCTGAAACGCACCAGAACCCCGGGTGGATGGTGAGAGGTTACTAGCTTAGAAGAAGCACAGCCTTCCTCCGGCAACGAGGGCAAAGAAGACTACCAACCACTCGAAGAGGCGCTGCGACACCGCGTGAACAAGGTGCCGCCCAAGGAAGATTCCCAGAAGAATGACCGGCACGAGCTTGAGATTGAAGAGAAGACTCTCCCCGTTAATGAAGCTCATTCCCCCGAGGAAGGGTGCCTTGAGGATGTTCACCAGCAGGAAGAACCGCGCTCCCACTCCGATGAGTTCCAGTTTTTCAAAACGCCGGGAAAGCAGGTAGAGCTGAAAGATCGGTCCCGCCGCATTGGCCACCATCGTAGAGGCGCCCGCCGCGAACCCCGCGGCCAGCCCGGCCTCCCGCGAACGGGCGAGGCGATCAAAACGCTCCCGCCCTACATTACGGAAAAGCTGCACTCCTACCATCGCCACGATGATTCCACCCACCACAGAACGGGCGGACTCCTCAGGCATCCAGTCGAGCACGAAGTAGCCTGCTACGCACCCCAGCAGCGTCGGGGGTAGAAGTTTCCACACCGGACCCCATGCCCCGTGTTTCCGAAATACCGGATACACCGAAATATCCGCAAAAATCAGCATCGGTAGAAGAATTCCTACCGAAGGCTTACCAAAAAGCTCCACCATGATGGAAACCGCCACGAGCCCGACACCTCCGAAGCCGGTCTTGGAGATTCCCACCGCGAGGGCGGCGATAACCGCCCACACCCACCCGCCTGTCGTTAGCTCGATCTCCATTCCGGAAGGTAGTGTGCCCTGCCGCCAAGGGGACACAAGCCCACCCCTGAGGTAATCTCATTCCATATTCTCTAATCTTGGTTCTGGACTCTCGGCCCTCTCCTTTTAACTTCCGCGGCGATGAAAATAGTCGTCGCTTACTCCGGAGGACTGGACACCTCCGTCCTGCTTACCTGGCTGAAAGAGACCTACAGCGCGGACGTTATCGCCTACTGCGCAGACGTGGGACAGGGAGATGAGCTGGATGGTCTCGAGGAAAAAGCCCTCAACACGGGTGCCAGCAAATGCTTCATCGGCGATCTCCGGGAGACCTTTGCCCGGGATTATATCTTCCCGATGTTTCAGGCCAACGCGGTCTATGAGGGGCGCTACCTTCTGGGCACCTCCATCGCACGCCCATGTATCGCGAAGGGTATGCTCGACGTCGCCCTTGCTGAAGAAGCGGATGCCATCGCCCATGGAGCAACAGGAAAAGGAAACGACCAGGTTCGGTTTGAGCTCAGCTCAGCAAGCCTCGCACCCGAGGTTGAGGTCATTGCTCCGTGGCGCCAGGAGCGCTTTCGTAAGCAATTCCCCGGCCGAACCGAGATGATCGCCTACGCGGACGCTCACGATATCCCGGTGCAGGCCTCTTTGAAAAAGCCTTACTCCATGGACCGGAACCTCCTCCATATTTCCTTCGAGGCCGGCATGCTGGAAGATCCATGGTATGATGGAACTACGGAGGCAGACCGCGAGATGTATGTCCTGTCCGTCTCCCCCGAGGAAGCGCCCGATCAACCTCTCTACCTCCAGCTCCTTTTTGACAAAGGCAATGTGGTGGGATTCCAGTGCGAAGGAATGGACGAGATCCTCTCCAGCCTCGAGGACGTCAATGTCGAGGGTGAACGAGACGGATATACCCTTCTGAGCCCCTACGGAATCATGCGAGTTCTCAATACCCTCGGCGGCCAGCATGGTATCGGGCGGGTCGACATCGTGGAAAACAGATTTGTCGGCATGAAATCCCGGGGAATCTACGAGACGCCAGGAGGCACAATCCTTCTTGCCGCTCATCGAGATCTTGAAACCCTCACCATGGACCGCGAGGCCATGCAGCTGCGCGACAGCCTCATCCCCAAGTATGCCCAGCTGGTCTACAATGGATTCTGGTTCGCTCCCGAGCGCCTCGCCCTGCAAGCCCTGGTAACCGAGACGCAGCAAACCGTTACCGGCGAGGTCAGGCTGAAGCTCTACAAGGGTAACATCATGAATGCGGGACGGCGCTCACCCCTTTCGCTCTACAGCGAGGATGTCGCCACTATGGAGGGTGGCGCCGAAGAAGCCTACAACCAGGATGACGCCACTGGATTCATCGCCCTTAACGCCCTTCGCCTCAAAGCCAACGCCCAGCAGAAGGACTGAGAAAATCCTGTGATCCACACACCCTGGCGGCCTCAAGCGACCGCCAGACTCATGATATCCTCCTGCGTAGCCCTCCGAACATCGGTGATCTCCCCGGTGATCGTTCCCTCGTGCATGACGAGGACACGGTCGGCCAGGCCCAGGACCTCAGGCAACTCAGAGCTGATCATGATGATCACCTTGCCCTCGGCTGCCAGCTGCTGGATCAAAAGGTAAATCTCATATTTGGAGCCCACATCTATTCCCCGGGTGGGCTCATCAAAAATGATGACCTCACAATTCTGTTGAAGCCATTTCGCGAGCACCACCTTTTGCTGATTCCCACCCGAGAGATTCTGTGCCAGTTCCTCCTGATGCGGCACCTTGATCCGCAGGGAATCCACAAATTCACCGAAGCTCGTTTGCTCATGTTTCCTGTCTACCATCCCCCAGCGGGAAAACTCCGCCAGGTTAGGAAGACCGAAATTTTCCCTGACCGAATGCATAAGAACGAGCCCCTGGCCCTTGCGGTCCTCCGTCAGCAGGCCAATACCCGCCCGAATCGCCTGACGAGGGTTTTTCAGATCGAGGGCCTCCCCATCGAGACTTATCGACCCTGAATCCGGCTGATCTGCCCCAAAAAGGAGGCGGACAGTTTCTGTCCGTCCCGCACCGACAAGGCCGGTGAGGGCCAGGATTTCCCCTCCGCGCACCGAAAAGGACACATCACGGACCGCTGCCCCCCTGCTCAGTCCCCGGACCTCAAGACGCTCGTCACCAATCCGAGGCTCATGGGAGGGGAACTCATTTTCCAGCTTCCGACCTACCATGAGCTCAATGAGGGACTTTCGACCAAGCTCTCCCGTTGGCCTGGTCGCGACATGTCCCCCATCCCGCAGAACCATGATTCGATCTGAAATCTCATACACCTCTTCCAGTCGGTGACTGATGTAGATAATCCCTAATCCCTGCGCTCTCAATTCTCTGACGATCCCAAGCAGTCGCTCTACCTCCTGTGGCGTCAGGGTGGCACTCGGCTCGTCCATCACCAGAATCCGGGCATTCTGGGACAGGGCCTTGGCGATTTCAACAACCTGCTGCTGCGCTACCGTCATCTCAGAGCAACGCTGCTCAGGGTCAATGGAGGTCCCAAGCCGATTGAAGAGCTCGAGCGCCTTCCGGCGCTCCTCTCCGGCATCGATAAAGCCTCCCCTTCCTCTTTCCTGTCCAAGAAAAATATTTTCCCGCGCGCTCAGATGCGGCACGAGATTGAATTCCTGGTAGATAATCCCGATCCCTGCCGCCTGACTTGCGTGCGGCGTCGACAGATCCACCCTCTTGCCCTCTACCAGAACATCACCAGCGGTCGGAGTATGAGCCCCCCCCAGGATTTTAATCAGAGTACTTTTACCCGCTCCATTTTCCCCCAGGAGCGCAAGGACTTCTCCGGGATATAAATCGAGGTTGACCTCCTTGAGAGCCTGCACTCCGGGGAAGGACTTGTCGATCTCCTGCATCTCTAGCAGGGCAACCGATGTTTCTCCTGTNCTCTCCCCCATGGTTTTCAGCTCAGCCAGCCANGGATAGGGNCCCTTAAATAGAACGACCTACCNATGGCTCGATCCTACGGGTTATTCGCTCGGCGAAAGTGAAGAATGCTCCTCAATTACTGAGAATCTTCAGCAGTTCTACCTCAAAAACCAGCATTCCCTCAGGTGCGGTGGGAGGTGGAGCTGCTCCGTAGGCCATATTTGTCGGCACCCAGATCCTTCTCGTTTCTCCCTCAACCATCATCTGCACTCCTTCCGTGAAGCCCTTGATGGTCCGCTTTAGCGGAAGAGTCTTTGGCCGCTCATTAGGCAGGGTGCTGTCCACAACCTTACCATCCGCGGTCCAGACCGTGTAATGAACCTGCACGTTATCGGTCGGCTTCGGCTTCGCTTCACCANTACCGGCCTTAACGACCTTGGACGCGACTCCAGAGGGATTGGCGGAGGCATCCTCCGGTGCCGCTGTCAAATTTTCAGGAGTCGGATGAGGCCGGAGAATCTTGATCAACTCAATATCAAAGCAGAGTTGCCCGAGAGGCCTTCCCGGACGCTTCCCATTCTCNCCNACTGGCGGAAGCTCTCCCTCNAGCTTGCCNTAGGCCAGCTCGCCTGGGATCCAGAAGCGGCGCTTTTCTCCTTCAACCATCAGCTGCACCCCCTCGGTCCATCCTTTGATGACCTGATTCAATCCAAAGGTCGCAGGAACACCTCGGTTCAGCGAGCTATCGAAATTGTAGCCATCAGTCTGCCATCCAGAATAGTGAACCCGGACCTTTTCATCTGCCTTGGGGTGACTGGTTCCTGTCCCTTCCTGAAGGACTCTTGAGAAAATTCCAGATTCAGTTTTCTCCGCGCCCTCTGGCGGAGCAGCTACATCTTCCGGAGCCGGCTGAGTCTTGGGTGCCGGAGGCGCGGGAGGCGCAGGCACGGGTGGCGTCGCTGGTTTTGCGGGAGCGGCAGGCGCAGGCTCAGCAGGCGCAGGCTCAGCAGGCGCAGGCTCAGCAGGCNCGGGCTCAGCAGGTGCGGGCTCANCAGGTGCGGGCTCAGCAGGTGCGGGCTCAACAGGTGCGGGCTCAGCAGGTGCGGGCTCCTCCTGAGCGGAGAGCCCTACGCAAAATAGAGCGAACGCAATGAGCTGAATGAGAGTTCCTTTCTTCATGATGGAGCGCAAAATCGGCTCTAGCACCCGTTCTGTCAACCGCGCAAAATCGTAGACTCTCTCTCCAGAGAAGAATTGCCTCTCCCCGGGCGAAGCTTACTCAAAGCACCAGTCAATTGCCCGGCGTAGGATCTTGATAAAGGATTCCTGCTCAAAATCACTAACGTGCCCGAGAGAGGTATAGAACGTTTTCCCGCCATCAGAGCGCTTGAAAGTCCATGCCAAGGGCTCCGGGCGATCGATTCCCGCCACTTTGCCTGAGAGAAGGATCTCCNGACCAGGGCGGGACGNGTTGTTAATGTAAAGGGATCCTCCACTCCGGAACTGAAAAGGGGTTTTATCACCAAGGAAATGAAGACCTTCCTCNGTAGAGCGAACCGCGGTTGCNAGCGCGTTACCATGATGCCCGGTGTAATTCCCCCCAATCACCTCCGCGTCCCACTTCTCCCAGACCGCATGACCCGGAGGCACAGGCTTTCCTCTGAGGGAGAACGCATGACTGGCAGTCCGGATTCCCATTACGGGCTTACCCTCCTGAACATAATCTCGAAGTAACTTAAGATCCCCCTCGGGCAAAGCTCTCCTCCGGACACTGACAAAGAGAAGGTCCGCATCTCTAATCGCCTCGATGCCGTGAAACTTATTCCGGGAGGCGCCCTCCGAATCTGCAAAGACGAAGGTCGTCCTGAAGGATGGCGTGAGATATTTGGATGCGAACCGGGGCAGGGTCTTTTCCGTTTCATATTCGCGCTCCCCGATCAGGAAGACAATGTGCTTACGAGAGTCGGCTGCAAAGTGATGGGGAGCCCCTCCAAGAATCTGGTCGCTGGTGACAGTAGGGCAGACATATTTTTCGACATGGTTCACGATCAGGTCATTTCCCGCAAAATGACTTACCTTCGGAGGCATCGCCGGATTATACATCGTATCCGTAAGATCCCGCATCAGGACCACATTCTTGCCGTTTCTTGCCAATTGACGCAGTCCAAAGGGGCGCCCGAGGACGCACATGTTGGTATGCACTCCCACGAGGATCACATTTCTGATGCCATGCTGCTCGAGAAGGTTCCAGTTCTCCCTTCCAGAATCAGTGATCGCGTCTTTTCTTTTATCAATGTCCAGCAGCCCGAGTTGCCGGGTCCATGGAGCATCTGGATTACGCCCCATCGTCTTTAATTTCTCCGCCCACTCTGCATGCTCCCGGGGATCATCATCTTCTCCTCCATCGGAATGATCGATGGGATAACCAGCCGCCTCCTCTCGCTTATCAATCCAAGTCATCCACTGCTCGATGCCTTCTGGAATATTGCCAGCATCTGGCGCTGACTGCGCACGTTTCCGGGCAGGATGATGTTCGTAAAACTGCATACACGAAGACGGGGCGTGAATGATGAGCGAGCCCTTCTCCCTGGCGGCTGCCAGAAGAGCATTCATCCGCGGGGCCAGCTCTACTGCCCGGGTCACCGCGTTCTTACAATGATGAAGGTCCCACATGTCGCACACGATCACGGCCGTCTCGCTGGGCTTCCATTTCTCCCTCGACTCAACCGTGCGAAACCGGCCGGGACTTTCCTCTATCTCCTCCCTCAGTCGCATTTCGTAGTCCGCTGCAAGAACTGAAGTGCACCCGGCCAGCAAGGCCAGAAACCCCGGAAGTTTGCCATCCATCTTCATCTCTGCGAGATAACCGCCCCATTGCCTTCAGGACAAGTCTCACCTCTAAAAATAGAGCCTTTGATGGCCAGAGACCTGAAGTGATCCAATCATCCATCGTTGCAGATCACCAAAAAGACAATACCCTCGGACCATGAAACGGTCTATTCTGATCCTCGTTGCAGCTCTTCCCATGCTGTCAACTCTCGCCGGAGCAGCCGATATCAGGCTCAAGGTTAAGAATGCGACCCTCGGCTCTGAGCGCAAAGGCGACACCCGCAAGAGCCAGCGCCAACTGAAAATAGAAATAGATAACCGTGACCGCGAGGACTATGAGGGTGTGACTCTGGAATGGGTAGTCATTGCCCGCGATATTCGTAACAGAAAGCTATCAATCGCCAGCCGGGGTTCCAAGCAGATAGACATCCCTGCTGACGACGAAATGGAAGTCTCTTCTTCCCCCTACTCTTTTTCAAAGAAAGAAGGGGAAGTGAGAGAGATCAGGGAAAACCGCTTCCGACCCGACCGGCCCCAATTTGATGTAGAGCCCGACAGCGGAACTCGCTACGCCGGATACATTATTATCCTGACCAAGGACGAAGAAGTCATTGCTGAAGCTGCTACCTCAGGCATGAAAAAGCGGATGGCTCCTCTTCTTTCCAAGGGGAAGAAAAAGTGATGCTCCCTCTCACAAGGGAACCGAGATTCTAACATTTCCGAATGCTGTGCTCTCCAATCAAAGTCACGCCTGATGACGTTGGAGATCATTATGACGAACTGGACGAATTCTACCGCTCGATCTGGGGAAGAAACCTTCACCACGGGCTGTGGTCTCCAGGCGACGCACCCTCTGTAAGAGCGGGCACCAACCGGCTCCTCAGTCTTCTTCTTCCTGCCCTCTCACTAAAACCGGGTATTCGTCTTGTCGACATCGGCTGTGGCTACGGCACCGATGCGCATCGTATCGCCGAACAAACGGGCGCCCTGATAGCGGGAATCACCATTTCACACGCTCAAGAAAAAAACGCCCGTGAGATGACCCCTCCAAGTCAGGGGGCGGTGTCTATCAAGCGAGGGGACTGGCTCCAGAATACCTACGCCGCACAAAGTTTCGACTGTGCCATAGCGGTAGAATCGCTCTCTCATATGCAGGACAAAGAGGGATTCTTTTTTGAGCTCCACCGTGTCCTCGTGCCAGGCGGTCGAGCCGCTCTTGCCTGCTGGACCATCGACCCAACGCCATCTGCTGCGGAAAAACTGCTCCTGCACATAATCTGCCTGAGCGGAGCTCTCCCCTCCCTTGGGTCAATGAGGGACTATCGCCATTTTGCACATGGCGTGGGTCTTTCCTCCCTGGAATCTCACGATCTCACGACACTCGTTGAGCCGACATGGGGTCTCATTGCGCGGAAGACAATCCGAAGTCTCACCCAGCCGCGTTTTTTAGCCGCCGCCCTGAAAATTGCCCTCCGTCGTCCTCTTCTATCCTGTGCGATCCCAGCCATGATTCTGGCCTTCCGCACAGGTGCTCTGCGCTACACCGCGTTCTGGGCGAAAAGAAAGATCTGACGACCGTGCCAGTGGAGTTTGCAAGCTCTACCACTCAACATGCACGTGGCTACTATGGCCAGCCGTTCCGGGACCCTTGACCTCACGCGCCCCCAACTGACGGCACTTCCACATGAAACCCCTCAGATGACGATTTCCCCGGCCCACCTTGACACCGTTAATGTAGTCCACGTCGAAAGCCACCCCCCTGTAATGGCTCGACTTCTTACTATGAGACCCACCGGCCAATTCCGTTACCCGATAGGACCATCCCGATTTGGTCAGGTAATGCATTCCCCAAAGCATCTGAATATCGAGGTAAACTGATCCTCCCGGGGCTCTCTGGTAGGCGCTGCGCATTGAGGGCGCTCCACGCTCTGCCTGCCTCATGTTGTCCATTGCGGTAGCGCTATCCCGACGACCGCTCACATGAAAATTTGCGAGACCAACACGTGGGTTCTTCAGAAGTGAGTGCGCCAGAGTCTGACGAACGGACCCCGACCGGTAAGATCCAACAGAGCCCGAGCTACACGCTCCTGTGGTCCAGACCGTTATCAGGACAAGCAACACCACAGCCAGAGAAGAAGCAGCCCTCACGGGTCGGAGGCTACCACAGAAGATCGCCCATGCCAGCGGATGTGAAATATTTTGTACCCTGATTTTCCGGAACCGCTCCTTGCCCGAAACCGTCCGGGCAGATAGCACCGGTCATGGCCAGAGGATACGATTCGGACCGCGAGCGCAAACACGCCCTGTCGCTCCTCGGGAAGGACCTCGCCCGCCGGGCCAAGTCGAGATGCGAACTCACCCGGGTTAGTGGTGTCCCCCTGATGACATACGAAATTCCACCGGTTCCGACGGAGCCTGACTTCAACCGCTGCCTCCTTGTCAGTGAGTCTGTCCTTGGCCAACTTGCTAAACCCCAAACCCTCGTGGGTGGCGAGTGGCACCACCTTAAGGAAGTCATCTGGTCGGATATTCCTGTGGTTCAGGCCATGGCCCTGCGGATCTTGCGACACCTTGCTCGCAGCGAGCCATGGGCGCAGAACCTCATCGACGAAACCTACCTCGACGCGGAAGTAGAGGAGCTCGCCGGCGAAGAGGGCCTCTGACTCCTGTAACGCATCGCCCTCTGGCTTAGCACAAGGGGTCCAATACCACTCCAAAAAAGTCGGAGAGGACACTCCGGTATACCGGACGTTTGAAGGCAGGAAGCCAATTGAGATCGAACAACGATGGCTCGATCCACATATGGCTACGGAATTCCCGCGGATTCTGATCCACGTTGACCGGGGGAGCACCCTTCTTTAGCCGACATAGAAAGTAGGTCTGGTCCTGCCCGTCAAAGGGCATGCGCTTGCCCTCCCGTCGTCGGATCTCGGGCGGAAAAAGGTAGCGGTAGCCATCCCGGAACTCGATCACTTCATAAGTGGCGGGAGGGAGACCGATTTCTTCCTCGACCTCCCGGAGTAATGCTTCCCGGGCAGACTCGCCCTCATCTATCCCTCCCTGGGGAAACTGCCAGGCCCCCTCAACCTTCATCCGCTCGCAGATCAGAAGCCGATCCTGCTCATCAAGAAGCAGGAGCGCTACGTTGGGGCGATAGCTGGACACTTCCTGAGAAAAGCCGATCAAGACGGACCCTTCAACCGTGAAGTGATGAGCAGATCCCCCAAACGATCCTTTGACGCAAGGTGGGACAACCCTAATACTTCCCACACAGCCCACAGAATATCATGAAACTACTGCTCATTTTCTCTCTTCTTCTCCTGCCTGGAATTGGGCTGACACAAGACACCACCAACCCGAACTCCACCTCGCCAGGCCAGGATGACAAGCCCTTTCAGGACTCCCTTGGAGAGAAAGGGTTCTGGCAGGGATCCTTGCCCGGCGGAAGCTACGCGGTAGCGCTCAGCCGAATCACGTCCATCAGCAAGCATGAATACCTTCTGGACGGAAACGTGATCGTCACTGAGGTCACCATCGACACCATCGGCTCAACCACCCTGCGCGTCTATCAAATCACTCCTGCGGCCCAGTATGGCACCCTGGCAACCGGAAGAAAAATCGTCGAGCGGGGCAAGGACCTTCTCGACCGTGCTGGCCAACGGACCGGGGCCGACATCGCGAACATGGTTCAGAAACAATATCCCACCACAACCCATGCGAAGACCATCGAATTCCGGGTCAAGGATCTGGGCACTCTCGATGCCTTGTTGAGCAGCGCACGAGGCTCATGGATCAGCGGAAAGGGCCGCAAGTTCGTCGTCAACGAGTAAATTCCGCGCCAGCGATCGCACCCCGCACCCCGCAGCCCTCACTATTCCCAAGGCTCGTCTCTTCAGCCCCCAAAGGCCAACCGCTCACTATTCCAGTGGCCGGTCGGGAAGCTTCTTCGCCTTACGGCCTGGACCCTCTGGATTTTTATCAGACCTCTTTTCCGCTTCCTTCTCAGCCTCTTCCTCTTTTCTCTTCTCGGCAGGGTCGGGCCCCAGTCCCCGTTCTAGGAGATCAAAAGCCGCACCGGGAATCTTGCCCAAATCCCGTATCAGAGGGAGCCCGGCCTCTGGTTTCTCCTTCTCATCCGGTGCCTCATTGAGGGGATTATTACCCGGCCGCTTACTGTCTCCGGGGAGCTCTGGGAGCAACCCACCTTTCGGGACAAGCGGCAACCCAAGGATTCCCTCAAGAATATTGTTCAAACCCTCCCCAAGCGGCTTCACCTGTCCCCCTGCACCACTGAGAATATCGCTACCGCGCCCAAGAATATCAGAGCCAATCTCAACAGCCGCACCCCCGCTGCTCCATAGTGCCCTCCCAAGGTCTCCTGCAACTTTCCCCCCGGACTTGAGGACAAGTTCTCCATTAACCATCTCATACATCCACTCGAAACCGGCCGCAATTAACCGGTCGCTCAAGTCCTCCTGCGGCGCGTCAGTCGTCCCGGATATCTTTACCGGTGTCCAATGAAGTCCATCCGTGCCCGGCTCAAAGACCCTGTGCGCAGCGACTGGAATACGGCTCAGGGTCGAGGGGGTTAGTCCCAGCCTGAGATCGCCGTCTAGTTGCCCTCCGTCGATGGTCAATGATCCTTCGATTCTCAGCAGTCCCTCACTGACAACGACAATATTACTAAGGTCCAGTCGGTCTCCTTTGTGCCTGAAATCCAGATTAGCCCTTCGAAGAGAAAGGCGTCGAAAACGTTCGGTCGAAGTATAAGAGGCGATTCGGTCGAGAACCGGGAGGGCCGTAAGCTGACCATCACTAAGCCGAAGATCCCCTGTGATGAGAGGGCCCTCTCCGATTTCGCCCACTACCGTAAAGTCCGACATCAGCTCCCCGGAAATACGCTTGGACCAGTCTTCAGGAACCACCTCCTCACACCGCACATCTTTCAGCGCGCCCTCGAAGTCAAAGTCCCCAGCCTCGAAATCAATGAAGCCTCCGGTCTCCAGCCGTCCCGAGGAGAAAACCTTCCAAGATCCACTCTTGAGGATAAGCTCTCCGTACTCTGTATAACGCAGGTCCGCCTTCTCGAGATCCAGTCTGGGGAAAAGCGATAGCGGGGTGAAAAGCTGCCCACGGGTAAGCGAACCCTCATAGGAGCCTCTGCCCTGTCCTGGTTTCACCATCCCCCTTATCCCGGACCAGCGCAGGTCCGCCTCTCCCAAATTCACTGTGCCACTCAGTGTATCAATCATGGCACTTTCAAACTTCACCATCTGTCGACGGTTTTTTTCAAGCTCCGGACCATCTCTGGTCACATCGATTTCAACATGGAGCCGACCGAGCTGGAGGTTCTCGGTCTCAACCCGTTTGCCCAAAAGGGGCACAAAGCGGACCTCTGTCTTCAACTCCTCCGCTTCAATTCTGCGAATCAAATCCTCTCCCTCCGCAATGAACATTGGAGCGGTTACCTCCATCCCGTCCCATTTGAATTCGTCGAAAGCAGCCTCTGCCTTGAGGGTCTGACTCACCTTCTGGTTCACCATGGACCGGAAGCCCTCGCTACTCAGGTAGTTCTTCAGCCAGATATACCCGCCCGGCACCACGAGGACACCCAGCCCGAGCAATCCCATGACAAGCCGCCCCAACCACACCCGGGCGCTGCCCCGGGAGGACCCGGCTCGTCTTCGTGCTCTTCGGGAGGCCATTTCTCAGGACAAGGTAACACTCCTGTAAACTCGCTCAAGGATCCTCTTACCCCCACAGTACGCAGAATTACCCAGCTGAACCTCCTCTCCCAACACGACCTTTGTGCTTCCAACTCCACAGAGAACCGGATTGAATCCTGTTCTTATTGCTCTCTGGACCCTGTCCTAACCAACCGTCACCCCGATTCCCATCAGTCGTGCTCGAACTTAAGGAGGTCTGTTTCACTATTCAGAAAGACGGTGACCCCGTCAATCTGGTGAACCACGCCAGCTTCGATGTCCCGCGAGGCCACTTCATGGCCATCGTCGGCCCCTCTGGCTGCGGTAAGACTACTTTGCTCAAAACCATCGCCGGCCTCAATCCCGAGTCGGGGGGCTCCCTCTGGTGGGAAGGACGCAATCTCTCCGAGGAAGGGGACCTTGAACCCTGGGAGATTGGCTACGTTCCTCAATTCTCGATCGCCTACGACGAGCTCACGGTCGATGAAGCAATCGAGACTGCGACTCGCCTCCGGGTCAAGTGCCGCAATACCGAGGAGCTCGACCAGCGCATCGACCGCGTCCTGGAGGAGACCGGCCTTGCTCCTATCGCCGACCGCCACATCGGGGTCCTCTCCGGCGGACAGAAGCGACGCCTGGGACTCGCCATGGAGCTTGTCTCTGACCCCAAGCTTCTCCTCTGCGACGAGGTCACCAGCGGGCTCGATCCCCGATCTGAACGCGAAATCGTCCACCTCCTTCACGATCTTTCCCGTAACGATGGCCGGACTGTAATCCTGGTCACGCACTCCCTCGCCCATCTCGAACTCTACGACTCAATCCTTGTAAATCACGAGGGTAGCGTCGCCTTCCACGGTCCTCCCAGCCAGCTCACCCACTACTTCTCAGTCGACGACTCCGAGGAAGTCTACCCTACCCTCGCGAAACAAAGCGGGACTGAGTGGCAGGAGTCCTGGGCAAAACACCGCGAAGCCTATTATCGGAAGCTTGCACACACACGCGACCTCCATATCGAGGCCGGCGTGATCAAATTGCCTGCCAGCGAAGAACCCACCAGTGAGGAAGAAGAGCAGCCGGCCAAGAAGAAAAAAAAGAGCAACGCTACGCATCTCCGCCTGCCGAGCACCTTCAGCCAGTTCGGAACCTTACTCACCCGGCGCTGGAAAATCTTCTTTCGCGACCGGACCCAGGTCCTACTCCAAGTCGCTATCCTACTCTGCTTTCCCATCCTCGTCACTTTCTTTGCCGAAAGGGGAAAGGAACCCATTAAACGCCTCTCCGATATTCCAGAGGAGAATATCGTCCTTGAACTACAATCGCGGGTAGAAGTTCGCGAAGACCAGATCAGAGTCGGATCAGCGGTCTCAGGAATGATCATGTTCGAGGTCATCCTCCTCGCACTGATGGGATCCAACAATGCCGCCCGCGAAGTCGCTGGGGAACGAAAGATCATGGAGAAGGAAAAGTTTGGGGGCGTTCGACCCGTCTCTTACCTTCTTAGCAAACTCGCCTTCCTCACCTGTCTCATCCTCGCGCAGTCCCTCTGGATGGCCATGTTCGTAGAGTTCTTCTGGCAATTCAGCGGCTCCTTTACCAGCCACGTTGCCTTCCTCATTCTGGTCAATGCCTCCGTCACCGCGATCTGCCTGGCTATCTCCTCCGTCATGAAGACCCCGGAGCAGTCATCCCTGCTCTCCATCTATCTCGTCGGCTTCCAACTCCCCCTTAGCGGGGCCGTCCTGGCGCTCCCCGAGTTCTTCGAAACCCTCACTCAGCCCTTTGTTTCCGCCTACTGGGCGTGGTCCGGAAGCATTGAAGCGCTTGGTGGCAACATTCATACCGCCGTCGATGTGATTACTGAGACCGAACTCTCGCCCGGCAATGTCTGTTTCTTCGCTCTCTGCGCCCAGATCATGGTCGGAATCACCATCGCTTGGATGGGAATGGTGCGCCACCAATGGGACAACTAGGCCTCATTCCCATGAATTGCCCCCAAATGACAGCCCCCAGATCACCCGAAAGGGTGGATCAGAGGCCTCTTCACTCCTTTCCCCGAACCCTTCAGACTCGAAAATCCCGAATTCCTGAGTTTAGCAATCTACGATTCCCCCGTAGACTTCAGGGGCAATCAACTTTCAACTCTTAGAATCAAGTATATGGGTCGCCGCGCCAGCTCCGGTCTAAACGCCACCGCCATCATCGGTATCGCGGCAGTGGTTCTGGTCCTCGTCGCGGCCGGAACCCTGCTCCTGAAAAAAGGAAAGACGGAAGGCTTCACCGGTCAACCCCTTCCCTTGGAGGAGACCTTCAGTAATGCGACCGCGATGCGACGCAATGAATACACCGTTGAAGGCAAGGTCTTCCGCATCGAAAGCCGTGATTCCGGGGTTGGGGTCTGCCTGATGGTTGGGAGCGAAGGAGGAGAAGAAGAGGCCGTTTTCATCAAGGTTCCCGAGGAGATCGCCACCATCAACCTGGACCGCGACGTCACTTATGCTTTCAAGATCCGTGTGGGAGAAGGAGGCGTAAACGTTGCAACCGCGATCAAGAAACCCTAACTTACTGAGTAAGAAATCAGCCAAGTCATCCGGCATGAAAAATCAATTGATCCGAATCGCACTCCTCCTCGCCTTCAGCGGCGTGGCCTTGAGCCAAGTATACACCCCCCCTGCTCCGGAAACCAATCCGAACCGGACGCCTACCGATACCAGCACAACAGTCAATCGGCAGCAACCCGACTCCCAGTCCCCTTTTGGCGAGGAGATTCCGCTCCTGAATCCCGGAGACGAGACCATCACGGTCGCAGGGATTACGATTCCGCTTGGGGACAACCGGATCATGCGTTCCCGGTTTGAAAAATATCTGAGCCAGCCGGAGGAAAATTCCGAGGACGCACAAACCTATCGGGGCAACATCGACCGCATCCTTGGCGACCTCTCACCCTATCGGAAAGGAGGCCCGGACATCAAGACCGCCTACCAAACTCTTCCTGCGGCGTCAGCTTTCCCGGCAGATGCTCGTATCTGCATGACCCTCGCAGAGGCTGTTTACGTGGCCATGCTGGCAAAACGCGATAATCGCAGCCTGCAGAAGCTGAACATGGCCCTCGAGGAGGAAAAGCAGAAGCGAATCCGCGATGGTGACTGGAAAACCCGCACCGATCGTGACCAGAAGACGGGAGAGGTCAAATCTACGAACGAAGGTGGAGACAAAGGGGGTAACAAGCAGACTACCGAGGCTACCTCCACGGGCCGGGGAGCCCAGTCCCTCGAATACGCCGAAATTCTCCGCCGGATCGGGGAGGTCGAGGCCATGAAGAAAAAGAATCTCGCCCAGTCAGAGGTGCAGGAACTCCGCTCCAAGATTCAGTATCAGGCAAACATGGCGCTCTGGACCATGCAGCGCCGCTATCAACATGTCCTGATGGCCTCGCGATTCTATAACCAGATCTGGAAGGATGGGGACTCTACGCTCCACATTGATAAGAACTCCGATGTCTCCAAAATGTTCAGTGAGAGTCTTGGAGTAAACCCAACCGTCTCCACCCTCGACTCCGTCGCCAATGAGGCGATTCAGGAGGTCAATAAAGCCGTGGAGGCCGTCAACTTTCTTCTTGAGCGCGACGAGCTTCATACCGCTCAGAAGCGCCTTCTCGAGGCCTTCTTCATCGGAGAGTATCTCGCCCCGGTGGCCACTCTGGAACTGGAGAAGAAACGCCGGATCCAGCTCTACGTCAGGAGCCTCTTTGAACTGTATGACGCCATGCAGGCCAAGAATTACACCCAAGCTAAAGAGCTGGTCGCGTCTCTCAAGGAGACCGCCAAGGATTTTCCCTCGGCCAAGGCCGAGAGTGCCATCACTGGCTATACCTTTGCCAGCAACATGGCCATTCAGGGAGCCAAGGCGGCTCTTCTGGAGGGGGACAAGGACAAGGTGAAGGAAGAGATCCAGACTGCCGCTGAGATCTGGCCTACCAATCCCAAGCTCGAGGAGTTCAGCGATCTCCTCGACAAGAGTGGCGCTCTCGTGGTTGCTCGGAACGACTTCGAGCGCCTCCTCCGAGAACAGAACTTCCGGGAGATTTTTAAGCGTCAGTATGAATTTGGTGCCGCGGTAAAAGGCAATGCCACGAACGAGGACGCTTTCAAGACCGTGATTGAGAATATTATCGATATCGAGAAGGCGATCGGCATGGCCCGCGAGGCAGATAAGCGAGGCAACAGTTTCGCAGCCTATGAAGCTCTTGCGGAGAAGCGCTCGCAGCAGGAATACTCCAAGGATCCTAAGCTCGGGGAAGAAATCGAAACCATCATCCCCAAGGTCTCTTCCTTTGTGGACGCCCTGCAACGAGCCAAAAACTTCGAGGACTCGCGGCGCGACCAGACCGGCTCTGCGATGGCATGGTATCTCAAGGCCCTCAAGATCTACCCGGCCAGCGAAATGGCGGAAGAAGGATTCCAACGCCTTCTCGACAAGGTCCTGCCCGACAACGACCTCCTTCCTCCATCTGTCCGGTCTGAAGCCGTCAATTGATTCCGACCCGAACTGGACTTGTGACAGTCACCATCAGGCCAACCCTCATTGATATCCTATCGGCCTCTGTGATCCTACCGGGATCCATGACCATATCCGCATGCAGTGGAGGATCCCTTGCGAAGTCGCCTCCTGAAGAATCTGGCAAGGAACAGTTCTACCACCCCGTCAATGGAACGTGGTCCAGTCACTGGACCCCCGATAGCCCACACGCGGAAAAGCACCTCTGGGCCCGCAACGAGGAAAATAGTTTATCCGGCGGAGTCGTTGAATACAAATAGCCATCTACGGAGCCTGCGATTTTGCTCTGCCGGGCTTGCACTCACCGGTGTGCTTATGAGCTCGGCATGTGAGCATACCCGGACTTACGAAGACCGGCCCCATCTCGATCCGAACTGGATCAAATCCTCCTACCAACTTCCCCTCGAGGAAAATCTTCGCCTCAAACGTGAAGCCTTGTCCGCAGCCGCTGAAGGAAACCGCGAGATCTGCGGTGCTATTCTTCAGCATGCAGATAATAACGAAACTCTTGAGCTGTTCTTCGCGGAGAACGCAAGTATTCAGTCCCACTCCTTCGAGTTGTCAGCCCCTAGCATCCGGCGTATTCGAAAAGTAGCCAAACACCAGGAGTCCTCGATTCTCGGCTCTTTCCACTCTCATCCCACCAGTGACGCTACGCCGGGTCGTAATGATATTAACCACGCTGGGGTCCTTAGTCTCCTGATGATTCACTCCGTGAAAACCGGGCAGACTCGCCTTTGGCAGGTGGTCCTCCGGGATGGAATAAAAAAGGCTCGCGAGATTCAGCTAAAGGTTATCGGGCATCGACTTCGAGGCCCCTCACCGCTGACCCCCTCACCCCGGGAGCCAGCCCTAAGATCGCCCCTGCCGGGAGACAAACCTCCTGACAGCTAAAGAGAACTCTTCTTTTGAAGATAATGCTTAGCTTCCCTCACCACCCACGGCCTGCCGCATTAACTAGCCCCCGATCTTCCACAAGTGCTCTTCGGAGCGAAGGAAAAGGGCGCCATCAATGAGAGCTGGTGAAGCAAGAATGCGCTCCTCCATCTCCAGCTCGAAGACTATCTCGCAGCCCTCGGGAGAAACAGTCGCCACATAGGCTACGCCATCTTCGGTAGCAAGGTAGAGCTTGTCGTCAATGAGGACAGGCGAGGAGGAAAAGTTCCCGGGAATCTTCTCTCTCCACTTCAGTTCCCCACTTTTACCATCCCGGCAGGTAAGGGAACCGGTATCATCGACAAGATACAGGTAGCCTCCCCTTTCAACAAAACTGGGCGTCTTGGGAATATAGCGGTCTTCCTTGAAGACGACGTGAGTTGCTGTGACGTCTCCTTTTGCTCCTTTCGGGCGGATCGCAAGAAGCGAGGACCGGTCAAACCCTGTCGCTACATAAAGCATTTCATTGGCATACACTGGACGCGGCACAACCGAATACCCTTCACCATAGAGAACCTTCCATATCTCTTTTCCATTGGCGGGGTCGTAGGCCGAGACTTTGCCACTCGCCTGACTGATTATCTGCCTGCGACCTTCAACCTCGATCACCAGCGGAGTTCCAAAGGAGAAGGTTTTCTTGACCTCCTGCTCACGGGGTGTCTTCCACTCCATCTCCCCTTTCTTCTGATCAAGAGCAACAATCATCGGATCCGATGCTCCATCCGCATTGAAAATCATTTTGCCATCTACCACTATGGGAGAACTACCAGTCCCATGTACCGGTGGATACTTGACGACCTGCTTCCAGATTACCTCTCCATCGCTAAGCCGGAGAGCCGCAGTTCCCATGTGTCCGAAATGGACATAGGCCACCCCTTGCTCGAGATAGGGCGTCGCGCTAGCGAGACCATTTTTGGAATGACGTTTTCTGACCTCGGCCGCTCCGGGAGTAAATAGATCCTGACTCCAGACTACGTCACCACTCCGCACGTCGATCGCAAGAGCTCCCAAGCTGACTTTCTCCCCCTCCTGCCGGGAGATCGTAAGAATAACCTTACCCTCTCCGATCACCGGAGAGGACCAGCCCTTTCCGGGAAGTTTCTTTTTCCACGCGATTCCCTTCTTGAGCCCCCACTTCAGGGGAATATCCTTGGCCGCGGAGATTCCCTGACCACCGGGGCCACGGAATTGAAACCATTCCGCACTAGCTATAGCGGTAAAAACGAGCAGGGCGATGGTTCCATATATGCCAAGTTTCATGATATCTGGATAGGCTGGTAACTCCATGCTTCCAGTCAATAAAAACCGCAGAAGGACCTCGAGAGCCCCGATCTACCTGCGCCACCTTCACAAAGGGACTACTCACATGAGCATCTCCCTCAACTCTTACTCTTGAAAACCTCTCTTCAAGCCGCTCTAGTCCTCTCATGTCCGAACCATCCAACCCGGCTCAGTCCAATCGTCGTCGCTTCCTTGGGACCACCACCGCTGCTGCGGCCACACTTGGTTCTGCCGAATTAGTTTACGGGGATCACCACAAGGGAAAACCTCTCCGCTTCGCTCAGATCGGCTGTGGCGGCAAGGGTAGCAGCGACCTCGATAATACGGTTTCAAGCGGAGGGAAGCTCATCGCCATGTGCGACGTTGACGAGGGCCGGGCGAAGGGCCACTTCAACAAATACAGCAAGGTTCCAAGCTACACGGATTACCGGGAGATGCTCGCCAAGCACAAGGACGAGATCGATGCCGTGGTAGTTTCGACGCCTGATCATGTCCATGCGGTTGCAGCCCTCGCAGCCATGAAACTCGGAAAGCACGTTTACGTTCAAAAACCTCTCGCCCGCACCTACGGCGAGTGCATGGCTCTTCTTGAAGCAACCAAGAAATACAAGGTGGTTACTCAGATGGGGAACCAGGGTCATGCAGGCTCAGGCCTGAAGCTCTGGAAGAAGATGATGGACGACGGAGCCTTTGGCGAAGTGCTCGAACTGCACTCCTGGTCCAATCGTCCCATCTGGCCTCAGGGCATGACCAAGTATCCTGCAGAGGCACCAGTTCCGAAGGGACTCGATTGGGACTCCTGGGTCGGACCGATGGAAAAGCGGCCCTTTGGCAAAGGCTTCCTCCCCTTCTCGTGGCGCGGATGGTGGGACTTTGGCGCAGGCGCCATGGGTGACATGGCCTGCCACAATATGGACCCCGCATTCTGGACCTGCGGACTGACATTGCCGACCTCCATCACCGCAGAGGCCTCTGCCCCGGCAGGGGTTGCCTATCCCAAGTGGTCGGTGATTCACTTCCATTTCCCCGCCACCAAGGTCTGCCCTAAGGGAGTCAAAATGGTCTGGCATGACGGCGGCAAGCGACCCAAGCCTCCCGCCGGAGCTGATCCCGGCCTCAACATGGGCGGGAATGGCTGTCTCATCGTTGGCAGCAAGATGTCTGCCATGGGTGGATCGCATGCCGGGACCCCAAGGCCGGTCGCAGTAGGATCCAAGTTCGACAAGGACGCCATCGCCCGGGAATCTGCCCGCTGGCAGGGAGAGCATCGCAAGCTAAAGGGCACAGATCACCACCGTGAGTGGGTAGATGCGGCCAAGAAAGGCGACATCAACGCTCCTGGGAGCAACTTCATGTATGCCGCTCCCATGTCAGCAGCCCTTGCTCTTGGTGCCGTGGCACTACGTTTTCCGGGCGAAGAGCTCAAATGGGACGACCAGAGTGGAAAATTCACCAACCACGAGGAAGCCAACAAGTGGGTTACTATCGACCCGCGTGAGGGCTACAACCTCGACGTCTGAAGCCTCAAATCATCGAGCTGGAGGTATTGCTCCAGCGAACGGAATAGGCCCGCTTCGCCCCGGAAGGGGAAGCGGGCCTCTCTTTTGGTGTAAGGAAGCAACAGAAACCTTGAATCTACCGCCCGCTCCTCTTTGATGCCCAGCATGAAGAAGATCATCCTTATCCTGACCGGACTCTTCCCCTTGCTCTTTTTCCCCATGGCTGGGAGGGCTGCAGGTGAGGCCGGGAGTCGGCCCAATATCGTCTTCATCATGTCGGACGACATGGGCTGGAACCAGCCAGGCTTCAACGGCAGCACCAAGGGCCTCACTCCTAATCTGGATAAGCTGGCCAGAGAGAGCCTCAGCCTGACCCAGTTCTACACCCACTCCGTCTGCGCGCCAACCCGTGGCGCTTTTCTTACTGGTCGCTACGCCTTCCGGAATTGGATGGACTGGCGCTCCGAGGATTTTGGCAAGCCAAGTTACCTGAAGGCTCTTGGCCTGACCCTCGCGCACAACGACCGGGGAGAACCAACAAGGCGCATTCATGCCCTGGACACCGAGGAACGCACCATTGCTGAGGCCCTTCGAGAAGCCGGATATTTCACAGCTCTGGTGGGTAAATGGCACTGTGGGGAATGGCTTGAGGAGCACCTCCCCATGGGCCAGGGATTCATGCACCAGTATGGCCACTACGCCTGGGGTATCGACTATTACACCAAGACCATCGTCCACAATGCCCCCGCCCGTTTCGCGGTGTACGACTGGCACCGCAACCAGAAACCCCTGCAGGAGGAAGGCTACGCCACCGACCTCTTCGCTGCAGAGGCCGAACGGGTTATCGCGGACCGGGCCCTCGACAGGAAGAAGCCCTTCTTCCTCTATGTTCCCTTCAACGCTGTCCATGGACCTCTCAACCCGCCCGCAGACTTTGTAAATGAAGAGAAGGACCCCCTCGCTATCCGTGATGGCATGCTTCGCTCCCTCGACACTGCGGTGGGACGGATCGCTGACGCCATCGACAAGCATGGCTTCCGCGATAACACCCTGTTCATCTTTACCAACGACAACGGACCGGTCCTCGAATCCATGAGTACACCCTGGAGGGGCACCAAGAATACCACCTTCGAAGGAGGCGTTCGCGTTCCCTGCCTCCTCCGCTGGCCCGGCCACACCAAGCCCCTCACCTCCAACGACGGAATGATGTTTGTTGCCGACTTCTACTCTACCTTCATCAAGTTGGCCGGGGCCAATCCCCGGCAGGAGACCAAAGTTGATGGTCTTGATATGAACGCCATGCTCTTCGAGGGAGCAGCCAGCCCGCGCAAGGAAATCGTCTTTGAGGTCACCGGCAGCGTCCGGGTTCCTACCATCCGAAGTGGTCCCTGGAAACTCATGGGTGACATGCTCTTCAACATCGCCAGGGACCCCTACGAAAAGAAAGATGTTGCGAAGGACAATCCTTCCGTGGTCAAGCGCCTCGCCGCCCGCCTTGCTCANGTTGATAGCGAGCGTCCTCCCCTCGGGAATAAACCCCTCCTCATGGACCCTCCTCTGCCATACATCTACGGCCAGAAGGAAAACGCCAAACCTCCAGAATGGCTGNTCAGGCACGTGGACGCGGTAAGGGCAAAGCAACCTACAAAATGGGCCCCCGGTGAGACTCCTTGGCCCCAGGCGCCAATCGGCGTAAATGCCAATAAGCAGCCTGCTGGCAAATAAGGGGGGAATCCTGCCAGCATGCTGGCCTACTGTGGAAAAGATGTGAGCACCTTGGGAATTGCTTGCCTGCTTTTCCCGTGTTGATCGGTCTCGGATTTTCTACGGTCCCTCCGTGATTCTGGATATTGGTTTCAAGAAGGCCTCCGTAGGAGAAGTCGTTCTCGCGCGCGTTGGTAACCGGATCAACGAACAACCTCTGGAAACCTCTCGGGAAGTCTGCGAGATCCGGAAAGAGGACCAAGACCAGTTCTCCCAGTTGATTCTCAAACCCTTTCGGAGCCATGTGCGGTATCGCTTCGATCATCACGCCTCTCTGGACAGGAACGAAACATTTTCCTGTGTCCGCGACATCTTCTCGGGGGAGAGTTCCTTTCTTGAAAAAGGCTGCGAACTCGCCCGCCGCCTCTATGCCAAAACCGACCGCCCCAACATCAAGGCGGGAGACCTTTGCATAGCACGAATCAGTAATGCAATGGTGAGTAAGGAGCCTGTAGAAGCTCTCTGTATCCTGAAGTCGGAGACGGTAGAACCATTTCTCAGCATCTCTTCTGACCAAGGAGACCTCCGTATCACCACTGAACACGGAATTAACCCCGATAAGATCGACAAGGGCTGTCTNATCCTGAACGTCGATGAACCNAACGGCTATCATGTTCTGACNTTCGACAGGGCAGGAGCCCAGTCCCGTTTCTGGCTTCAGGAATTCCTGGGGGTCCGCCTCTTCACCGATGACTCCATGCTCACCACCCAAGTTGCCGATCTTGCGGTTTCCTTCCTGCAGGGCGAAAAAAGCCCCGTGACTGGCGAGGGCGACGGGGTGACGGAAAAAACCGTGGCAGCCAACCGGGCCATCGAATTCTTTGAAAATCGGGACCACTTCAGNATGCAGGAATTCGAGGAAGAAGTCCTGCGCAAGGACCCTGCCATGGTGAGCCAGTTCAAGGAATATAAGGCCAGCTATGAGAAGGATCACCAACCTCTCTCCGAAGACTTCGGGATCAGCCCCGGGGAACTGACCAAGGTTCGCAAGAAGGTCGGCGGAGTCATGAAGTTTGATACCGGAGTAGAGGTGCGCCTCCTCCCCGACTTCCAGGATGGCACTATCGAACGCGGCTTCGACGAAGCCCGCGCCATGGGCTTCCTGAAGGTCTACTTTAACTCGAAAGAGAGCTGAAGATCGGTCATTCCTGCCTGATTTGGCCCCGCCGCGCGAACGCGGCGCGCACCAGCTGTCTCGTGAAGCCCTCGTGGCCCGCAGGATCCTGCATGAGGCACAAGTCCGCGCTCCCCGGATCCGTCGGAGGGTAATATACTCCGCAGTTGGGATTGATCTCGAGGAAGTATGGAGTCCCCCCCGAATCTACTCTTACATCGCAGCGCCCGAAACTCGCTCCCCCGAGAGCCACGAAAAAGCGACCCGCCTCGTCCCGCAGGCGACGAGCCAGCTGCACGTCCTCGACCGGAAAGCTCGACATGGCGTCATACTCTACCCACTTGAGGTCCTCATGCTTGAACTCTTCTCCTTCCGGAAAGCGATATTGCATCGGGAGGTAACTTACTGGCCGCCCGGGATCATCGGGGTTTTCTGCCACCAGCACGGTGCACTCAGCCCCCTCGATATACTCCTCAATGAGGGCTCCCCCATAACGTGAAATCATCTTCTGAGCCTGCTGGACCAGCCCCGACCGTGACTGCACCCGCGAGTTCCTACTCAGATCTACACTGGCATAACTGTTGTGGTGTTTCACGAAGAGAGGGAATCGGAGGGTTTCTGCGGCCCTATCGACGTCGGACTCGTTCCGAGCCAGCACCGCGGCAGGAGTGGCGATCCCCTCCCTCCGGCAGGCCGCTTTCATTTCCTCACGGGTCGGCTCATAGTAGTTCGAGGTCGCTCCGGTGAAGGGAACTCCCAGCCTTTCGAGGGTCTCCACCACCTCGATCCCCGGAATATCCTGGTCGGCAGCACCATCACATAGATTGAAGAACAGGTCATAGCTCCCCTCCTCCACCAACTGGGAGACNACTTCTACCGCACTTTTCTTTACAAGGGTTGCCACCTGCCATTCTGCCTCTGGAAGAAAGGGTCGCGGATCGCACGGCCAGTCGTCGGATGGAAAGGGATCCGCATCAAGGTCCTGAGTGGTAAGAAGGCAGATACGCACGCAAGAGAACAATGTCAGAAGAGAGCTGCCCCTCAACCCCTCTCTTAACAAGTTCATCAGAAATTCTGTCCCCAGCTACGATAGTCAGGCGGAGCCCGGCAGATTACTCCAGTCCATGATTGGATCATTCTTTTCGATGGTCTGGAAAAGAAAAGCCGCTCTACAATCTGGNANCNTGATCATCCCGACCTTATTTTTGAAGACTACNCTCCTCACGGCATCGCTCACCTTTCTTTTCCCGCTTCTCAGCAGTTGTAAGGGGTGGATTATGGACTACGGGCGTCCGGCTGCTCAGTTTGAGGCCCGCAATGCCATCGCCCTTGCCCCGGATTACCTGAGGAAGAAGGTCACTGTCCGTGGCCGGGTCAGCGCCGTGGATACCTCCGATCCCGAACGTTCTGTCGTGAAACTAGATCACGGCGTGACCGCACATTTCGGGAAATTCAAGCGCGCGGCNGAGTCTTACGAGGTGGGCGAAGTCATCCATCTCTCTGGTATCGTGGAAGCCGTGAACCCTTNCGGAATCACTCTTGATCCCGCCTTTGGCCGCGACCCGAAGGCGCCCTTCGCTCCTCTCGCCCCAGCTCCCTGATTGGGNACCANGACACGGAGCNGCTGCCCTCCATCATTCANATCTTGG
The DNA here is from genome assembly GCA_002729275.1 of Roseibacillus sp. Classification (GTDB taxonomy): domain Bacteria; phylum Verrucomicrobiota; class Verrucomicrobiia; order Verrucomicrobiales; family Akkermansiaceae; genus Roseibacillus_B. The sequence continues at coordinate 4,955 of PBTP01000078.1, read as the reverse complement.
TCGTCGTAATCAGTGGNCACCCAGATGAGGCAGCATCAGAATTGCAAGCGCGGTCGATAGTTCCTCCCTCCAGTCGATTAACGGGTCTACCGGAGCCATCAAACAGGACTACACAGCCCTATCCCCGGAACCCTTGAGCAAAGGGTGAGGAGCTGGCTTAATTATACCTGTCACTTCTCTTCCTCTGGAGGCACTGGCGCNCTGCGGGTGACCACCGTCTCNAGATAACGAAGATAGCTGGATGCGCTGGCACGCTCGGCAATAACCNTACCTTTCATATCCATCACTCGGATGGCCCAGCCACGAAANTCATCTCCATTCTTGTCATCGTAAAAGCCAGCCTCATGAGAGTAGACCCCATCTCGATCGTAGAAGCATTCCAGCTTCTCCTTGATGCTGACGGAACCGCTGGTCAGTTCGGATTTCTTCTTGGAGATCCAGANCAGAAGGAGGTAGAGCTCGGAATTCTCCTCCATGTTGGCAAATTCCACATCCAACGTCATAACGGTCCGCTTAAGATCATTATCCTTGTAGGACTTGAGCTCCGTCCTGATCTCAAGAGGCTNCCGGATCTTGTGAGTCTTCAGGTAGTCCTGATCCTTCTTACTAAGCTTCTCCAGCTTCAGATTGTAGACCTTACCCCTGATCTTAATCTTCACCCAGTCCTCTCCCTTTTCCTCAAGTGTTCCCGTAAGTTTCCTGCCATCGACGCTGGTCCATATCCGTGGCTTTTCTCCCTCCGGCTCGCTCTCCGCAGAGACCGGCAGAACCGCAAATATAAGCACTTGCAGAAGTAGAAACCGGATGGCTACACGCTCGAAGAACATTTAAGCATTCTCTCTCATCTCTGGGAGGACCGTCAAACCGATTCTTGAGGCTCTCCTTTAGCTCGAACGCTAGAAAAGTAGCCGCTGACCCCGCTGAGCGCTTCAAGTAATCCGGCAGTTTTNCCGGATGCTTCCGGACTAAGGCAATAAAAAGCCCATGGACCATAANGATCCATGGGCTCTGAAAAAGACCCTCTTTTCAAGCGAGTTCCTAGACTTCCTCGGCATTCAGCCAGCGGAAGCTCACCAATTTAAAGCGACGACCAAACTCAAGATCATCNGGATCGCGCTTGGCCACAGGATTCAACCCACTGGAGTCCGGATTAATGGGCTCCGGACTACGCTGAACAATGGCCTCACACCATGCTCTGGCCTTTACTTCGCCCTGCGCGTCTACGGATTCACCATAGGCCCGGACAATAAAGGAGTCGGACCGTGGTCGCAGGGCCGAGCCAATCGCCTGTACGACGTCCCCCTGAGTCAGGTATCCGGGAAGTCCCCATGCCACGGAGTCAGGCTTCTGAGTCTGATCGAGGCGAGTTGTGTTACGCATATTATCGAAGCTCACATTCCGAAGACGATGATTCTCGTCATTGGGGATCCGAAGAATTTCATTCTCGTCGAACTCAGNGTTAATCCCGGACCGCCGAATAGCTGCTTCGATCGGACCGGCATCGCCGTGCTCGCTCGCTACCAACCGCCGATTGATGAAGTCGGAGAGACCAAAGAAGGGCGCCCTCTCCTTCACCTCCCGCACGATTTCCTGGGCGAGACGCTCAAGCTCACTGTCAGTAGCATCACTTCCGTCGATACTGAGGAATCCGGAGGTCGCTTCCTCGTCATCCCAGTTGCCCCCGAGATACTCCCCGTTAGGTGGGTTGATTACCCGGGGAAAGGGAATAGCGTCCTCACTGGCATAGTCGCCAGCGTTCATGGCAGAGGCCAGCACAGCCTTCCAAGCGTCCACGCTGACCGAGTTCACATTGAACCCCCCATTGAGCCAGAGCTGGCTGGCCGATCGATGGAAATCGACAACATCACGGTCCACATCCGTGCCGGTTCCAATCAATTGGAAACGCCCATTCGGCAGAGGATTCTCCTCAGGATTTCTCACAAAGGCCTGCTTCCGGGAGGGATTNCCGGTCGACACAAAGAAATTGTCCCACAGGTTGAAGTTGGTCTCAAAGCTNAGATCGTAAACCACAAAGTGGTCATCGGGTCGATTGAACAGGATCTGCCTCGTCAGCATGGCCCAGTAGTTGGTATTTCCCCGATGCCCAAAGAGATAATGGTTCCAACCGTTGTTCGCTTTCTCCTGCGAGGTGCGCAGAACCGGACTGGTATGAAGGCGGCCTACCCGGGGATCAACGAGGGAGTTACCTACCGCATAGCTCGGGTGCCATGCGAATTCCGAAAGCTTGAGATGACGCAGAAATCCGAGGGAGGGAATACCGATCTCCTCACGCGGCACATCAAAAAGAACCACCCCATCATCCGGCGCACTCAGAGGCTCACCGAAGGGCCAGCTCACATTTTTCCCNTCTACCGAGCGCGGCATCATATTCTGCCAGCTGACTCTCTGGTCGAACAGGTCCCGGGTATACATTCCATAGAAATGAGGAGGAAGGTCCGTGACATTGTCCCAGGGGTTCCGGCAGAAATAGGCGGCCCGGGGATTCCACGTTCCGATCACGGAACTCTTGAGGTGCTGTGGTTGCCCCCGCAACTGGCCGGAACCAAGGACGTTGGAGCGATGCTCATCCCACCAACGGATGCGAAAGCCATCCCTCGTCCTTGTGTCAGGGATTGCAGTCCCGGGAAGCCGGCCCGCGCTGTTAGCGAGCTGATGAACCCTCGGCTCTGGCTGCCGGCCACGACCAGTGCTCCACTGCACGGGTAGTTCATCACTACCACCTGCCTGTACGGAGGTATTGGCGTAGACGATAGACTGCATCGAGTTGAAGGAGGAGTCGTTGTAACTTCGGGACCTTCCCGTACTCTTAAGTGACATCATGTAGTTGTCTCCCCCGGACTGGTTGCCACCTCCCGGATACTCAATGAAGCTCGCGGGCACTTTGGGATGGGGGTAGACCAGGTCCTGATAAAAATAAATACTTGGGTCCGGAGCCACCGAGGCCGAGAGAACATTGCGGGCGATGTTGAAGAGCTGGTATTCCGAGTGCTGGCGCGGGCTGAAGACGAGGGTCTGACCCGGCTCGATCGTTGTGGGTTGCAAGCTCATAAGCATCCAGCCGACGTAATGGCCAGGGCTCGGATCGTTGCCACTGGGTCTTGCGTTGCCCTGCTGCCCCGTGTGAATCTTGGTCGATCCCCGTCCGAACGGCATAGACACCCCGGTCCTCGATGTCCGGTCAGTGTAGGTGACCCTTAGGTCCTTGTTCCCATTGACAAATATGGTGGCAACCATGCCGTGCGTGTTGATAGCCACGTTGTAAGGATTCCAGAGCGCTATCCGGGGGTAGAGACAGATCCGGATGATATTCCCGGCCCCGGGAGCCGGCGACTGAGGGTAAGTTGCAAGATTGTAATAGACCGATCCCTCGGCCATCACGGGAAAGAGGTTGGGTTTGACGAAAGGCAGGAACGATGCAGGACGCAGGTTACCTCCATCATACACATTCACGCCATCGTTCATTCCCCGCAGGGTGCCATTGGCAATGTCTTCCGAAGTTGGGGGTGCAGGGTCCACCATGCTGGTGTCTCTCTCCGCGTACTGCAGGCCGCGACCGGCCAGGGCCCAGTTTCGGACGAGGCCAAAGGTTGGAGCAATATCCCGGTATTTTGTCCGACTCCAGGTCGTCCCCTGCTCCCGGGCCACGGCGGCATTCGCCGGGCCAATAATATTATCAAGGTCCTGGATCCCTTGGGAAACAATCCGGCCGTCGGCCCGGAGGTCCCGGATCGTTCCACGGCGATCGTGGATGTAGGCGGTCAGGTCCCGGAGAAGCCCCCCCTGTCTCACGTTACACAGGACGGCCTTTGACTGGGTAGTGAGGTGGTGGAAAGCCCTCTTCTTACGGAGCGCATTTTCCCTGCTAGGCACTCCGTCGGTCAGCTCAACGGTCTTGCGACTGAAAAGCTTCCGGACCTCCTCGTCGGTAAGATCGTTGTTAATTCCCTCAAGCTGCTTCGCCGCAGTATCCTGCGGGTTCAGGATGCGCTCCATCCCGTCGGGATTGGGTCCACGCACCGGAGAGTCGAGGCTGTAAGCATCAACCATGGCCACGTTGGCCCGGACTCCCAGGTCCCCGACCCAATAAGCGTAGCCACCGGTCACCCGATCTCGGTCGTTGCGCGTGGCAACCCGCGGGGCAACCACATATTCCTCAGTAGTTGCCACGGTTCCTTCACCAACCAGCTCAATTTGGTCTCCCTCCCAAGCCTCGGCTTCAATGAGGTCGACTCCGAGCTCGGCCCGCCCCCCTTCATTACCACTGATGAGATAACTGAGAATATCTCTCTCTCTGTCGAATCCCATACCTGCGGCACCCGTGAATCGCTGATCACTCAAGCCCCCTTCATCATCACTACGAACCCACGGAGACTTGTTGGCGCCGTCGCTACCGGGAGGGACCCACTCAGTGCTCCAGACCCCGACCCAATGTGGATGCTTGATGCCCTGGATTCCCGCCGCGTTGTAAGGATCTGGCTCCTTATCAAGAACGCCAGCTTCCGCAGAAACCCGTTGATCGGGTCCAAGGTTCGTCTGGATTTCTCCAATCGCCACCATCAGGGCCAGCCGGGCATTGGATTGCGCTTCCAGCTGGGCGAGTTCAGAGGTGCTGCTACGCAGCGTCACAGCAGAGAGCGAAAGAAGCCCGATTGCGATTAGAGAGAGGAGCACCAGAATCGTGACAGTAGTGACAAGGGAGAAACCCTTTCTCCCTCTTTCCTTGGTAGTTGTCATAGCGGCATGCATGTTGATCGGTCGGTAGGTCCGGGTATACGCATTATACATACGACAGCCCCCTCCGACGCCAGAAAAATCTCTGTATTCACCAAGTGTTCTTTTTCCCCGAGACCTCACGGACCGGGCAATCATTATAAGGCCTATTTTTTTAGTGTTTTCATGTCGATACTCTCTGCAAAGCAGCCACTGGGACGCCC
>PBTP01000077.1 GCA_002729275.1 Roseibacillus sp. | reverse complement strand
CCCGGCCACGCTCAGCACCTTCCACTCGTATTAGCAGCACGAACACCCCAAAGATGACTGATCCCAACAAAAGCGCGAGCAACGCTCTTCCAAAAACACCCTCCCTTTCACGCCAGTTGAACAGCAACCCCGCTTTCCTATCCCCAAGGATACGCCGATTCTTAGTCCAGCGCCTCATTCGTTCGATAAGCTTTCCCGCTCAGGACTGGCCTCTCTCAAGCCACCAAACCCCGTATTTTCCATTTCAAACCGTCCGCCAAGAATCACCTCAACACCCACCTCATCTGCGACCGTCTCAAGCTCACTAAGAAGGCCAAACTTCATATTCTGATCCAGCACCGCAACCATGACCTCGATTCCCCTCGCCTCCTTGAGCCGGNTAAGCTCGTCCGTAAGATTCTCAAATTTAATTTTCTTTCTTCCAAGATGAAACCTTGGCGGGGAACCCGCGCGACCAAAAAGANTGACCCTCTTCTCTGGTGCAATCGTGTCCATTCGCGAACTGAACTTCATCTTGTTCAATGGCACCCCAGCCTGATCAGCTACCGCAGGAACCAGCGCCAAAAAAATCAGGAGAACCGCAATGACATCTAGCACTGCCAGCAGATAAAGTGCCGATGGTNTCTCTGGAAGCGTCAACTGGGCTCTCACGACTCAACGCCTCTGGATTCCTCTTTTTTACCTTTCTGTGCCTCGACCTCTTCCCGGAAAGACAAGATATCAATTCCGGATCGGGCATCGACAATCAGATTCACAACTTCGATTCCCGTCCTCTGCAATCGATATAAGAGGCGCTTAGCCTTCCCCAGCATCGTCAGGTAGAAGATGTAAGAAGACGTCGCGATACAGAGCCCCGCCGCAGTTGTCACGAGACTCTGAAAGACACCACCTGCCAAACTGGCGTAGGCAACTTCACCTTCAGCCTCATTGATTTCTGTAAACGCATCAATCAAACCCAAGGACGTTCCCAGAAGACCTGCCAACGGCGCNATCAGGGCGACNCCAAGCAAGGCGCGAAGATTCTTCTCAATTCGCGGAACTTCCATACATACCCCTTCATCAGCAATCATGACNAGATCCTTGCGCTCCATATGATGNCGGATCAGGACACTATGAGCAACTCGACCCGCTGGACCACGCAAACGATTCGCCTGATGAATCGCTTCCGCGAATTCCCTTCGTCGAAGGTGATTTGAGATGCCGACGAGAAAATCGGCAACATTTACCCTGACACTGTGAAAATAGAGAAGNCTCTCAATGATATAAACAACGGCCAGAAAAGCCAAGGCGGCTTGAAGCCAGAGCACCGGTCCGCCATACTGCAAAAGGTCCGACATTGCATCACAGTCTACCGTGGACGCGTTTGAATGGCCAGACGTTCCGTAAGAATCAGTTAATTCTCTGGAAACAAGGCCATCCATTGCCCTTGACCCCACCGTGGTGTCACTCTACCTAGCGAGATGTCATTTGACGAGCTGGGGCTTTCGAGAGAGGTCTTGAAGGCCATTGAGGAGTCTGGTTACACAAACCCAACTCCAATCCAGGAGAAGGGAATCCCTCTCATTCTTGAAGGGCGTGATGTCGTCGGGGCATCACAGACAGGCACGGGAAAAACGGCGGCCTTTGCCCTTCCGGTCTTGAGTAAGCTGACCGCTATCGGCAAACCTCAGTGCCTCGTCTTAGAGCCAACCCGGGAGTTAGCCTACCANGTTGCGGAATCCTTTGAGCACTACGGGAAACACACCGGGTGTCGGGTCGCCCTTCTGCACGGAGGCGTAGGCTACGGCAAGCAGGTCGAACAACTGGAGCGCGGCGCCGACATCGTTGTCGCGACCCCCGGGCGGCTCATTGACTTGTTCTACCGCGCGAGTATGCGCTTCGGCGAACTAAAGACTCTGATCCTCGATGAAGTAGATCGTATGCTCGACATGGGCTTCCTGCCTGATGTTCGTAAAATCGTTAATTTCTGTCCATGGGAAGAGCGCCAGACGCTCTTCTTCTCAGCGACCATGCCCCCAGCCATCCAGACCTTTGCTGAGTGGTGCCTCAAAGATCCTGTCGAGGTTGAAATTGCCCGTCGTGCAGTTCCCTCTACCGTTACCCATGCCTTCTATCCGGTGGCCATGAGTCAACGGGATGANCTCCTTCTCGCCTTGCTGGACAAAACTGACTTTCACAGCGTCATGATCTTCACCCGCACTCGAAAAGAGGCCGACTCTGTTGCGTCTCTCCTCAGGCAGAAAGGTCTCAATAAGGTCGCCGCGATGCACTCGGACATCAAGCAGACCGATCGCATGAAAGCGTTGAAGGGCTTCAAAGACGGGCTCTATGAAGTCCTCGTGGCTACCGACGTAGCGGCCCGCGGCATTGACATTTCAAATGTTACCCATGTTATCAATTATCGAGTTCCTGAAAACGCAGAGGACTATGTCCACCGTATCGGACGAACTGGTCGTGCAGAACAGGAAGGAGACGCCTTCACTCTGCTGACTGCGGATGAACTGGACTTTGCAACTTCTGTAGAGCGCTTCATCGATAAGAAAATCAAGCGNAAGAAGCTGGAGGATTTTGAATACGCCTACACCGCCATTCTGGATGATAAGCCCGCCAAGCCTATCCGCCGTCCCCGCCGCCCGTCGGGAAGACGTCGCAAGTAGCCGGAAAACTNGTAACCCTGTAAGATTCCGAAATNGTCCTNCNCTTGTCAGGGGGTAATCGCCATGCGTATTCTGGCCATTGACCCAGCTATCAGAAACACTGGCTTTGCCATTGTTGAAGGGGACCACAAATCCCAATCCCCCCTTGCTTTTGACGTGATTTCCGTCCCGCGCATCGTTTCCCAGTCTGGAGCCCTTGCTGCGATCAGAACCGGGTTAAGCAACCTCATCGAGAAGTGGGAGCCTGACGAAGTTGCGGTTGAGGGAATCATCTACGTCCAATCCCACCGCACTGCTATTTCCATGGGAGCCGCCCGTGCCGCTGCTCTGATTGCAGCTGCGGATCATGGTTTGAATGTTTACGAATACGCACCCCGCAAGATCAAACAAGCCGTCGTCGGCAAGGGCTCTGCAGATAAGCAACAAGTCGCATTCATGGTCAGGGCCTTACTTGGACTCAGTGAAACCCCTGCCCATGATGCAGCCGATGCCCTGGCTATTGCTCTGGCCCATCTTTTTGCCTCTGACCCTTTGAGAAAGACCGCTCTTCCACGCACTCAAATCTGATCCTTTTAGGAAGGGACCACCGTAAGATAACAACAAATGATTCCCTGTTGGTTAGGTAGCNATATCCCATATCAAGAGGCCCTTGATATCCAAGAGGATCATGTCGGCAGGATCCATGTGGGCGAAGCCCAAGAAACCCTGTTTCTGCTGGAACACTCTCCCGTATATACCATCGGGCGCACTCGCAATCAGAGTAGCCTTGGAGATTCATCCCACCTCCCTCATCCTGTATACGAAATCAATCGAGGAGGACAGGCCACCTATCACGGTCCCGGTCAACTAGTCGGCTATCCCATTCTCAATTTACGAAATTATGGGCAGGATCTGCATGCCTACCTCAGGCTCCTCGAGGAGTCCCTCATCGCCGCTCTTGCTGACTACGATGTGATTGCTGAGGCGCGCGAGGGATTGACTGGCGTTTGGGTTCAGAACCGTAAGATTGCGAGTATTGGAGTGGGCGTGCGCAAGTGGGTATCGATGCATGGGTTTGCCCTTAACGTCACGGCAGAGTCNCTCCCTCCATTTCTTCACATCACTCCTTGCGGCCTTGAAGGCGTGACTACCACCTGCCTGCACAATGAAATAAGNGAATCACCGTCCCCTCAAGAAGTGGGAGAGAGGATCCTCCATCATCTGCGCCTTCAGCTCCAAGCCATAGCACGCATCTCTCCATCCTGAAAGGAGAGGACCAACTCANTCGGCAGACCAGATCCGGTTACTTGGACTTGGCTGCTTTTTCCTCCTCAACCTTCTTAATCACCTCAGCAGAAATGCTGTTAGGAGCCGCAGTGTAGTGAGAAAACTCCATGGAGAACTGGCCCCGACCCGAAGTCATGGTTCGCAGGTCTCCGATGTAGCCAAACATCTCTCCGAGCGGAGCATCTGCCTTGATTCGNATCCCCGTGGGGGCCCGATCTTGGGCATGAATCATTCCACGGCGCCGATTCAGATCACCGATCACGTCTCCCACATTGTCTTCTGGAGTGAACACATCCAGTTTCATGATTGGTTCCAACAGCTTGGGAGACGCCTTGGGAATCGACTGCCGGTATGCCGCCCGTGCCGCCAGCTCAAAAGCTACCGCGGAGGAGTCTACTGAGTGATGTCCTCCATCGGAGAGCGTCACCTTGAAATCGAGGCAAGGAAACCCAGCAAGAACACCCTTTTCGAGGGATCTCTTGAAACCCTTTTCCACGGCCGGGATAAACTCCTTGGGGACATTACCTCCCACGACCTTGGACTCAAATTCGAATCCGGACCCGGGCTCAAGAGGCTCTATTGAGAAATCAATCTTAGCATACTGACCGGAACCACCACTCTGCTTCTTNTGNGTATAGGAATCGTCGATNGCCTTCGTGATGGTCTCCCGGTAGGCGACCTGTGGAGCACCCACGATCGTCTCCACGCCATACGTCCGCTTCAGAATGTCCACCTTGATATCGAGGTGGAGCTCTCCCATCCCTTTAAGAACGGTTTCTCCACTATCCTGGTCTGTTTCGACGCGAAATGAGGGGTCTTCCTTCATCATTTTGGCGAGTGCCACGCCCAGCTTATCGGCTTGCCCAACCTCCGAAGGAGCTACCGCCATTGATATGACCGGATCGGGGAAGACCATTGGCTCAAGCGTGGCCGGGTTCTTCTCATCACAGAGGGTATGACCTGTCTGGACATTTTTGAGCCCAAGAAGGGCAACAATATCTCCAGCCTGAGCTTCCTCCAGCTCCTTCCTGTCATCAGCATGCATCTCCACAATACGCCCCACCCTCTCTGTTTTACCTGTGAAGGTGTTAAGAATCATAGTCCCCTTCTGCAGCCTNCCTGAATAGACTCTTGTGAATGTCAGAGCTCCGTATTGATCGTCCATGATCTTGAACGCCAAGGCTCGTAGCGGACGATCTGGATCNACAATTGCAAACTCCCCGGTCTCGTTTCCATCGATATCGATTTCGGGCTGAGCGGGCACCTCGGTGGGATTTGGCAAGTAGTCCACAATTGCGTCCAGAATGAGCTGCATCCCCTTGTTCTTGAAGGCCGATCCACAGAAGGTCGGGAAGAACGCAAGGCCGATAGTTCCTTTACGAATTAACGATTTGAGCGTCTCGACGTCNGGCTCTTCTCCATCGAGGTATTTCTCCATGACGTCATCATCCTGCTCGACGACCGTTTCGATTAGTTCGTTACGATACTCCTCGACCTTGTCCACCATGTCCGCCGGCGGATCCCCAATGGTGTATTTGGTGGGATCTCCGGAATCATCCCAGATCCATGCCTTCCTTGTCAGGATATCAATCACACCTGTGAAATCGTCCTCGATNCCNATGGGCAATGTCATCACCAGAGGTTTGGCCGCGAGGACTTTTTTGATCTGGTCTATGACCCGATAGAAGTCAGCTCCAATTCGATCCAGCTTGTTGACTAGAATCAAACGAGCCACTGCTGAATCGTTAGCATAACGCCAGTTGGTCTCGGACTGAGGCTCCACCCCACCTGAACCGCAGAATACACCAACTCCTCCATCCAGAACCTTCAGGGAACGATAGACTTCGATCGTAAAGTCCACGTGTCCCGGGGTATCGATAATATTAAGNTGATGGTCATTCCAGAAACAGGTTGTAGCAGCAGACTGAATCGTGATCCCACGCTCCTGCTCCTGCTCCATAAAGTCCGTGGTAGCGGCCCCNTCATGNACTTCTCCGATCTTATGGATCTTCCCGGTCAGTTTGAGAATACGCTCAGTAGTGGTCGTTTTCCCTGCATCCACGTGGGCAAAAATGCCAATGTTGCGATATCTTGAAAGGTCTGACATGCTTGAAAATTGGGTTGTCTGAAGCTAAGCAGCCGCCGTATCTGCCTCAAGTCGCACGAAAAGTCGAGACTCTAGACGTATATTAGGCCGCTAATTCCCAGAAAATCGCCCCTTTTAGCGTCAGTTACCCACCAATATCACTTTAGATGGGCGAAATATGATGCATTTCTGCCCTCAAGTTGTGTGTCCCTTTTCACCGAGGACTCTCCCTCCCATTCCGCTACCCGCCGATCACAAAATCAGCGCTTGTCTGCGACAAAGCGAAAAGGCTTCTCCCCTGTGAGATCCGCACTGGTGAAAGTTGGACACCAATAACGCTCGACGTGAGCTACAACAAGATCAGTTCCAGTGAAATGATCAACCCCGGGAGGCCGCTGCGGGTTGTACATGGTGTCGGTCATATCCCTCATGAGAGCAACATTCTTACCAAGTTTCACCATCTGCCGGATTCCAAACGGCCGCCCCAGAACACACATGTTCAGGTGCACTCCACATAGAATGACGTTCTCGATCTTCTTTGCTGAAAGAAGATTATAGGCTTCCTGTCCGTTGTCGGTGATCGCGTCTTCTTCAAGAATCTCAANCCCCTTGTTCTGTCTCGTCCAAGCTTCCCGGATCTCACACTTTGGCTCCTTGCAACTGCAGCCCATATCCGAATCGTCAATCGGGAGGACTCCCTCGAACTCAGGATCAGGCCAGCACCACTTGGTTCCCCAGCGATCCTTCGTACTCAACTTTATCGGAGGTTTTGCAAAGGGAGCATTCTGGGCATATCGTCGTTGCGGAGTATTTTTGTAAAANTCCACGACGCTACTAGGNGCGTGAATAATGAAGACCCCTTGGTCACGAAGNTTCTTCACTACCTCATTCAATGNCCCGGTCATCTCTTCCACCCGGCGAGCTGCTGACTTGCACCAGTGNTCATCCCACATATCACAGATAATCAGAGCCGTTTGATCTGCTCTCCATGTCTCTTTCGTAATTACCACTCGATCCGGATTTGCCTTGGTTCGAGACTGAAGACTGAGGGCAAGATCTGCGGGNGCCATGGAGGAAAAAAGAACAACGAGAAANAAAGCAAGGGAGTGGGTCTTGTTCATATCAAAAGTTCCCGTGGATCCTAGANAGCGAATTCCCCGGCCGCAATGTAGAATCAGTGCATGCAGCCTTGGGAACCGCCTAGATCCGTCCCNGTAAATGGGACAATGATTCGGAGGCGCCCTCAAACCACTACGGACTATTGGANAATTCATCGCGGCGACCCCATCCCCCGCCCCCCGGGGTTAAAACCCGAATGCGCTCGCCCGCTTGCACCATAATGCTGCAGATNCCTGGCAAATTTTCTGCCGNGCCATCGGCCCCAACCTTGATATGTCTCCCCCGCGACCCCGCCGCCCCTCCTTTTTTACCCCTTGGCACCTCCTTNCGTCTCTGAGCCAGCATCGAAACCGTCATGGTCTCGAGAAACTCGAACTCACGTTGCAGTCCACACCCACCATCCCATCGCCCATGACCCCCAGAGTCCTTTCTCAGAGAAAAGCTGCGTAAGCGAACGGGAAAGCGACGCTCCAGGATCTCCGGATCAGTGATCGCAGTATTACTCATATGCACATGGGTGCCGCTCAACCCAGACCACCCAGGCCCCGCTCCAGAGCCCCCTCCAATGGTTTCGTAATACGCAAAGGCCGCATTCCCAAAAAGAAAGTTGTTCATTGTTCCCTGGCTGTTGGCCTGTAAGTCAAGCGCATCAAGGAGAACATCAACCACACGTTGGCTGGTTTCCACATTCCCGCCCACTACCGCTGGGCAGACAGAGGGATCCGTGGGAAAGGGAGGGCAAAGAATACCATCTGGTATCTTAATATGAACATCATCAAGGAGGCCTTCGTTAAGCGGGAGGTCATCTCCAACCCATGCTCTGAGTACGTAGAGGACTGCGCTCCTCACGATTGCCTCCGTTGCATTAAGGTTCCCATCGTGAACAGGACCAGAACCCGCAAAGTCAACTTCCAGGCTTTCACCAGAACATCGGAGGAACACNCGGATCGGCGTTCCGTCATCAAGAATATCCTCTCCCTGCCACTGGCGACCATNCAGGGGGCGTAGCTTGGAGCTCATGACCTCCGTGGCATGCCGGCGCAATTCAGCCATATTACGAAGGACAATCTCGCAGGAGGAGCCCCGNGCCAAATCCTGCAGCGCCCGGACTCCATAATGGTTGGATGCAGACTGGGCAGCAAGATCTGCAAGGTTATCACTCAGCATTCGGCTTGGGTAACGCGCCGCCAGAAAGAGATCCTCCACCTCCTGTAATCGGCTTTTTCCAGATTCACAGAGGAGCGTCGGCGCCACAACNACNCCCTCTTCCTCGAGGNAGCGAGCCTCCGCCGGCATGGACCCGGGTGCTTTTCCGCCAATCTCAGCATGGTGAGCCCGGTTCGCAACAAAACCGATNAGGCGANCTCCGACAAAAACAGGACTGATCAACGTTACATCAGGAAGGTGCGACCCCCCGAATGCAGGGTGATTCACCATCACTGTGTCTCCCTCCTTCCATTTTCGTCCCTCGCTGACCTTCCTCACGCATAGACCAAGTGCTCCCAGGTGAACTGGAATATGTGGAGCGTTCACNACCAGCCTTCCATCTGCATCCAGAAGAGCACAGGAAAAATCAAGCCGCTCCTTGATGTTGGGAGANATCGCAGTTCTCCTCAGCAGCTCGCCCATCTCCTCTACCAGACCTTCAAAACGGCACCGAAACAGCTCCGACTCTATCTCGAGAGACCAACCTGCGGAGTGTTGCTGTCGACTTGGAGCTGCTTGGCCCTGCCTCAGCAGTCGCATCCCTCCACGCGAGCCCTTTGCCCAGCTCCAACCCGGCTCAACAACGCAAGTTCTGAAGGCGTCCTGCATAACCTCCATGCCCTCTACCTTCAGGGCAGGACCAAAGTCCTCAGGAGGAAGTTGCTTGCCGACGATACCCGCTATGACTCTCAGTGCCACCACTTCGACCTCTTTCCCCGGAGGAGGATCATATCCATAGAGCTTTTGGTAGCGCTCGACAAAGCGTTCTTCGAGATCGCCATGCTCGGGCAGGTCGTCCATCTCAAGCTCCAAAGTGGAATCCTGACCCCACAGTCGCATTTCACAAAGTATTCTGGAGAGAGATGCATCCTCACCCAACCAATCCAATGCTTCCCGTACCAGAGCCCCAACTCTCTCGGCCCATCCTGCGCCAAGAGCATCCAAACGCTCCAAGACCTGCTGCTCAACGATTCTTTCCTTCGCGCAGTGATGTAAGCCCCTCGCGCTCAATAATCCTGCATCATCGGGTATGAATATCTCCCTGATGCCAAGCTTAGCTGCTACCCCGCACGCATGCTGTGGACCGGCACCGCCGAATGCTACCAAACTGTAGTCCGCAGGGTTGCATCCCTCCCTTACAGAGACCTTTCGAATCGCCTCTGCCATTCGCTCAATCGCTATCTCCCGAAGTCCCTCAAGCAGCTGTTTCTCCGACCCTGCAGACACCCCGTCTTGTTCCATCTGGTGCTGGAGTTCATGGCACTGAGCCCGCGCCGCATCAATATCGAGAGGGATCCCTGGCCCGGTTGAATCCATGAGCCCTAGCAGAAGATTAACATCCGTAACGGTTAGCGGCCCACCTTTACCATAGCATGCCGGACCTGGATCTGCTCCCGCACTCTCCGGTCCCACCGCGAGTGCCCCGGCAGTCCAGCGACAAATAGAGCCTCCTCCCGCAGCTACCGTCTCAATCTTGATTGCCGGAGCCGCGACCCTTACCGGGCCAATTTTCTGCTCGTAGCGAAGGACGGGAGCCCCATCAACCCGAGCAACGTCGCTACTGGTGCCACCCATATCGAACGCGATAATTTTATCACAACCAGCAGACTGAGCCACTTCCATGGCCCCCTTCACCCCACCAGCTGGGCCACTCAGCAGGCTGTCGATCGGCCGGTAGTCCTCCGCATCCTTGAGCCCTCCTCCACTTGTAAGTAACTCAAGGGTTCCACCCTCTATTCCACCACGGACATTCGCCACGAAGGAATCCATAACTGGNGCAAGGTAGGCGTTAGCCGNGGCCGTCTCCGCACGAGGAAGAAGCCTGANCGCNCCGGTAAGATCTGTGGATAGAGAAACGAATGAGATCCCCGCATCTCNCAACCAATGCCCCACCTCCTTCTCGTGAGCAGGATTTGCGTAACTGTTTAAAAGAGCAACTGCAACAACCCCAACAGAATCGCGCTTTAACCTCTCAATCAGATTCTTCCTCTCCGTCTCACTCAGGGGCTCAATGACTCGCCCAGAAGCATCGATACGTCCACTTATCCCAACACAGGACTCAAATACCGGACCCTTAAGGTCCTGCTTCAGATCAAAAAGGTGTGGGCGNCGCTGGTCACCGATCCGTAACAGGTCTTCAAATCCTGCGGTTGTAATCAGAACTCCCTTGCTCCCCCTGCGCTCTAATAATGCGTTAGTTGCTCTCGTTGTAGNCACCCTGAGACCAACGTTGGGAAAGGGCACCCCAAGCGGAGTAGAGGTAAGGATTCGCAAGGCGAGAATCGGAGGGGCCTCTCCGGTAAACATCTCAAGAGCATCACCCTTTGAAAAATCATCTCCCCCATGAACAGCAAGCAGGCGAGCCCGACGATCCCAATGAGCAACCACTCCTCCACCGGNGAGCTGGAAACCCTTCAAAAAGTTGTCTGCAAAATCTTGCTCTCCCGCGAGCTGGTATTGTCCTCCCCCCCGCACCTCCTCAACTTGAACTCTGATAATACTGCTGGAGAGCACCTTGCAGCGGGTCTCCTGCCCTTCGGGACTGAGCGCCCAGCCATCAGTAAATGTTCCCCCCGTATCAACGCGAACTTGCCAGGAGCCTTCCGAAATATGATCGGTCCTCACCGGGGCAAGGTAACAAGGACACCTNCAGAGGCCATCAACTTCTTCGCTTCCAGCCGACAAGTCCAAGTTGCCCNCGCAAAAAAAACTGAGCCTTCCTGCTCTTGAGCGATTGAGATGCGGGCTACTTAAGCCGCTCCAGCTCCCTCGTGCAAATGTAGAGAGTTTCCCGCACCCCGGGTCCGTATTCTCCCTCCATGAGGATCCCGAGTGCCGTCCCCTGGTAATGCACAAAATCAATCACGCCTCGCGAACAGCTCACTACCACGGCCTCTTCNTTTCCACCGCCAAGCTTTGACGCGCAGCTCTTCAGCCCGCCAAAGGAGTGCACTTCAGAAGGATCAATCTCTGCCACGTTAACGANACCGGGTAAATCGCGCATCCGCTGCATGATCTCCAGATGACTCAACTCATGGTCCACTCCAAAAATTGCCCGTAACTCCAGCTGCTTCGTGCGGTCGGATAGCAGCGCAGGCAATTCGTCCCGTTGGCCGGGCAAGGTCACCCCGGCACTCGGCCGCGCAGCGGACTGNTCGCTTCCACTCGGCATGGCGAAATCCCCCTGAACCCTGCTACCCACTGGAGAAATCGGCACGGCCTGGTTCATCGCTGGTGCTTTATGCTCCTGCTGCGGACTCATTTCACCGAAGGGATCTTCAGAATCGCTGGATGCAGCGCCTTTCGCTCCAGAGAAGGGCTCCGACTGCGATCGGGATGGCACCATTTCCAGAGGAGCTAGAGCGGCAGGACCTGCAGGAAACCCTTGCATGGGAAATCCNGGCCCCATGTTCTCNTCGATTTCTGAGCGATTTCCCTCCACGAGCTCGAATGGACTTCCCGGGGAAGAGGGCTGGGATCCTTTTNCCGGACGGGCTTCCGCCCTATCCGAGGGCATCCTTGNACTCCCCTGNAGATCTTCCGTCTCCACCTCAAAAGGACTCTCGTTGACTCTGCTGCCATGAGAGGGCTCCCCAGTCGGATGCGGAGCGAATGGGTTGGATACATGATTTGAATGAGACATACTATAAAGTGACTAGCTACCAAGGTAAGTATCCTCCTTCGCTAATGTAAAACCTAATTCATGTGAATAACCGGGAATACCACACTCAGCCCCCTACTGAGCCTTCCTCTAAAACGCCACAACACCCTGAGCCGGGCNCTCTTACTGACCCTGGGTCTTGAGCCTCTTCAACTCACCTCGAACCATCAGCTTGCTTGCCGCACTCAGCCGATCAACGAAGAGAACTCCATTGAGGTGATCTGTTTCGTGCTGAATAACNCTCGCCAGCAGCCCATCNGTCTCAATACGTAGCTCGCTTCCGTCCAATTGAGGAAAGATTCCATCTACCATCCCTGGCCTCTGCACCTCGGCGCGTATCTCATGAATACTCAGACAGCCTTCCTCCATGCGCTCTTTCCCTCCGCCTTTTTTGAAAGTTGGGTTAATAAAAACTAGTGGCATGATTTCAGCAACGGCTACCTCCTCTCCGTTCACCCTGAGAAAACTTACGCAGTCTGGATCGTGAGATACGTCTACGACTGCAAGCCGAAGATCGATNCCTACCTGAGGAGCAGCAAGCCCCACTCCNTTGGCATCGTGCATGGTTTCAATCATGTCCTCTACCAGACTCACGATTTCATCTGTGACCTCCGTGACTTCTCTGCAGCGTTTACGCAGGACAGGGTCTCCAAACTGGGTAATTGAGAGAATCATGGTTGGAGTGGATCTACGAAGTCAACAGGCTGAGGGCGACGAATACGGGCGGGAACATCTTTGATGTCATACTGTGCCGCCGTGAGGGCGTCCAGCACCATGAAAAGCTGAGAAAGGGTCGCTCCNTGGTCTGCCGCGAGCTCCAGCTTCCGNAGTGGATTCTCCTTACGAAACACAATGAGCGCATCGGCCAGCAGATCAGCACTGGCAAGCTCATAGTTATCTAGGGTGATTGTCCCCTGCGCGCTCACCGCCAGTATTGCCCTNCGCTCAACCACCTCGGAGGTCTCAATTTCCCGTACTACTGGAAGAGTCACCTTGACTACCGGCCTAGGCTCAGAGGGTGCCGCAGGGCTCTGTTCCTCCTCCGGAACACCCCGAGTTACGATGAAAAAGATCAGGAGGATCGTAAGGATATCGATGAGAGGAACAATCGGAACTCGCTCCTTTCTGCGTCCTGGCTGGTAAAAGTTCATTGTCTGCCAGAGTCTGGAAATTGGGAGAGTTCCGGAACCCTCTCCATGTTCCCGTCCCGCGCCGGCATCTCACGGAAACTTATAAGCCCTCCTAGCAGCACCTCCAGACGCGCCGCCATTGTTTCGATTTTTCTCGTAAAATAACTGTGCGCTACCACTGACGGAACCGCCACTACCATCCCAGCGATTGTGGTTCCTAAGGCCCGCGCTATCCCAGCTCCAATCTTGGCGTTGTTGGCACCAGAGGTTAGGTCCTCGGTATTCCCAAAAATGAGCACAAGACCACTTGCTGTGCCGAGCAGTCCCAACAAGGGCGCGACAGTTATAACCACGTCAAGAATTGGTAAACCCGCATTCATCCGGACAATTTCCTCTCTCGCGCTTGCCTGAACCGCTTCCTTTGACTCTCCAACAGGACGGCCCTCATGTCTCAGAGCCACGTCGCACAACCGCGCCAGCGAGGAATCTCCCTCCCTGAANTCAGCTCGCAGCCTTTCGAAATGGTCATTTTCGTAGTGAGTCTCGATCAACTCGATGTCTCCCGCCAGACGGCCTGGCACCACCGAGGATTTCGTGAGGGTAATCATCTTGTATACGATCACCATGAGCGCCAGCACTGAGCAGCACACGATTAGGAGCATGAAAAACCCGCCATCTGCAAAAAACTTCCACGTTTTCTGCAACGCCTCCGGCGCAACCCCCGATCCTGATAATTGAGCAAAAGTAAAGACCATCTCAAAAGTGAAAATTAATGTGGAACTCCAGAGGCTCGCCATCAAGCTCCTTGATCACCTCTTCAGGCATACTAGGCAACCGAGGCTGCTGAACAGCCCTCATGGTGAATCCTTTCTGCATCGTGCTTGCTTGGAAAACGTCCAGGTAGCGTAACCCTGAAACTCGCCCCGTTTTATCAACATAGAAGCGGAGAGTCAGAATTCCTGGAAGAACATGATCCCTGTGCATCACGCAGCGTCTCTGCCATTCGGTTTCAATGATCCGGTTTACCTGTGCCTTGTATTTTCCAAGCGCTGTGGCCTCCACCTTTAAGGAGCTCTGCCCCCTGCGGCTGATCGTTCCCTCCATTCGCGTCTTTCGCGACTCAGTACGGAATCCTTCCTGCGCTCCACTATCTTTGACGCTCTCTTCGGCACTCTCTTCGGCGCTCTCTTTCAATCGCCCCTCTGCACCTTCCGCTTCACCAGCAATCTCTGACCGTTGTGGATGGCCCTCATCCTCCTGGTTCTGCGTATTGGAATTCTTCTCAATAGGGACCTCAATAGCATCTCTTTCTCCGGGATGAGGCGCGGTCTCAAGGGCCGGGGTTTGGCCCTCACGCCCACTCGCTGCCGTTCCTGAGATTTCCTCCCTAGGCGCCTCTCTTACCACCTCACCTTCGACCTCTCCCGGAGAAAAATCAGATTCGGCAAGGCTCCTTTCGTCTCTTTCAATCTCTCTGCCGGTCTGAGTAGGAACCTCTGGGCCCTCCACCTGACTCGGCGTTAAGTCACTGGCCGCCTCGGTATTGCGTTCTCCAATCAGAACCGCATCCTCAGGAGCNGTTTCACTCTCTTGCCCACGAGATGTCTCCATGAAACGCTTTGAATCATTTTTTACCGGCTCACGCAGAGGAGGCACCCCGGCTACTGGGTCAGCATCTTCAGGAGATCTATTTATCTGCCCGAGGGACTCACGCATTGCCATCAACTCAAGTGGGTCCAGCTCAACGAGGACATCCTTAACTATATCCACCGGAGCATCGCTGATGATCTCAACCTCCTGCTCCTCCGTCAAAATGTTCAACNCCGCTCCCCCCACCATCGCACCGAAGGCCATCAGATGCAAAATCATCGCAGCGACCACCGCAACGACGACACTCTTTCCTCTCGCTGGCCTGGGAGTGAACACGACTTTTTTAGTCTCGCCTGAGTTCTTCCCCCTGGCAACTACCGAACCGCTCCCCATGCCCTCCAGCAGGCAATAAACCCGCTGGAAAAATCTTCAGAACGCCTCGAAATCCAGTCANTGACCTCCTTGGGGGGCAGCCATAGACCCGCCTCCACCTCCGAACATGGGAAGCGAATTGGGTCAGTTTGGCGAACTTCGAAAAGATGCACGAACTCCCACCCGGTCTCTTCAGAAGGAGGCAAAACCGCCACATGTCTCAATTGCTCCACGTCGTCTCCAATTTTTTCCTGACCGGCCTCCTCTCCAAGCTCTCTCAGCGCGCAAGATTTATAACCCTCCCCGGCATCGAGATGTCCAGAAACGCTTGAGCCCCAGGCCCCTGGATGAGCATCCTTCAGTCGAGACCTTTTTTGAAGAAACACTTCCCCACGCTTATTCAGGATAAAGACATGGACAGCACGATGAAGAAGTTTTTTCTCGTGAACAACTGNNCGCTGTTCCTGGCCTATCACCTGATCCNTCTCGTCAACAACGTCAAACAACTCGTCGTCCCTCTGAGGAATTTCACTGAGAGGATGCGAGTCATAGCGCCTGCATAGCTCCACCCATTGGGCGAGACCCAACTCCTCGGCCCGGGCAGTCTCAGCAACCCCGAGACTCGCCGCCACCTCCGACCATATCGGATCCGGTGGCAGAGCCTTGCGAAGCTGCTTACGCCTCTGAGAAAACCCCCGACGAACAAGCTCATCAAAAAAGCGAGCATCATATATCGGAAGATCGTTACCCCGCGGGCTCACCCCGACTACCGTAGAGTCGACCGCCGGGCGCGGATAGAACACACCNGGGCCAATCGTCTTCAGTGGATTACTCACCCATTCACTCTGCATCCTCAGAGAAAGCACCCCGTATTCCTTTGTTCGAGGCTTGGCCACGATCCGGTCGATTACTTCTCGCTGCAGCATGAGAACNGCNCGAGAGATCGGAGAGGGCCGCTCAAGAAAGTTGCGCAGGATAGCACCACCAGCAGAATAAGGAAGGTTGCCAATAAACTTTACCGGCCTCTCCTTAAACAGAGGCCGCAGGTCAAACCGGGCCCCATCTGCATGCACCACTTCAACCGTTTCCTCTTTCGCGAAGCGGTGCTTGAGCCAATCAGCGAGCCGTCGGTCAAACTCCACAAGGAGTAATCGGCGAACTCTGCCGATCANAACTTCGCTCAACGAGCCCGTGCCCGGCCCGACTTCAACCACAAAATCGTCCGGGTTTGGATCAAGCTGATCGACGATCCACCGCGCNGTATTCGGGTCGGTNAGGAAATTCTGTCCCAGNTTCTTGGAGGGAACTACCCCCGCCTGCCGAAGGGCTTCCCTGACATCACTCCCGATCACNGAGAAATAATGAAGGAACCATTACGATCGGGCAAGAAACGAGAGACAGGACATCAAGCACTCGCCACCTGCCACTCTCTTGACTAAGCTCCTGATTACCGTGACTGCGGCCACCTACCTCACTCTTCTCAGGACCATTCTGGTCCCGGTCTTCGCGGTTCCTGCAGTCTTCTATGGAATCAGCGTGAAATCAGGAGACCCAAACGAATCTCTCCACTGGTTGGCAGTCGGCATTTTCTTTGTCGCAGCAATGACGGATTACGCCGATGGAGTCATTGCCCGCCGCTACAACCAGCGAACCCCCCTTGGCGCATTTCTGGATCCATTCGCAGATAAACTGCTCATTCTCACCGCCATCATGATCCTCTTTCTCCTCCCATGGGGTGAAAACTGGAAGATTCCAGCNTGGTTCGTTGGGCTTGTCATTCTNCGGGATGCCGTTGTATGGGGCGGNATNGCCATCCTCAGCTATCTAAAACGCTCCGTTAAGATAGAACCGCATTGGACAGGAAAAGCCTGCACAGCCTCCATCATGTTTACCGTCTCATGGACAGGACTGAAAATTATTCCTATCAATCCGATTTATCCTATCATGGTCACCTCAATCTTTCTCGTTCTGGCCACCCACCGGAGTATTCTCCAGGGAGTGCAGATTCTCCATCAGAACAAAGTCTCGTCCATAAAATAACAGGACTATGAAACCCAGTATCCGGAAGCCCGTGGTGGCACTCGTTGGACGACCCAATGTAGGCAAGTCCGCGTTGTTTAATCGTCTCGCCGGTCGAAGCATCTCAATCGTTCATGACCAACCGGGGGTCACTCGGGACCGAATCTCTTCCCCCTGNAACCTGACTGAGGTGCCTTGCGACCTCGTGGATACCGGAGGCATCGGAGCCCTTGCAGATGCTGACTTTTCCGAGGCTGTTAGCACTGAGGCAGAGATCGCAATCGATACCTCTGACATCATACTTTTTCTCGTAGACGCCCGGGAGGGGTCCACTCCTGTAGACCAGGCCATTGCTCAGCAGCTTCGCAAAGCTTCCGAAAAGGTATGCCTGGTAATTAATAAGAGTGACCATCAGGAACTGGACCACATTGCAGGGGATTTCGCAGGGCTTGGCCTCGGCGATGGAATTTCCGTATCCGCTGCCCATGGGAGAAATATCAAAGCCTTGCTGGATGCACTCGACACCCGCCTGACTCCATTTGCTGAGTCCGTACGCGAAGCTGAGGAGGCATCTCGCGTCACTGGTCTCAAGATCGTCGTAATTGGAAGACCCAATGCCGGAAAATCCTCGTTGGTAAACGCAATCCTTGACGACGATCGCACCATCGTCTCCGAGGTTGCCGGCACTACCCGCGATGCGGTTGACATCCCCTACGACCGAGCAGGTGAACGGCACACTTTGATCGACACTGCAGGCTTGCGTAAGCGTTCGCGAATGGACACCTCCGTGGAGGTCTTTTCTGCCATGCGGGCGGAGAGATCGATCCGCCGCGCAGACCTCTGCCTTCTGGTCGTCGATATAGCCGCAGGAATAACCGCCCAGGATCGTAAAATTGCCCGCCTCGTCCAAAAGGAACAGAAGCCCTGTATCATCGTCGCTAACAAGTGGGATCTATATCATCCTGATGCTCCAAGAAACGCTCGAATGGAAGAGGCGGAAGAGACAATCAGGAATGAGCTTTTCTTCCTCCACTATGCACCTTTTATCTGCGTCTCCGCCAGAGAAAGACAGGAACTCGACCGAATCTTTGGTTCGATAAAAAAGGTCCGGGAGGGCTCACAGCAGGTTATCGGGACAGGGGAGCTCAATCGCCTTCTCAGCGACGCTCTTCGTCGCAATCCCCCTCCCACAAGTAAGCGCCACCGGAGGCGGCTCAAGATACTTTACGCTACAACTGCGATCAACGACCAGTATTCGGCTGTCCCAGTGCCCCTTTACATCTTGTTCGTAAACGACAAGCGCCTTCTCGTAGATACTTATCAGGCGTATCTTGAAAATGCTCTCCGTAAGGAAAACCCCTCCCTCGGAATTCCTATNAATTTCTCTGTCCGGTCTCGCAGAAAACCCGACAAGCAATAACCTCTGGAAAGTGAAGTTTAGCCTAGCGGCTCGATCAGCACTACCAGCTCTTATCCTGCGTTGATCGTTGATCCTTCCCTTCGTAGAGTACATGATCTCTCCATGCCCATACTCGAGGTCAAAAACCTAACTACCAGATTCCATACGAGGGCAGGAATCGTNCATGCGGTAGAAGACATCTCTTTTTCNCTTGAGGCCGGACAAACNGTCGGGATCGTGGGGGAATCCGGCTCAGGGAAAAGTGTCACNTGTTACTCTCTCCTTGGTCTGATCCCGCAACCTCCGGGNAAAATNCATGCAGGAAGCGCGATCTTCCGGGGAAGTGGGGATNGNGCAGGNCTCGATCTTCTATCGAGCTCCGAAAAACAGTTAGCGGGTATTCGCGGCAAGAAGATCTCAATGATCTTTCAAGATCCCATGACCTCTCTGAACCCATACCTCAAAATCTCAAAACAATTGACTGAACCGTTGGAGATTCATGAGAATACGAGTCGTCCGGATGCCCTGAAGAAAGCTATCAGGGCCCTCGAGGAGGTTGGGATACCTGAGGCCTCAAAACGGATTCATTCTTATCCGCACGAGTTCTCCGGGGGGATGCGGCAGCGGGTAATGATCGCAATGGCTCTTATCACAAGGCCTGAAATCCTGATTGCTGACGAACCCTCAACAGCACTCGATGTCACTGTTCAAAAGCAGGTCCTCGATCTCTTGAAAGAGCGCCAAAAAGCACTTGGCCTGTCCATCATTCTCATCACCCACGATCTGGCCGTGGTCTCGGAAAGCTGTGACGTNGTAAATGTCATGTATGCAGGCCGCATCGTGGAACATGCGCAGACGAGCGAGCTCTTCTCCAAACCGCTCCATGCCTACACTCGCTCACTCTTGAAGAGCATCCCGGCTACTCACCAAAGTGGTGAGCCCCTTTATACCATTCCGGGCATCCCTCCCGACCTGTCTCAGGAGCCTAATCACTGCTCCTTCAGTCCGCGTAATACAATTGGAGACCAGAGTCTCTGTCTGACAGAAGAACGCCCTGAGCTCGAGGAGGTCTCCGAGGGACACTTCGTGCAAAACTGCCCGGGTTGCGTTGCACGCTAGGCGCCCCCCTTAGACCTCGATCTCCTCACCTCCAACATGGAATCCAATCTTCCGGCGTTGTTCTGGCTCTACCTTCTGGGTGTAGCAGAGAATCTGAAGACTTGCCTGNTGAGACACGAACATGCAGGACGCTCCATCCAGCACTCCCTCGATAACAACGCCCGAATGTCCATCTTCTCCCACCGAGCGGACCTCTATGGCGCTTCCGTTGGCAAGAATTGAGAGAATCACAGGCTGTTCATCCTCAGCAAGACGCTCTCGCCACTTCTGAACTCGGTGGGCAAGCCGCTTAACGAATTCTCCTGCGGACTCAAACCGGTGCTGCGCTTCTGCCGGCATGTGAGCGAGAATCTCACCGATATCAGGCATTCCCGTAATTCCCGGCAAACTGATGTAAGGACTCCGTAGGATACCCTTCCTCTCATTTTCCTTNCTCATTACCCCACCTCGTTCTCGATTTCGGCGTAGGCGCTGTGGTTATGAATGGATTCAAAATTTTCCGCCTCGACTCTATACCATAAAATCGACCCCTGTTTTTCAGATCTCTGAGCAACGTTTCTCACCAAGTCCTCTACAAATACCGGATGATCGTAGGCTCGCTCNGTGACCGCTTTTTCGTCGGGACGCTTCAAAAGACTGTAAAGCTCTGAGCTGGCCGACTCCTCTACGATCTCGATCGCATCCTCGATCCAGATCACCTTCGATGATCTAATCGAAAAGGTCACAATTCCCCTCTGATTATGGGCACCCCTTTCACTGATCGCCTTGGAGCAAGGACACAGGGTTGTCACTGGGACTATCACAGTTAGGACAAGACTCTCTCTCTCTGCCTTTCCTGCTTCTACCTCAAGACGAACCTCATAACTCAGCCTACTCCTTTTCCCTGTCACAGGAGCCTCCTTGGAGCAAAAGAAAGGAAATTGATATGTCACCCATGCCCTCTCTGCCTCAAGGCGCTTCTGAAGCTGGCGCGGNACCTCGCCCGGGTCGCTCACATCCAGATAGTTTCCATGNTCGTTCAGAGCCTCAACGAAACGACTCATATGCGTCCCTCTCTTTTCATGCGGCAGGTCTACCGCCAAGGAGACGTCCGCAACAGTATGCTGGAGCTCGCCATCCCTCCCCAGCACGTCGACGGGATGNTTCAAGGACTTGATCCCTACCCGGTCAATGGGCAGATTACGATCATCCCTCTCGTTCTGGGTGTCCGTCAGTTCCTGCATCGATCCCATGTGGGCCCACTGACCAAGACGCGACATTNAGCCTNGCTANTCAGCCAGGACATTCAGCTAAGANTTCAGGGAAGNANACTTACCGCCCGAGCCCGCTTGATCTCACGAGTAATCTTACGATGCATCTTGGCAGATACTCCGGTCACCTTCCGTGGNAGAATTTTCCCGGTTTCGGTTGTGAATTTCGTTAGAACCTTCGGGTTCTGATAGGTTATCTGGTCGATCTGGAGGTCGAGCCGCTTCCGCGTCATCCTCTTATTCGCCTTCCGGAATGCGATCCGGCGCTTCGTGGTCTTGGGCTCACTCATAATCAGTCGTTACCGAAGTTCGCGGTGAAGCGTTCTGCGCTTTAGGTAATGATTAAACTTTACTTTCTCAAGCCTCCCCGGCGTCCGCAGACTTTTCTTGTTCCGGGTAGTTGCGTAGCGAGAGGGCTGTTTACCCTCCGCCTTCGCTTCGGTGCATTCGAGAATGATGATGTCGCGTGGCATGATTGCGAAAAGGGCGGGAAAACTAGCTAATCAGGCGCTTCCGTCAAGAGAAACTACTGAGGAGCTGGCCGAGGAGGCACCAAACCCTACTGCGTCAGAGCTACGGAATTTCCGATTAGGATTCTCCTTCTCCCATTTGGACTGGCACTCTACCGTCAGGCGAGCAAATGGAATCGCCTCCAAACGAGCCTGAGGTATCTTTTTTCCAGAAATTCCACATATACCGTAATATCCATCCGCAATGCGCTCCAAAGCAGCTTGAATCTCCTGTAAGGCATCCTGCTCCTTGGAGAGGAGATTCAGGGCAAAATCTCTGTCGTATGCATCACTCCCAGCGTCGCCGAGATGGGTCCCGCTCACCGATGCCTCACCACCCGAGGAACCGTTGCGGAGAGTTTCCTGCTGGACCCCATACATCGCGTCCATCAGCTCGTCCTGGAGATCAAGCAGACGCTGCCGCTGCTTTTTAACGAAAATCGTCAGCTTGACGGGCTTTCTAGGAGCAAGCTTCTTCGCGGGAGCCTTTTTCGCGGGGACTTTCTTTGCAGCTTTTTTCGCAGGAGCTTTCTTTGCAGCCTTTTTCGCAGGGGCTTTCTTTGCAGCCTTTTTCGCAGGGGCTTTCTTTGCAGCCTTTTTCGCGGGAGCTTTCTTTGCAGCCTTCTTTTTCGCGGCCATGAGATGATCTGTTTACGGAAATTGTGCTGTGAGGCCCAGCCAGAGGAACGAACTCCAAAGCGAAGGCGGGTTTGCCTACTGGCTTTCTACAAACGCTGCAAGAGGAAAGTGCCCCTCTTCTCCCTTGATATTCACAATCTCAAGACCGTCCCGCGCTTGAATTTGACCTCTGGCCTCCTAGGCTTCCTCCGCCCTATGGATCTCCCCGCGGTTATTGAATCAGTTCTCATTGCCTCCGAAGACCCCCTGAGTTCCTCGGAAATCGCCCGTTTGATCCGAAACCGCCTGTCGGAGCTCGAGGATGGTCTAGCCGAAGGGGAAGAGCCCTGTGAGGCTGAGACTGCTCTCTCTGCAACCTTCAAAGAACACTCAGAAGTCGACGAAGAGGCAGTGGTCGATGCCATTCACGCTCTCAACCGTAAATACGAGCGGGGCAAACGATCCTTTTCTATTACAGAGAGGTCAAAGGGCTGGAAAATTTTTACCCGGCCGGAGTATGGAGGATTCGTCCGCCAGCTCTTTCCCGGCTTAAAGCCCCGGCGCCTCAGCCCTCCCGCAATGGAAACCTTGGCAATCATAGCCTACCGCCAACCGGTAACCAAAGCCTCTATTGAGCATGTAAGGGGCGTCTCCTCTGACAGCATCCTGCAAAAGCTGCTTGATCGCGAACTCATCAAGATCGCGGGTCGAGCGGACTTACCAGGCCGCCCCCTGCTCTACGGCACTACGGATTTTTTCTTCGAGCATTTTGGCATCAAATCAATCGATGAACTTCCCAATTCGGAGGAACTCCGCGCTGTCGAACTGCCGGAGCCTCCACTCCCAGAAGAGCCGACGGAAGGAACGGAGACAGGCGATCTCCCCGGAGGCCAAAAACAATTGACGCTCGCTGAGCCCTCTGAGGAAAACCTCTCCTCAGAAAAAGGAGAACTCGGCAGCTAGCTCTTTTCACGCTAGAGTTTCACCCCTATCCGCTCCAGCTACCACCCGTGTCTCTCGACGAAATCCGAAATCGGATCGATGAAATCGATCAGCAACTGCTTGAACTTCTCTCGCAGCGAGCTGATCTAGTGCATGAGGTTGGCCTTATCAAAAAGCGCGACGGCCTCCAGATCTACGCGCCTGACAGGGAGGATGCACTTCTGAGGAAGCTGGTGAAAATGAATCAGGGAATTCTACCGGAAAAGTCCATCCGGGCAATTTACCGGGAAATCATGTCAGCGGCCCTCGCCCTAGAGGAAGACCTCAAAATAGCCTACCTCGGGCCAGAGGGCACATGGACTCACCAGGCCGCAATCAAGAAGTTCGGGCACTCGGTCAACTACAACTCACACTCAAGCTTTGCCGAAGTGTTTGATGATGTTGCCCGCCGCCGAGCCGATTACGGTGTTGTCCCAATTGAGAACTCCACCGAGGGAGCGGTTTCCCATACGCTCGATCTTTTCGTCGACTCTCCCCTAAGAATCTGCGCCCAGATTCTCCTTCGAATCGAAAACAATCTACTCGCCGCAATCCCGCGCGAAAAAATCAAAACGCTTTATTCGCACCCTCAGGTTTTTGGCCAATGTAAGAACTGGATCCTTCGCCATCTGCCGGGTGCTGAACTTGTGGAAGTTTCGTCGACAACCAAGGCAGCCCACCTTGCGAGGGAAAAAGCCTCGGAGGGGGCCGCGGCTCTAGGAGGCAGGCTGGCGGCAGAGCTTGCCGGCCTCGAGGTTATGGAGGAGTCGATTCAAGATCGCGCCACCAACACGACCCGTTTCCTCGTTATTGGGGAAAAAACGTGTCCACCAACAGGCAATGATCGTACCTCCATCCTCTTCTCCGTGAACGACCGGCCAGGCTCGCTTGTTGCTGCCCTGAAGGCATTTGATTCTTTTGAGATCAACATGTCCAAGATTGAGTCAAGGCCCTCAAAACAGAAAGACTGGGAATATATTTTCTATGTGGATCTCGCCGGGCACTGCGAAACCGACCAGGTATCTTCCGCCCTCACGGACCTTGAGAAACATTGCTCCCTTGTCAAACTACTCGGCAGTTACCCTGATAGCGCCGAGTAGCAGGACGAACTACTCGATCAATCCAGTAGTTCGCCGAGGAGGTCAGTCATTCCTTCGGCTATCTCAGCGGTGTTGACCTCCATTCCAGCGGCCAGCAGGGCATGATCCGTCAGCTGTGCCGCAACCTTCGTAGCTAGATCCCTCTGATCCTCCTGTATCGCGGCCAGCTGCCGAATAAGCGGGTGACGGGGGTTAATCTCAAGCTTTGCCTTCATTTCAGGAGCCCCCTGCCCCATCGCTTCCATCATAGCCCGCATTTGTGCATTTGGAGCATCCTCAGGAAGCAGCGCTACCATGGGATGGTTGACAAGCCGCTTTCCCGCATCGACGCGTGCAACGCGGCTCTCAAGGGCTGGGTTCAACCACGAGATCAGTCCCTCGGTTTCCTCATCACTTAACGATTCCTCACCCTTTTCTTCCGGCAAATCCTCCAGCTCAATGCCGGCCCGGTTGGCGGCCACCAGCTTCTTGCCCTTGTATTCCCTGAGGCCCTCTAGGACATAGTCATCCACTGCTTCAGTAAAGAACGCCACTTCGAGGCCCCGGGCCCGAAATCCCTCGAAGTAAGGGCCCTTCTCCAGAACCGCACGGGTGGAACCTACCAGAAAGTAGATCTCCTCCTGCCCCTCCTTTATCCTGTCAAGATAGCCATCTAGCGAGGTGACCTCTTTCGAATCCGTCATCGATGATTCGAATCGCAAGAGCCCAGCCAGCAATTCCTGATGGACAGGAGACGCTACAATCCCCTCTTTTAGAAAACGGCTAAAACGCTCGTAAAACTTCTGATAATCGGCGGGCGAATCTCCTGACTGTTTGACAAGAAACTTGAGAAATCGCTTCGTGATCACCTCACTGAGCTTCCGGACCAAAGCTGTATCCTGCATGGATTCCCGTGATATGTTCAGTGGAAGGTCCTCACTATCGACCACCCCCCTCAGGAAGCGTAGCCACTCCGGCAGCAACCCCTCCGGCTGCGAATCAATCAAGACCTTCCGGCAGTAGAGAGCGACTCCCGGGGGCTGCGCCCCAAGACCCATGCGTTCAGCGTTCTCCTCGGGAACAAACAGCAGAGCGTTAATCGCAAGAGGAGCATCAGCCGAAAAATGCATGGTGTAGCGAGGGTTATCCATCGCATGAGCGGTAAACTGGTAGAACTCCTTGTATTGCTCTTCCGTGATTTCCTTTTTTGACCGGAGCCACAAAGCGTCAACGGTATTGACCCGTTCACCATTGAGGTGCACGGGAAAACCAACAAAGTTTGAATAGCGCTCAACGATACCCCTGACTCTCTCTGTCTTTGCGAATTCCTCATGCTCCTCTTTCAGGTGCACCACAACCCGGGAACCCCGCTTCTGGCCCTCTACCTCATCAATGGTATAGCCACTGGCTCCATCGCTCTCCCAGCGCAGGTGCTCTCCTTCCTCCTGCCATGAGCGGGTATACACCTCCACCCTCTCCGCAACCATGTAGGCACTGTAAAACCCTACACCAAACTGACCGATGACGTCTGGCTTGGCCCCATCCTTACTTTTTTCAAGAAACGCCTTGGTGCCCGAGTGCGCAATCGTTCCAAGGTTCTCGGAAAGCTCATCGCGGGTCATCCCGATCCCGTAATCCGCAATCGTTATCGTCTTCGCTGTTTCATCCGTAGTAATATTTACTTCAATCGGAAGATCTCCCTCAAATACCTTATTTTCAGTCAGTTGGGTCATCCTCAGCTTTTCCAGAGCATCCGATGCATTGGAGATTAACTCCCTGATGAAAATCTCCCTGTCTGTATAGAGGGAATGGATAACGATATCCAGTAGTTGGCGAACTTCTGCGTGAAATTCTTTGGTTTCACTGTCCTTCTTACTCATGATAGAACTCTGGTTGGCGGGAACTAACCCGAGACGGCGTAGCTGTCAACAGGGTGTAAAAAGCCCGCCCTAGCTGAAAACCTTTTCGTTACGAAATCATGCCCCGAGTCTGCATCAACGTCCAAGGCAAGAATGCCCAACCCTACCGATTCGCCCTAGACAGGAAAGTTGTCCGCATGGGCCGCTCGACTGATAACGATATCGTAATCGATTGCCCATCCGTTTCATCCCACCACTGTGAAATGAAGCGCATTGAGGGAGGCTACATTCTTGAGGACAAGGATTCGACCAATGGAATTAAGCTGGAGGACGAAAGGATGGAGATCATCGACCTTGAAAATGGCCTAGATATCCTTGTTGGGGACGCGGCTCTCGATTTCGAGCTGACCGATAAGGAGAAGGACGCGCTATCAGACGAGGAGCATGTCCCTAAACAGCGCGCACCGCTCCCAAAAAAGAAAGAAAGCAAAGAGGCGCGAAAACTACCCGTAGCACCTTCTACCCCCTCCGTTCGACCGGGAATTCCAGCCCCTCTGGCCAGCACCCAGACTGACACAGGTTCAAATTTCGCAATCACAATTGGCCTTCTTTTCCTGGCCCTGATGGCCTTCTATTTCGGAATGGCCAGTAAGCACACCTCCACTTACCCAAGTAACGAATACTCTTCCAAGGGATTATGGGGTGACATGTGGAGCAATGGAATCTCGCCGAAAAAGAAACCGGTAGTCTCTGAGTAAAGGCGAGTCGCTGAGCTCATTCGCCTGCTCGTCAGGCCTTCCTCAATGGGGAGAATCCTTCAGCTGACCCTCTCCTCGAACTCGGTATTGGTAGGAAGTCAACTCACGGAGAGCCATCGGGCCCCTCGCGTGAATCTTATCGGTCGAAATCCCAATTTCAGCTCCAAAGCCAAATTCTTCTCCATCACTGAAGCGGGTGGAAAGATTGTGGAAGGTGCACGCTGAGTCCACTTCTCTAAGAAAGCACTCCGCACTCCTCTGGTCCTCTGTCACAATACAATCTGTGTGATGTGACCCATACTGGTTGATATGCTCGATTGCCTCCTCTCGAGACCCAACCACCCTGATGGAAAGAATGAGGTCAAGATACTCGGTTTGCCAGTCCTCCTCGCTTGCCTCCCTCACTGCTTTACCAAGGATCCCTTCGACCAGCCGGCACCCCCTTAATTCAACGTCCCTGAGCGCAAGAGCATCTGCGAGCTCAGGGAGTAATTCCTCAGCCACTTCCTCGTGCACGAGGAGGGTCTCGAGGGCATTACAGACACCCGGCTTCTGCGTCTTCGAATCTACCGTGATCAGGCGGGCCATTTCCAGATCTGCCCCCTCGTCAACAAATACATGACAGATGCCGTCGTAATGCTTGATGACGGGCATCCGCGCGAGGGACACCACCGTTTCGATCAAGCTCCTACCACCCCGCGGAATAATCAAGTCGAGGTAACGATCCATGGAGGCCATCTCTTTGACGCTTCCTCTGTCAGTGAAGGGCACCAGTTGAACAGAAAAAGAAGGGAGGCCCTCGGTCTCACCTCCGGCCTGTAATGCCTCACAAATCGCACGATTTGAATGAATCGCCTCGGACCCTCCGCGCAGAATAGTAGCATTGCCAGACTTTAGACAGAGAACCGCTGCATCACTGGTAACGTTGGGGCGACTCTCGAAAATGATTCCGATGACACCGATGGGTACCCGCACCTGCTGAATCTTGATCCCATTCGGCCGTTTTTTTTCATCAAGAAGATCACCAACCGGGTCTGCCAGGCGAGCTACCTGCTCAACCCCGTCAGCCATGGCCTCTAGCCGAGAATCATCCAGTCGCAGCCGATCCAACATAGCGCTGCTGAGTCCATTTCCGCGACCTGCCTCCAGATCCTTGGCATTTTCGGCCAGAATCCCGGTGGACCGAGACCGCAACTCAGCCGCCATGGCCCTGAGAATGGCATTCTTCTGATCAGCGTCCAGATTAACGAGGGCACGCGCAGCAGCCCTGGCCTTTTTCCCCATCTCAAAAATCTCCTCGTGGATCGCTTCTGGGCTCAGGTTTTCAGTTCCCCTCATAAGACATCCTATAAATTCAAAACTCTTAATCGCCAACCGGGAACCTTGTTGCAAGGCCGCTACCTTCCAAAATCCCGGCAAGCCGATCCGGGCGACGCCCATTTGCGATAACCGTCTCCACTCCTTGCTCAACCGCAAATTTCACTGCCCTCAGCTTGGATTCCATCCCTCCAATCGCAAATCTCCCCTTCTCGTCCTTGGCGTAAGAAATGACCTCACTAACCGAAGTAACTTCTTCCACGATTTCCCCTGAGTCTGGTGGATACAAGCCATCCACAGTTGTTAGCAGGATTAGCATCCGCGCGGAAACAAGGCCCGCGACACGTGCGGATAACATATCATTATCTCCAACACTTAATTCTTCTACCGCAACCGAGTCGTTCTGATTAATCACAGGCACGATGCCCTGCTCACCAACGAGACGCTCAAGAAGGTTGCTAACCCGGCATCGGCGATCTTCATTTTCAAGATCATCTGCGGTAAGAAGAAGTTGTGCTACGCTGAGATCAAAACTCCGAAAAAGATTTTCGTAGGCATGCATGAGCCTCGTTTGTCCCACTGCTGCCGCTGCTTGCCGTGCAGAGACATCGTCTGGGTATTCCTTCAGGCCAAGCGCA
This sequence comes from Roseibacillus sp., assembly GCA_002729275.1. GTDB lineage: Bacteria > Verrucomicrobiota > Verrucomicrobiia > Verrucomicrobiales > Akkermansiaceae > Roseibacillus_B. The sequence continues at coordinate 10,183 of PBTP01000077.1, read as the reverse complement.
GAAATCCCGGCTCCAACCGCGCCCGAAGAAACCAGAATCACACGCTTTCCCTGATCAGGCAGATCTGCCACCGCAGTGACGAGACGCGCGAGGGAGGCGCTATCCAGTGTTCCATCCTGCCGGGTGAGAACTCCGGTGCCGACTTTGACGACAATGGTATCCGTTTCGCTCATTTCTCCCACAAACTGTTACATGCGCTCGGGAACTTCAATTCCGAGTAAACGAAGTCCCTGTCGAAGGACACGGGCAGTCAACTCGCAGAGGGCTAGACGCGTATTCTTAACAGACCCCTCTGATTTCAAGACCGGGCACGACTGAAAAAACGAGTGATAGGCCCGGGCCAAATCAAGCAGATATCCTGCAAGAAGATTGGGACGGAAACCCTCCAGCACGACGGGAACCATCTCGCCAAAGCGCACCAGCATTCGCGCAAGATGCACCTCTCTTTCGTCGCGAAGCTCAAGATCATTCCCATCCGCAACGTAATCCTCACCCAGCTTTGCGAAAATGGAACGACACCGCACATAGCTGTATTGCAGATAGGGGGCAGTGTCTCCCTCCATGGAAACCATTTTATCGAGATCAAAAATATAGTCGGAGGTTCGATGGTGAGAGAGCTCCATGAACTTGATGGCGCTGATTCCTATTAATTCAGCCAGGGCGTCACGCTCCTCCTCCCTCTCCAGCCGGGAACGCCCCTCCGAACTTTGCCTCGCAGCCTGAACCGCATCGTCAAGAAGGTCGCTCAGGAGAGGCAGATCCCCCGAGCGGGTCTTTAGCGGCTTACCATCCTTCCCAAGGATTGTCCCAAAGGAAATATGTTCGAGATCAATTCTTCGTCCACGCCGCTCCGCAACAGAGAAGAGCTGCCTGAAATGGTCGCCCTGCCGATGATCTACAACATACCACGCTGCATCAGCTCTCAACTCCTCCGACCGGTAATCAACTGTCGCGATATCAGTTGTGGCATAATTAAAGGCCCCGTCACTCTTCCGGACGATCATGGGCTTATCCTCCCACTCCCCGTCTTTCTGAATCTTGAAGGGGTCAACTCCCGGATCTTCCGATCCTCCAGAGAAAACGCACACCGCTCCATCACTCTCACGCGCTAACCCTTTCTCGAGCAGATCATCAACCACGTCAGAGAGGCGCTCGTTGTAGGAGCTTTCTCCAAGCCAATGATCAAAGGACACTCCCAACCGATCGTAGATAACTTCAAGCCCCTCCCGTGAAAGGCTTACACACTCCCGCCAGATCGCCAGATTCTCCTCGTCTCCCTGCTGAAGAGCAACCAACTCCTGTCTACATTCTTCCCTTATCTCATCAGCCTCACCACATTTATCGCTAGCAGCTCGATAAAGCCTCAGGAGCTCGTTGAGTGGATTGTCCTCAAGGGCCTCTCGATCGAGAGAACGCTTCCACGCCCAGATTACCATTCCGAATTGAGTCCCCCAGTCCCCGATATGATTATCACTAACAACATCATGCCCCACAAAGCGCCCAATCCGGACAAGACTATCCCCAATGAACGTAGAGCGAAGGTGTCCAACGTGCATGGGTTTGGCCACGTTTGGCGCACTGAAATCAATAATGATCCGACGCGGGATCTCCACCTGCTCCACCCCGAGCCGCTCATCATCCAGTAGCTCACTGAGACGCTTCGCATAAGCAGGAGAATTTACCCGGAAATTAAGAAAGCCCGGGCCAGCTATTTCCACTTCTCCAATATCATCAACTTCGATTGAAGCCTTGAGCGCCTCAGCTAGATCCCGAGGGCTGCGCTTAGCGCTCTTGGAAAAAACCATCGCGACGTTTGACTGATAGTCTCCAAAACGCAAGTCCGCGACATGGCTCAGATTTGTCCTCCCGGCATCTGCTTCATCAATACCGCAATCTATACACGCAGCTCTGAGCCGCTCTTGAAGAACCCTTAAAAGTGTCATCTGGATTTCGCTGTGTTCACTACCTGCCTGACCCGAGCTGTCCTGTAATGTCCAAAGGCTAACATTTTAGTTGTCTGGACGGCGATCAGAATTCAGTCGAGTTCTAACTCGCACTTCTCCAGCCCCCTCAGCAAATCGATTCCAGTCGTTGCCAAAGTCATTTTCTCCCTGACGGCATGCTGGGAGAACAGTCGAGCAATTGCAGAAAGAGTCTGCAGATGTGAATTAGGCTGGTTTTCCGGCACAACAAGAAGAACCACGAAATGAACCAGGGCATTGTCACAGGCGTTGAATTCAATCCCATTGCGCGATCTACCAAGCAGAGCGACTGGGTCACTCAAGGTTTCCGAATAACAATGAGGAATTGCCACGCCATGTCCTATTCCCGTGCTCACCCGCTCTTCCCTTGCGGAAAGAGCTTCCAAGACCGGGGCATGCGACAACTCAGCAAGGTCTCCTGTGGAAACAAGATGGCCAACCATCTCTGCAAGAACCTCATCAAGAGTCCTCGCCCACATCTCCGGAAGGACGCGGCGCTCCGAAAGAAGCGAAACAATATTCATGACAGCAAAGTGGTGAGGTCCTTCTTGGGGGGCGGGTAACGCCAATGGTCAAGGCGCGCAAGGGTTTTCCCAGTGGAAACAGGATCCCACTTGACCTACGAGATGCCCGGCAGGACATTCTGCCGCATGCGCTTGTGCCGCCTCATAGCCATTATCATCGTGGGACTCATCCTGAATTCCTGCGGAAGCCTGCGACCGAACTACGGCCCGCCAAACATGGGAGGCCCCCAACCAGAAGAGCGCAAGGATTCCATCCGATCGGAGACTACAGGAGATTTTTTTATCGGACGAAGGTATCATGTAAACCGAACGTGGTGGTGGGGCTACCTGCGTAAACCCGGAGAGTCATGGTCGAAGGCCAAGCTCACTGTCTTTAATCAGAGCCTCATGCGGGCCCCGGACAACCTCCCTCAGAATGGCCCCAGCGATGCCCGCTACTCGTATGACCATAATTATGAGTACCGCGTATGGGGACACTATACTGGAGAAACGGTATACGAGCCTAACAGCAACCAGTTTCTTCCAGAATTCCGATTAAAGAATTATGAATTGTTAGAAACAAAACCTGGTTGGTTGTTTAACCCCAAGGATCACTACGATCCAGACAGACTCACATTGCACCCCTGAGCAAATTCTCCGCTCAGTATTTCCTCCATACTGCAGGGACAAAAAATACGAGGATGGCATACAGTTCCAATCGACCCATGATCATGAGAAGAGAGAGGAACACCTGTGTGGCGGGCTGGAATTGCCCATAGTTGTCGGTCGGTCCAACCTCACCATAGCCCGGCCCGATATTCCCGAAAGTTGCCAGTACTGCAGAAACTGTAGTACTAAAGTCGATCCCTTGCGCAGTCTCAATTACGGCCACTACCACCATCGCCCCCAGAGACATCAGGCCGAAGAGCGCCACGAAAAGGACCGTCTGGGCACGCGCAACATCGTCAATCTGGTTTCCATTCACCTTCATCCCGATAATCTGGTTGGGACGAAACGCCTTCACCACCTCCTGCCAGGCCGCCCTCACAAGCAGGATTAGACGGCTGACCTTCAATCCTCCCGATGTTGATCCCGCGCACCCGCCAACAAGCATGAGGGCCAGGACCACAAAATAGGTCGCCACGGGCCATTGCTCATAGTTTACCGTCACATACCCCGTTGTTGAGGCGATGGATATGATCGTGAAAACCGCACCTCGCAGCGATTCTCCAGCACTCATCCCTCCTCCCAGCGACCCCACCGCCCAGACCACAGTTATTCCAATCAGCACCAGCAGAAAATACCATCGAACCTCTTCAAGACGCCGCAGCTCCTTCCAGCGCCCTGACTTGATCACGACATAGATGAGAAAACTCGTGCTGCCGAGAATCATGAAGAGCTCTAACCAGATCTCAATCAGCAGTCCGTTCGCAAAATTTGAAAAGTAAGCGATGCTTTCGTTGTGGGGGCTGAAACCCCCGGTTGCCACTGTCGTAAAGGCATGGGCAACGGCATCGAACCACCCGAGCCCAAGCCCTTTCAACCCGAGAAGACAAACCGCGGTGAGGGCAAGATAGACTACCAGGAAATTGAGAGCGGTGTCATGAATTCTCGCCGTGGTCGCCTGCTCCGACTGGAAAGAGGACTCGTTCCTGAATAGAAACTTGGCCCCCCCGCTTCCAGAAAGCAGAGCAACGAAAAGCACGAGGATCCCTAATCCCCCGAGCCACTGCATGACAGAACGCCAGAGTAAAATCGCACGGGGCCACTCTTCCAGATCGGATATCACGGTTGCCCCAGTCGTTGTGAATCCTGACACCGATTCGAACAGAGCAGCTGCGGGAGACAGCTTCGGCTCTCCAATAACAAAGGGGATCGCCCCGAGGATCGCGCTGAAAACCCAACCCAGACCAACGATCAGAATTCCCTCACGACGCGGAATCCTGTCCGATAGCTTGCCTCCGGAAACGATAAGAACAAGCCCCAGCAGGAGGCTGACGCCTGCCGCAACGAGCAACGGCATGAGGCCTCGTCCATCTGGCTCGTGAGGATCAAGGTAGGCGAAGACCCCACAAACAAGCATGGCCACACTCTCCAACAAGAAGAGCACCCCAAGGACCCTCGCCATTACCCGGAAATTCATACTTTTTGACTAAAGCACGTGCTTAATGCTAGCGGATACAAGGGGGATGACTTGATAATTACCCTCTCAAAAAAAGCAGCGCACGCACCCCATTGATTCCCACCATTTAGCCGCAACATGGAAGGGAATTCCCAGAACTTGGTGGGCTTCATCTCGTCAAAATTCCAAGGATCCTGTCTCACTCCAAGAAGATCAATTCAGTGCAATAGCTTGAGCAATTTCTTGAGAGCCTTTTGCGAAACCATGGCGTAGATATGATCTCCAGCCTCTAGAACATCGTCAGGCCCGGGAACAATGGCTTTTCCATCCCGAATAAGCCCAACAAGTACGGAGCCCGCCGGCCAGGGAATGTCGCGAACAGTTACTCCAGACACCTTCGCCTTTCGTCCCACATCGGTTCCGATCAGCTTTCCAGCCATCAGCTTTCGCACGACGTAGTATTTCTCCTCTGTCAGGTGCCGCTCAATGTAGCGCCTCGTTGCCTCCCGGGGACTTACCGCCGCCACCACGCCGAACTGACGCCCCCCGGAGCTAATAGCGCGGGCGTAGTCAGCACGGTGAATAATCGTGAGGCACTTCTTGGCGCCAAGGTTATTTGCCTGCAGACAGGTCATCACATTATCCTCGTCACTCGAGCTGGCGGCCACAAAGAAGTCCGCTTCGCCGACCTGTTCCTCCTCAAGGGCAGCAAGCACAGTAGCATCCGCATTGATCACCGTAATTTTGCCCAGGCGTTCGGTAAGCTGCTTGCAGATTTTCGCATCTTTTTCAAAGATCCGGACTCGGCAGTGCTCCCAGCTCTGCAGCATCTGGGCCAGCGCAAATCCATACTCCCCGCCACCAAAGATCACAACCCGCATGGTCTCGGCCTTCTTGCCGCCCTTCTGAAGAATTTCGGCAAGATCTCGAAGCCGCGCACTCTCCCCTGCGATGGTAACTTCATCTCCCTCCTCAATGACCGCCTCCCGATCCGGCACAAAGCCTTCTTCCTTCCGCGCAATCGCAGCCACTCTGGTTCTTGCGGGGAACTTAAGATCATTCAGACTTTTGCCGGCGGCGTCACTTCTCGCCCCAACTCTCACCTGCTGAACCTCAATCTTGCCACCAGCAAGCTCTTCTACCCACAGCGAGTCCGGATTCCGGATGAACTTTGCGAGATCAATCGCGGTCAGCCTTTCCGAACTGAATAAGTCATCGATCCCAAAGTGACTCGCCAGGTCGAACATCGGAAGGTCCCTCTGCAACTCAGGGTGGATCCGGCACATCACAAGATTTACCCCATGCGCCTTGGCGATTGAGGCACTGACAAGGTTGACCGTATTCTTGCTGGTCAGCGCGAGGAAAAGATCGCACTTGGCGATGTTAGCCCGCCCCAAGGCTTCAACTGTTCCACCATCGGCACAAATTACTTTGGCGTCGATAACCCGCTCCATGTCCGCCACCAACTGCGGATCCGAGTCAATCACGGTGACACTGTAGGACTCACGGAGCTTCTCGCCCTGGGTCCCGAGAAGAGCAAGACCCTGCGAAAGCTCTATGGCCAAGTGCCGGCCAATCTCTCCGGCTCCGACGATAATAATGTTCATGTGAACAACTCTCTGGCGTGGGGGCATTTTCCCCGCACCTTCGTCGCATGCGAGCAAAATCGATCCAAAAGGAATTGGCTGGCTAATTATAAGCATTTTACGAGGAAAGGTATTCTGCTGGAAGGCCCCATAATTCCCCTTGTCAGACAGGGCGTGAGAGATCTACCTCAGCTGGGAGTCTATCGCTCGCAGTCGGTCTTGCCGTCCGAGGCGATGTGACCTATTCGTTATCTGTGCGGTAAGTGTTGAACGAAAACCGCACCTATTTCAGTATTCCTAAAGAATCTAAAGCCGCGCTTAACCAGTGATATCTGCCCTGCCCTTCCGCCTCCTCGTTACCTCCTACCTGCTCCCCTTCCTGTCGCTCGCCGGCTACTCTCAGGAAGAAAAAGAAAAAGCCCCTGCAGCGGCAGAAACACAGTCCAAGGCAGACCCCACACTTGAGCAGTATTTCGTCGCAAACGGAGCCTACAACCGGAAGCTTTACCCCGTTGCGATTCAGCAATACCAGGCGTTTCTCAAAGATCAGCCGGAACACGCCAAGGCAGACCTTGCCAGACGCGGACTGGCCTTGAGCCATTACGCTTCAAAACAATATAAGGAAGCAAGTACCCCTCTTGCCACCCTGCTAGCCAAGGAGAACCTTGACCCTGCAATCAGCAGGGAGCGTCTCGTGATGATGCAGGGACAGTGCCTGCTGATTACGAACGAAAAGGAGAAATCCAAGGCCCTCTACATCACCGAAATTACCAACCTCAAGACGCCCGCATATCTCAACGCCGCCCTCGCCACGATTTCTGATGTGAGCTTCAGTAGCGGGGCCTGGGACGAAGTAGTCCAATGGACTACCAAGCTTACTGCGGCAAAACCCAACAAAAGCCGCGCGGCTCGAGCTTACTACCAGCAGGGGTATTCGCAATACCAGCTGAAGGCACCCCAGAAAGCGATCGAGGCCCTTGCCAAAATAGAAGCTCTGGATGCGGACCCAGTCTGGACGACACGAGGGCTCTACCTCTCAGGCGACTGCCACAACCAGCTGAAAAATTCCGCGGAGGCAATGCAGGCCTTTGAGAAAGCCCTTCCGGGTCTCAAGGGAAAAGATGCCATCGAATGTCGCTATCGCCTCGGACTCACGAGGTTTGTCCTTAAACAATACGAGAAGTCCGCAGAGGATCTTGCCGCCTACCTCGCCGCCGCGGTTGAAGGCCAGCATTTCGCCGAGGCCAAACTCTACCTTGCCCGGACTCATTTAGAGCGAGGCGAGCTTGAGGCAGCCGGCGAACAACTCGCCTCTCTCGTATCGGAGGAAGGCAAGGTAGCCGCGCGGAGTGCTCTGTGGCATGCAAGGGTCTACACCCGGGGAGATCCCGCCGACTACGACCGCGCATCTACAATCCTTGCTACTGCAACCAAGGAGCATGGTGAATCCTCTATCATTAACGACCTAAGATTTGATTTTGCCAATGCCCTGATGGCCCGCAGCAAGCCTGACTGGGAGGAGGCCCTTGCCTCCCTTGTCCTCCTAAGTTCCGAAGAGAGCTTCGGTCAGCAAGGCGAGGTCCTGAGCCAGATTTCGGTCTGTCAGCAAAAGCTCGGGAAATACGAAGAGAGTCTTGCTTCAAACAACAAATTCCTCGCCGAACACCTGGAACATCGACTGATTGCAGAAGCTCGCTTCATAAAGGCAGAGAATCTTTTCCTCCTTGGCAGACTTGATGAAGCATCCAAGAGCTACGCAGAGTTCCTTGCCACTCACGCTGAACATCCCAACCAACTTGCAGCCAGTTTCCGGCAGGCACAAATTCACCATGCCTCCGGACGCTGGGCTGAATGCCTCACAACTTCAGCTGCGATTGTTGCTGCCAACCCGAAAGGAGCCCTCTACTCCCAGCTGCCGTTCATGATCGGAGATTCTCTTTTCCGACAAGAAAAATGGGAAGAGGCCGTGGAGCCGCTATCAGAGTTTCTCTCTACCAGGATAACGCAGACTGATGACGGAATCTCGGTAACCCCGGGCCCCAACGTTGATACCGCCATGATCCAACTCGCCGTCTGTCACGACCGAGGGGGCCACAAGGACAAAGCCCTCGCGCAACTGGACGTTGTCGTCAACAAATACCCCGGTCAGACGAGCCAGTTACCACTGGCTCTCGCAGAACAGGGACGGCTTGCCTACGAAAACGAAAATCTACCTCTAGCGCGTACAGCCCTCGAAAAATTCCGGGAACTAGACGCCTCTGAGGATGAGCTCTTTAGCAAATCGGCCGGGAAGCAGCGTCCGCGGGTGGATTACTACCTTGGTTGGGTTGATGCCCTTGAGGGCAAACACGCCGCCGCTGCGTCCAGCTTCAAGGCCGTGGTCGACACTCAGTCCGACCATCCTCTCGCACCCGATGCCGCTCTGCAGCATGGGATCGCTCTCTTCAATGCGGGAAGCCTCGAGGAATCCTCCAAACAATTTCAAGCAGTTCTGACCGGCTACGATAAGCACCCAAAGATTGCCCGGGTGATTTATCACCTCGGACTCTCACTCGCACGCCAGAAGATTTTCACCGAGGCCGCAAAGCAATTTCAGCGAATCAGCGAGGAATTCGGCACATCTGATTTTGCAGATCATGCCCTTTACGAGTGGGCTTGGTGTGAGAGAGGTAGTAAGCGGCAGGATGAAGCTGTAAAACTTTACGAGGTGCTGTTGAAGGATCACTCCGACAGCACCCTTGCCCCGAAAGTCCAAGGTGAACTCGCCGAGCTCAATCTGGATAAAAGCGCCCAGGACAAGATCATTACCGATCTCTCTACTACGCTCGAAAAAGTCAAGGAGGCTTCCCTACGCGAGGAACTGCGCTACCAACTTGCCAGTGCACATTTCAAAAAGGGTGATTACTCCTCTGCAGCCGAACAATTTGACTCCCTGCTCGAGGATTATCCTGAGTCCCGTTTTCTTGCATCGATGCACTTTCAGGCCGGCGAATCGCAACTTCAGTTAAAGGAAATCGAAAAAGCTCAAGGGCATTTCACGGAAGCCGTAGGGATCAAGGGGAGCCCACAATCTCTCGTCGAATCGATAACGATGCGCCTTGCTGAGACGCAGGCGCTCACCGGCCAGCACAGTGAAGCAGCTGCGTCCTACCAGACCTTCCTTGAAAAATTCCCTGATAGCCGCTGGACCAGGAATGCCCAATTTGGATTCGCCTTCGCCACTGAGAACGGTGGGGGAGCTGCCGCTGCTCTCTTGGAGTATGCCAAGATTCTGGAAGAGCCTAAAACAGACCTCTGGACAGTGCGGAGCAGGTTCCAGACGGGATCCTGCCAAGTCACCCTGAAGAAGAGTGATCAAGCCGTGATCGAATTCGTCAAAGTCGAGATCAGTTATCCGCAGTATCCCCAGTGGCAAGCGCAGGCCGTGGTAGAAATTGGCAAGATCCTTCTCGCACAAGAAAAACCGCAACAGGCGAAGGAGCGCTTTGAGGAGGTTCTGTCCCGCTTCGCCAAGGAACAAGCTGCAACGGCCGCCAAGGACCTCATTGAGTCCATGAAAGTATCGGACGCCAACTGAGAGGCCAACTACCTGCCGCGACGAACCAGATGCCGAGCGATTTGCCGCCCGAACCCAGCACCAAGCCCACGCTTGCCGGGAAATTCGCGCGCGCATGCCAGAAATTTACGCGGACTACGGCAGTTCTAGTTTCCCGATTCCGGAAAACCAGCCCCGCCCACTCGCCTCAGACGAGCTCTGCGGAGAACCCCGGCACCAATAAGAAGGCCTCCACTCTCAACGCCGGCTTGGAAACGCCGGTCTATATTCTCCCGCCAAGAGAGAATTCTACCATCTCTAAAGGCGAGATCCTCCAAGCGGAAATCGTGCCAGACACCCCCTCCCCGGTGGCTGAACCTCCGGTAGCCGAACCTCCGGTAGCCGAACCTCCGGTAGCCGAACCTCCGGTAGCCGAACCTCCGGTAGCCGAACCT
>PBTP01000076.1 GCA_002729275.1 Roseibacillus sp. | reverse complement strand
TTCTGAACAGGTTGGAGGGAGAGGGGAATGTGCGTATTCGGGATCTTCTTGGATTGGATCGAAGCTTTTTGGTTAGCGTAGATGCTGAGGGTCGAATTCAAACGTGTCAGGTTCTGGATCCCGACGAGCAGAATCTGGATGGGTTGCTTGGGCGTTGGCTTCGCCTGCAGCGTCTCAAGCCTGAGCAGGAAAAGCTTTCCTGGGGCCGGATGAGAATTCGAGTGGAAGGTGTCCGGGAAGAAGTGCGCTAATTTTTAAGATGTTTGAGATAGGCATTTCACAGCTCTTTTCACTAATCCTGACCGCCTCCATGGTGTCGGCGGGGGGCCTGCTTCTTGCAGGAAAAATTCATGAAAGGCGATGTGAAAGAGAGCTGAAGAGAAACACTTTTAATTGCAGGGTATGTGGGCGGTCCTACCTCCGGAGCGGCGCAGGAGGGGGCGAGCTGCAGAAATGTCCGGATTGTGCGAGCTCGAACCTTACTGGCCCCGACCGGCGGTTGGGATGAGGCTTGCGCAACCGCCATCAGGCGTTTAGGCATGGAAAGCCTTATTAGGGCAAAGATATTCTTATGTCTGAACGCAGAGTTGTAGTAACCGGCATCGGTGCGATCAGTCCGCTTGGGCATGATCTCGATGCGACATGGAAAAGTCTCAAGGAGGGGCGTTCGGGTATTACCCGGATCGAAAGTTGTGATGCCTCTGAGTTCCCTTGCCAGATTGCCGGGGAGGTAAGAGATTTTGATCCCAAGCCCTTTTATACAAACTCCAAGGATGCCAGGAGGTCAGACCGTTACACTCAGTTTGCGCTTCCAGCTGCCCGAATGGCGATGGATGATAGCGGGATGGATCCTGAGTCGGTGGACAAGACCCGGATCGGAGTGATGGTGGGAAGTGGTATTGGAGGCCTTCATACTCTCGTTGAGCAGCATACGGTATACATGGAGAAAGGAGCACCAAGGGTCAGTCCCTTTGTGATTCCGATGATGATCGCAAATATTGCGACCGGGATGATCTCAATGGAGTATGGTTTTGGCGGTCCGAATATGGCAATTGTGACAGCCTGCGCTACTGCTAACAATTCTGTTGGCGAGGCTTGGCGTATTATCAAGTTTGGGGATGCTGAGGCCATTCTGGCAGGAGGGGCAGAAGCCTCTATTCGTGATATGGGGNTGGCTGGCTTCAGTAATATGCGAGCGCTTAGCTGCCGCAATGATGAGCCAGAAAGAGCGTCACGACCGTTTGACGTTGATCGGGACGGTTTCGTGATGGGAGAGGGTGCAGGAGTTGTGATGCTCGAGGAGTTGGAGCATGCCAAACAACGTGGTGCGAAGATCTACGCAGAGCTTGCCGGTTATGGAGTGAGTGCAGACGCTCATCATCTGAGTGCGCCTTCGCCGGACGGAACGGGTCCCGCTCGCGCGATGCAGATGGCCATGAAGCATGCGCGGGTTAATCCCGATGAGATCGATTACCTGAATGCCCACGGCACTTCTACACCTCTTGGCGATATCGCAGAGACAAGAGCCATCAAGGTGGCATGTGGCGATCACGCGACCAGTGGCCTGGCAGTAAGCTCAACGAAATCAATGACCGGCCATCTACTGGGGGCTGCAGGAGCGGTTGAACTTGCTGCCTGTATCATGGCNGTTAGAGAGGGTGTTATTCCCCCTACCATTAATCTGGAGAATCAGGATCCTGAGTGCGACCTGGACTTCGTTCCAAACGAAGCACGTGAGGCGAAAGTGCGAGTTGCAGCGAGCAATGGCTTCGGTTTTGGAGGTCACAACGCAACCCTCATTGTGAAAGCCTTCGAGGGGTAGTTGCCTGGGGCAATTGCTACTCAACATTCAATGAGCGCCCGGGGATGACCTGGGGCGTTTTGGCGAAGAACCCTTTTACGCAGGACCTTCCTGAGTGGCCTTAGCCGCAGCCGCGGCCGCTTTGCGCTCCTCTATTTTCCTCTCCGCTGACTCAGAGATATAGCGCCATCTCACGCGGTTGCGCTTAATTGCACTGCGAGCTTTCCTGACTTTCCTCTGGGTGGGAGTCTCAAAAGCTCTCCGACGACGCATCTCCTCGATGATCCCTTCGGTGTCGAGTTTAGTCTTCAACCGCTTGAGAGCCCGGTCTACGGATTCTCCCTTTTTCACATCAATGCCGCGGTCGTGACTGTTCGCCATGGAGTATTACAGAGTTTTCCCAGTGACTGGGGGCGCGGAGCCTAGGGGCGCCACACCTGAGCGTCAAGCCGAGATTTACTCGTGAAATAGCCCCGTTACGGCAAATCCTTGGGGTTTTGTCTCCCTAGCGCCAAGCTATCCTTGCCGGCCGCAGCACGCCTTGTATTTTTTGCCCGATCCACAGGGGCAGGGTTCGTTACGGCCTACCTTTATGCTTGGTCGGCGTTTTGGGATATTCAGTTTTAGCTGCCCTCCATCACCTTGTGCGCCACCGGGAGTCTGACCACCTCCGGGGCTGGGAATCCCCCCGGCATTTTCGGAGTCCCGGTCATTCAGCTCGAGAGGAAGGTTATGGAGAAACTGCTCGAACTTCTCGAGGTTGGTAGTGCTGCGGAAAAGATTGTTAAGGACCTCTCCCTCGATTCGGTCCCAGAGAGTAACAAAGAGATTATAGGCCTCGTTTTTATACTCAACGAGCGGATCCTTCTGTCCCTGGGCTCTCAAGCCGACACCCTCGCGGAGGGCGTCCATATTGTAGAGGTGCTCTTGCCAGAGCTTGTCGATGGACACCATGACGATATGTCTTTCCAGCTGATCGAGAAGGGCGGGGTCTTCGACTTGGACCTTGAGCTCATACGCAGCCTTAACCTTGCTGATGATGGTAGAGCTGATCTCTTCGGCTCCCATCCTCGCAAGGCTTTCAGGGGATTCCTCCCAATGGATCGGGAATGTTGTATTGGCCCAGGTGATTAATTCGCTGTGGTCGGGACTTTCACCCTCCGCTTCTTCGAGGAGCTCTTCGATCTTCGAGGGTATTACCTTGTCGATAATCTCATAGATCATCTCCCGGGGATCTTCAGACGTAAGTGACTCGTTGCGATAACCGTAGACGGCGGCACGCTGGCTGTTCATGACGTCATCGAAATCGAGGACGTATTTCCGGCGGCGATAGTGGAGTTGCTCCACTCTTCTCTGAGCAGTTTCAACGGACCTATTGAGCCAGCGATGTTCGAGTGCTTCGCCGTCCTCCATGCCGAAACGCTCCATCATACTGGTCATCCGATCGGCTGCGGCAAAGTTACGCATCAGGTCATCTTCAAAGGAGATGAAGAACTGGGATGCCCCCGGGTCCCCCTGTCGGGCACATCGTCCGCGTAGCTGGCGGTCAATTCGTCTGGATTCGTGGCGCTCCGTCCCGACCACCATGAGGCCGCCGAGCTCTGAGACTCCCTCCGAGAGCTTAATATCTGTGCCTCGCCCGGCCATATTTGTAGAAACGGTAACGGACCCCCTCTGCCCGGCACTGGTGACGATTTCTGCCTCCTGACGATGGTATTTCGCATTAAGGACGGAGTGGGGGATCTTGGCCCGCTTGAGCATCCGGGAGAGAGTCTCGGATGCGTCCACCGAGGCGGTTCCCACGAGAACTGGTTGACCCTTCTGGTGAGACTCCTGAATGGCGGTAATTACAGCNTTGTATTTCTCTCTTCTCGTCTTGAAGACCTGATCGTTNCGATCTTCCCGCTGGTTTGGCTCATTCGGTGGGATGGGAAGGACATCCAGGCTGTAAATATCGGAGAATTCTGCAGCTTCCGTCTCGGCGGTTCCCGTCATTCCCGCCAGTTTTTCGTAGAGGCGAAAGTAATTCTGGATAGTGATAGTAGCGTAAGTTTGCGTCTCACGCTCAATTTCAACTCCCTCCTTGGCTTCGACCGCCTGATGCAAGCCGTCGGACCACCTGCGGCCAGGCATTTCACGGCCGGTGTTCTCGTCGACGATAATCACCTTGTTTTCCTGGACGACATACTCGACGTCCCGCTCAAAGAGGCAGTAGGCCTTCAGTAACTGGGAGATGGAGTGCATTTTTTCACCCCGGCGGTCCAGATGGGCTTCGACTTGTTCCTTGGCCTCCAATGCCGACTTCTCATCAAGATCCGGATTGGCATCGATCTCGGCGAAAGCTTCTACTAGATCAGGAAGGACAAAGGCTTCGGAGTCGCCGGGAGAGAGGAACTCGCGCCCCATCTCCATCAAGTCGGCGTCATGCCCTTTTTCGTCGATGGTAAAGAAGAGCTCCTCCTTGATCGCAAAAAGCTCTTTTTTCTGGGTGTCCTGATAGAGTGAGAGCTCACTTTTCTGGACCAGACGGCGCAGGTCCGGGTCCTCCATCGATCGCATAAGCTGGCGATTCCTTGGTTGTCCGAGCTTGATCTTGAAAAGGCATCGTCCGGCCTCCTCCTCATTGCCCTCGTCAAGATGCTTCTTGGCTTCGGCAGCCAGTTCGTTACAGAGCAGGGTCTGTTTCTTTACGAGCTGCTCAACCAGTCCTTTGTGCCGAACATACTGCTCGGTCGAGGAGTTCATTACCGAGGGACCCGAGATAATGAGAGGGGTGCGGGCCTCATCGATAAGGATCGAGTCGACCTCGTCAATGATGGCAAAGTAGTGAGAACGCTGGACCTGTTCGTCACGGGAGGATGCCATTCCGTTGTCACGAAGGTAGTCGAAACCGAATTCTGAGTTGGTCCCGTAGGTAATGTCACAGCAGTATTGCTCCCTTCGAATTGGAGGAGCCTGCTGATTCTGAATACAGCCGACGGTGAGCCCCANGTATTTGAACAGCGCACCCATCCACTCAGAGTCCCTGCGGGCNAGGTAATCNTTTACGGTTACCACATGAACTCCCAGTCCGGTAAGTGCGTTCAAGAATACGGGGAGGGTTGCAACCAGGGTCTTTCCTTCCCCGGTTTGCATCTCTGCGATCATCTTTCGATGGAGGGCGATTCCTCCGAAAAGCTGAACGTCGAAATGTACCATGTCCCAACCGAGAGGCTGGTCGCAGACATCAATAGTCTGACCGACAAGCCGACGTGCCGCGTTTTTGACAACCGCAAAAGCATCCGGAAGAATTTCCTCGAGATATTTCTGTCGTAATTCTGGAAACCGATCCTCAATGCCACGGAACGACTCCTTCGCATTCTCTATGGATTCAGGGTCAGGTGTTACGCGGTCTGGAAGATTTGGNAACTCTTCCCGGAGAGCACGCATGCGCTCTCCTACGGAAGTGGCCATTTCTGAGAGCTTATCCCGATCTAATTTTTCGATTTCACGCTTGGTCGCAGTCTCGAGGGGAAGATACCGGCGCAAATGTTCCTGCCATCCTTCAACCTTGCTGAGGACCGCCTCTCTGGACTCGCTTTGCAGGGATTCCTCGATTCGGTTTATTCGAGCAACCATCGGGCGCATCCGCTTTAGTTCGCGCTGGTGCTTCGATCCGACGATTTTCTGGAGGATCCACTTGATCATGGGGTGGGAGAGCTGTGAGAGCTAAAGGGTCTAAGGTAGCCGGGTCAATACACGGCGGGAGGGCCAAGGGCAAGGCGCGGTANAGTTAGAATCTGCTTTCCAAGGTTTCAAACAGGCGAGGCCANCTCATACGGGGTTNGTGAGGGGGGGCATATNCCTGATTCCAATAGGCCAAGANCAGGCTCTTCCGGGTAACGNTGGGCCGAAGAGTCGCTGCCCGGTGTCAGGGACGGCTCTTTGCCCACCTTTGCGCAGGAATGAAGTTTAAATACTAACAGCATTGAAGCCGCCATCCACGACCATTTCAGTGCCGGTGATAAATCCGCCGGCCTGATTCGAGGCGAGTAGGAGGGTGGCACCCACGAGCTCTTGAGCCTCGCCAAACCGGTCCATCGGGGTGTGGTCCATGATCTGAGCTACTCGGTCAGGGGTCAGTACCTTACGGTTTTGTTCCGCTGGAAAAAATCCCGGGACCAGAGTGTTGACCCTGATTCCGTGAGGTGCCCACTCGCGGGCGAGATTGCGGCTCAGATTATGAACAGCTCCCTTTGATGCGGAGTAGGTGAAAACACGCGAGAGAGGATTGAGGCCTGAAATGGACCCAAGGTTGATAATCGACCCCTTGATATTCTGCTCGAGAAAGTAACTTCCAAAGCTCTGGCATCCTCGGAGAACCCCCGCGAGATTGATATCAATGATATTGGCAAACTCGTCCTCGGTAATATCCAGGACTGGTGTTGGAGAGTTGATTCCCGCACCGTTAACGAGGATATCGGTTTTCCCATGCTGGGTGAGGACCTCGTCACGAAGGCTGTCGAGTCCAGCCCGGCTACTGACATCGGCTGCCACGAAGTGTGCTTTTCCACCCTTAGAGGTAATGGCCTCGATGCGGGTAGCTGCCTTTTGCTCGCTCCGTCCGACCAGGACGACTTCAGCTCCGGCTTGGGAGAGGCCCTCGGCCATCGCGCCACAAAGTTCACCAGTACCGCCAATCACAACGGCGATCTTGCCGTCCAGAGAGAATAGTTCGGATAGAAATGAAGGCATCAGACCGGTTTCTAAAGGGGGAGAGAAGTGAGGTCAATCGTCACGGGTTGGATCCGAATCAGGTAAAAAACGCTGGCTGGGAGAAGACCTTAGGCCCGCCTCCAGGAAACACCCCCTACTCTTGGAGCCCAATTCGCAACGACCCCAAAATTCGAGATGTCGTATGCTTTTAATCAAAATATACTATATCTTGTATAAATACCCTTCTTTTCTTGCCGGGCTTGGGGCCTTCCTTTAGTTTTTACGCGCACGCCGGAATAACCAAAATGCATCTAAAATCTCTAATTCTCCAAGGGTTTAAGTCATTCGCAGAGCGCACTACCTTTGAGTTTCACGAAGGAATTACTGGGATTGTGGGGCCAAACGGCTGCGGAAAATCCAATGTGGTTGATGCCATCCGCTGGGTCCTCGGGGAGACTTCTGCCAAGGCTCTGCGTGGTGGCGAGATGGCAGATGTGATTTTTAACGGAACCGACAAGCGGAAAGCGCTGCCTATGGCGGAAGTAACGCTGAATCTTACGGAATGCGAGGGCTCTCTCAAAACCGAATATCATGAGGTCGCCATCACGCGGCGGGTATTTCGGGATGGGAAATCCGAATACCGGATAAACGACAGGTTGTGTCGCCTTCGTGATATCCATGAGTTGTTCATGGATACCGGCATCGGTCGCTCGGCTTATTCGATCATGGAGCAGGGAAAGATCGATATGCTCCTAAGTGCGAAACCAGAGGATCGACGCCAGGTATTCGAGGAGGCTGCTGGGATTACCAAATTTAAGAAGGAGAAGAAGGAGGCGCTTCGTAAACTGGAGTACACGGAAGCGAATCTTCTCAGAGTCCATGATGTTCTTGAGGAGCAGGCAAGACGTATCAACTCCCTGAAGCGGCAGGTTGCTAAGGCGCGGCGTTATCAGGGCCTCGCCAATGATGTGAGGATTCTGGATACTCACCTGAGCCAGAAACGATTTAGCGAGGAATCTGCTGCCAGGGAAGAGTTGATGACTTCCTTGAAATCGCTCGAAAAGCAGAGGGAAGATCTGGAGGAGAGTCTTCCTGAAGTCGAAATGGAGGTTGTAGGGGCGAGGGATAATGCCACTAACCTGGAGGGGGAGCTTTCTGAGCTGCGTCAACGGCTCTCAAATCACCAGAATGCGGCCAAAGCTGCAGAAAGTAGAATTCTCTTTAACGAAGAGCGCTGCAGGGAGCTGCAGGAGCGCATCGAGACCAATCGGGGTGACCTGGAAGCTGGAGGTGAAAAGCTGGCCCAGCAGGAGCTCGACTTCAATGTTTCAAGGGATGAATTACATGTCCTGCATGAAAGAATTGAAGAGCGCACTGGAGCCCTTGTTCAGAAGGTCAGCTTGGTTGGAGAGCTGAAGGACCAGCGTGAATCCAGCGCGAGCCGGCTACATGAGGCCCGCGAAGAAGCGAAGAGACTCGAGACCGTTCTAGCCTCTGCCGAGGCGAAAATCGAGAGCGCCGAGATGACCTCGGCCTCTAATCGCGAGCGTCTCCTGCGCCTCACCGAGGAAGAGGAAGTTCTACAAGTTGAAATGGTAGAATTACAGTCCACGGAAAGGGACCTGACGAAGAAAATCACCGAGGAAGAGGACAGAACCAGGCAGATCGAGGAGCAGAAACTAGCTGCCGAGAGGTCTTACCAGCACGCCAGGGGTGACCTTGAGGCGTGCCGGGAGCGCCGTGGGGAGTTGGATCGTGACCTTACAGCTCGCCGATCCCGGCTAGAGCTGCTCCAGCAGCTTCTGGCGCGCGGTGAAGGGCTGAACGAGGGAACTCAGCGAGTGCTGGCAGGTCTGAATGATCCCACTCTGATCCAGCCCGGATTGCGGGGGGTGTTAGGAAGTAAATTGCAGGTGCGGAATGGTTTTGAGCGAGCGGTGGAAGGAGCGTTGGGGGCCAATCTAGAAGCAATCCTTGTCCGGGACGCGGACCTTGCAGACGCTATCCTCGATCAGCTTGCGCAAACCGGGCAGGGCGAGGTTTCCCTAATTGCTCCGGAATGGGTTGCTCCCCAACACGACAGGCAGCTGATGACGGTTCCGGAAGGAGCTGAGTGCTGGGTAGCAGATTGTGTGAATGCGGAACAGGAAGTGGGCTCAGTTGTAGCCTGTCTCGTGGAAGATGTCTTGGTCGTCAAAGATCGCCCAACCGCCCATCTCCTCCGCTCCCAGAATCCCACATGGTCCTGCGTCACTCTTGCAGGAGAGATTGTAAGTTCAGAGGGTGTTTTTCGGGGAGGTCGAGCAGGTGGGGATGCCGGTAAGTCGATTCTTGAGCGGCGTAAAGAGGTGAAGGAACTTGAAGAAGAGGTGAAGCACCTGGCATTGGTTCTCCACGAGGAGACGGACAAGCTTGATGGTAATACACACCGGGTTAATGAGCTTTTTGCGTCTGCAGAGCAGGGGAAAGATCGTCTTCAGAGGCAACAGGTTGAGCTTTCTACATTGCGCGGGCGGGCGTCCTTGGCAGGGCAGGAGGTAACATCGTTTGAGGGCAAATTAGGAAATGTTCATCGTGAGCGTAATGAGATCCAAGGCCGTGAAGAGAGTGAAGCCGGATTAAGAACCGGTTTGCAGAGTGAGCTTGGGGAAGCCCGGGGGAAGCTTGAAATGGTGGAAAGCGAGATCAATCGGCTCAGTATGGAAATGGAAGAGCTTGGAAGAAGAGAGTCGGAGGAGCGTGAGGAGCAGGGTAAATTGCAGACGGCCTTGGCGGTGGAACGACGGACCCGTGAGGCTGCGGAGCAACAGCAGGTCCCAATTCAGACGAGAATCGGGGAGCTTAAGGAGCTCAATACCCGCCGACTTTCCGAGATAGAAGAGTTCGAGAGGAGGATCAAATCTGCCGGGCAGGAAGATGAGGGGCTCCGAGAGGAAATAGCCGAACGAGGCAGACAAGAAGATAAGGTTCAATCAGAAATCAACGATGTAGGCGCCCGTCGAAAAGAGATCCAGCAGGCCATTAATACGGCCGAGGCAGCTCTTTCTGACCTGCGCCGCAAGGTAGCCCAGACGAGCGAGCAGCGGGGCAGGGAGGAGGTCTCTCTCGCTAAGATCGACATGCGACTTGAGAAGCTTCTTGAGAGCATTATGGAGCGCTATCAGGTCGACCTCCAGTCCTTTGAAACGGATTCGCATGCTCTTCTTGCCTGTATGATGGAGCAGAGAAAGGCAATGCGGTCCTTGGAGAAGCGTCGGGCTACGCTGGCGGCTAAAGGGCCTGTCAACGAGGAGGACGATGCGTCTACAGATGAGGATGACTCGGATGAGGAGCAGCCAGGCCTCGGCGAGGACCATGAAGCAGGGGATGGGGAGGAAGGAACGATTGCGGAACGAGTCGAGGAAGAATTGGAGAACGTCGACTTGGAGGATGGTCCAGACTGGAAGTTCATCGAGCTGGCTGTTGAGGAGCTTAGAGGAAGATTAGATGGCATGGGTCCGGTCAATATTGATTCGATTGATGAATTCGAAGAGCTGGAAGAGCGTCATTATTTTGTAAAGGGTCAGCATGATGATCTCGTTGTCTCCAAGGAGGAGCTCCTCAATGTGATTGAGAAGATTAATACCGAAACGACTGTTCTTTTTGCGGAGACCTTCAAAAAGGTGCAGACCAATTTCCGTGAAATGTTCAAGGAGTTATTCGGTTCGAGTGCCAAGGCAGATCTGATTCTCCTCGACGAGGGTGACCCCCTTGAATGTGGGATTGAGGTGATAGCTAAGCCGCCGGGCAAGAAGTTGCAGTCCATTACCCTTCTCTCGGGCGGAGAGCGGTCGATGACCGCCGTCGCGCTTCTTTTTTCCATCTATATGGTGAAGCCGAGTCCCTTCTGCGTTCTCGACGAATTGGATGCGCCTCTGGATGAGTCCAACATTGGACGCTTCCTCAAAGTGCTGGATCGCTTTGTGGACCAGAGCCAGTTCATCATCGTGACCCATAATAAGCGCACCATGAGCCGTGCCGATGTGATGTATGGGGTGACGATGGAGGAATTCGGGGTCTCCAAGCCGGTAGGAATGCGCCTCACAGCGGCAGATACCAGCAAGGGAAGAGCAAAAGGGGCGGCCTCGCGTGCGGCCCAGCGCCTCGACGCCGAGGAGTAGGCGGCGATCCGCGCTAGGGTATACCCGTTAGGAGTGAGAGGCTGGTCAGAATGGTAGTTTTGGGCCGCCTTTTCCGCCCATGCCTCCCATGAGATCCTTCATGGAGTCAAGATCCCCCGGCCCGCCTCCTCCGAGGGCTCCAAGCTGCTTCATCATGTTCTTCATTTTGCCCTTTGATTTCATCATCTTGCGCATCATGCCGAATTGCTTGAGGAGTTGATTGACTTCGAGAAGGCTGCGACCGGACCCTCCCGCAATACGCTTACGGCGAGTTCCCTTGATGATCTCGGGGCGGCTACGCTCTCTGGGAGTCATCGAGAGAACTATCGCTTCCATATGCTTGATCCGACTTGGATCGAGTGCTCCTGATGGAAGTTGTTTCTTGATCTTGTTGAATCCCGGAAGCATTCCCATGATGCCCTCAAGGGGACCAAGGTTCTGGAGCATTTTCATCTGCTCAAGAAAATCGTTGAAGTCAAATCTCCCCTTCTCGAGACGGCGTGCGGCCTTGGCTGCTTTTTCTTCATCAAGGTGTTCGGCAACCTGCTCAACCATCGTGATGGTATCTCCCATGTCGAGGACGCGCCCTGCCATGCGCTCTGGATGGAATTCGTTGAGCTGCTCAAGCTTTTCACCCTCTCCCACATACTTGATGGGGCGCCCTGTGATTGCTCTCATGGAGAGAGCCGCGCCACCTCGCGCATCACCATCAAGTTTGGTCAGCACAATCCCGCTGAGACCAACAGTCTCGTCAAAAGTTTGCGCGACCTTCACCGCCTGCTGGCCGGTGGCGGCATCCGCGACGAGGAGGGTTTCACCGGGCTTGAGAAGGGAGTGGAGCTTCTTAAGCTCTTTTACGAGGTTGTCATCAACTTCCTGACGGCCTGCGGTGTCAAAAATGATGCAGGAGCCCGATTGCTTCTCAGCCCATTTTAACGCAGCCTTTGCGACTTTAATGACGTCTTTTTCTCCAGATTCCGGGGTGTAGCAGGGTATCTCTATCTGCTCTGCGATAGTCGCCAATTGATCGATAGCTGCGGGGCGATAAAGGTCACAGGCAACCAGTAGTGGTCGTCGGCCCTCCTTTTTTAAACGCAGGGCAAGTTTTCCTGCAGTGGTTGTCTTGCCGGCACCATTCAGGCCACAGAGGAGGATGCGAGCCGGGGGATTCAGGTTCAGGGGAGACTGATCACCACCAAGAAGAGTAGTGAGTTCGTCATGAAATATTTTAATGATCTGCTCCCCCGGCTTGATGGACTTGAGGACATCTTCACCAACGGCTTTCTTCTTTACCCCCTCGATAAAGGTCTGAGCCACCTTGTATTCAACATCAGCCTCCAGTAGTGCGAGGCGAATTTCACGAAGAGCATCTGAAATATTCTTTTCGGAAATACGTCCCACGCCCCTGAGGTTCCGGAAGGTCTTGTCTAAGGTGTCAGAAAGTGAGGAGAACATGATGTTTACCTGCGAGGTTGATTAATAGGGATCGAACAGTGTCCCGGGGGTTGTGTCCCCTGCGGATGAATAACTCAATAATTAAGATGGGATCGATTCATTCTCCAGCTCCCACCTGATAGGCGGCCTCCCGCTCTACCACGAAGCTCCACCGCATGGGAGATTCATTCTTTTTGCGGCCTTCAATCTGCCACTGGACGTTGACCTCACAAACCCGATGCCGGAGTCGACGATCGACCTTCCACCTCACCTCACCAGAAGCGGAATCGTATTCATGATCAACTTTGCCGAATCCGGAGACCCTCATGACGATCGATGCAGGGTTAAGGTTCTCGACCCCAGACAGATCGGCGGTGATCAAGGGTAGCCGTGATTCGATTCTGCCTCCAGGGGCAGGTTGGACTGGGTGAGGAGTCGTCTGAACGACTGCTCCGGTCAGCGCTTCCGCGCCGCGGAGGGCTTTAAAGGTAGTGGCTTGTTCAAAGTGAAGATCAGAATTCCCCAGAATGATATAGCGAGGGAGGCACTGGTTATCCGATCCTCTACGAATCTTTCCGGGTAAGACAGTGAAGAGATAGTCGTAATCAAATTCCGCTGCGATCGGATACATCGCTTCGGTAAAGTATCCTCCCGGATATGCATAGGTGGTGACTTGTTGGCCGAACCTTTCTTCAAGAAATTGTTTGGAGTCTCCAAATTCCCGCCTGAGAAACTTGAGATAAGCGGCCTCTCCTTTCCTGGCATGGTGCTTGACCGTTCCGGGGAAGGGGTGGGAGACAGAGTGGCTGCCAATAGTGCATCCGTGTTGCCGCATTTCCCTGATCATCTTGGTTGTCAGGGCGCGCCCACCTCCATCGACATAGTTTTTGTAGAGATAAACAGTGAAGGGAAACTTGTATTCCTTCAGGATCGGAAAAGCTTCCGTGTAGACCGATTTCCATCCGTCATCGATTGTGATCATCACCGCGCGAGGCGGGATAAATTTTGTCCCGTTCTTCCACTCCAGAAAATCATTCAGCGAGATAACGGGTAGCCGGAGGGATTTCAGGGCTTCCATCTGCTTTCTGAAGGTGGCAGTCCTGATACGCATCTGGGATGGCGCGAGGGAGGAGGAGAACTCATGGTAGCCGAGAACGGAGACTCTGGTTCCGTCATCCTTGGGAGGCTGCTGCTCGTCCGTATGCAACGCCTCTCCGCGTTCTGGTGAGGAAGGCCTTTCTTGAGTGAAGGCTGGTGGGCAAGCCAGAAGAAGCAATACTGAGAGGAAAAGGAAGGGGCGGCGATGCATCATCAGGGCTTCCTGACGCTAGCAAAGGCCGGAGAGAAATTCCAGAGTTTTGGGACGGTTTCAGGGCCGCAGCCTTCGATTGAGCATAGTTTGCCAAAGGATGCGAACCCCCGGGAAGAACTTATCCCCGTGCCGGGTTCACCTGAGCCTCAAGGTTGGCATCCAGTAGTTCCCGGCGAAGGTTGACGCCCCGCTTACGGCTCCAGATCAGGACGATTGGCGATGCCACGAAAATCGAGGAATACGTTCCAACGACTACCCCCACCATGATGGCGAGTGAAAAGGTCTTGAGGGCTGGACCGCCGAAGATGAAGAGTACCAGCACGGTCATGAAGGTGGTAGCCGAGGTCAGGATTGTGCGGGAAAGGGTGGCGTTGATAGCAATATTCATTACCTCCTCTACTTCACCTCGTTTCATCCTGAGCGATTCCCGAATTCTGTCGAAGACGACAATGGTGTCGTTGATGGAGTATCCGGCAATGGTTAGGAACGCTCCCACGTGAATCAGGGTGAGTTCCTGGCCCATAAGGATCACAATTCCGATACAGATCAGGATATCATGGAACAGTGCGGCGAAAGCACCCATCGCGAAGGAGAATTCAAATCTGATCGTGATGTAAGCGAGAATGGCGATGAGGCCAAGGCCGAGGGCAATCAGCGAATTCGTGAGAAAGTCCGCTCCAAGGCTGGCTTCCACCGTATCACGGGAGGAATCGTATTTCCATACCGCCTCAGCAGCTGCAGAGCCTTCCTCGGCTGCTTCCGCCTTCAGTCCGAGCAGAGGAATATTTTCACGAAGGGTATTGGCAATCATCTCGGCATCCTCGTCGGCACAGCGAATGGAGAGAATCTGCGATTTGTCCGGAGCGGGGAGGGTTTCGTTCTGAATGATGGGATCCTTGTTGAGGTCGAGACCGGCCAGTGCGGCAGTGGCATCGGCCTCCGGCACGATCTCCTGCTGGGTCTGAAACTGGATCAGTGCGCCACCGGCAAAATCGATGCCGAGAGCGTTTCCACGTTTCGCCCCGACCATGATCACGCTGCCTGCAAGGAAGGTAAGAGAGATGATAAAGGCTGCTTTTCGCATTCCCATGAAGTTCAGGGTCTGACGCGGGACCAGGCTACTCATGAACTTTAACTTGCGACTGTCATCACGAGAGCTCTTGTCGGAGTTTCGCGAGGTCCACCAGAAGGCGACCCGAGTGACGACGAGGGCCGCAAACATGGAGGCCAGAATTCCAATTGTGAGGGTGATTGCGAACCCCTTGACGGTCCCTGAGGCCCGCCAGAAGAGAATGATAGCGGTAATCAAGGTAGTGATATTAGCATCAAAAATCGCAGTGAATGCCTTCTCGTAGGCAGCTTGGATTGCCGCAAAGAGCGATTTTCCTGCAGCGCGCTCTTCACGGAGACGCTCGTAGATGAGCACGTTAGCGTCTACCGCGACACCGATGGTGAGAATGATGCCCGCGATGCCGGGCAGGGTGAAGGTGAATTCAAACATCGCCATGGCACCAAAGAGAATGAGGACGTTTACGGTGAGTCCGATAAAGGCTATGATCCCCGCGAACCGGTAGTAAATCCCAAGGAAGAGAATTGTGAGGGAGATGCCTGCGATGCCGGCCAGGATGCCCTGGCTGACAGTGGCGGCGCCAAGACGCGCGGTGACGGTGGACTCCTTCAGAATCTTGAGCGGATTCTCGAGAGGATTCATCAAGGTTGCGGAAAGGTTGCGGCATTCCTCTGCGTCCCCGACACCTTGAATGATGAAATTCTTGTCGAGGACGGCCTGCACCACGGGAGCGCTGTCCACTTCTCCATCAAGAACCACAGCAAGCCGGTCCACACCCTTTCGCATGGGAGCGGTGAGATTCCGCATCAGTTTTCCACCAGCACCGGTAAGAGTGACCTGCACGACTCCGGACGTGGCGAGATCGGGAGAAGCTCTCTTGACATGTTTACCCTCGATTTTGTTACGGTTCTCCAGCAGCAGCTCTTCGCTTCGAGGCTCTCCCCGGTCATCCGTGTAGTTGCGGGTAAAGAGCTTGTATCCAGGTGCAAGAGTTTCCTTGGCAGCAACTCGAGGTGCTAGGCTGTCATTATCCTTGTGCACAGCACGCAGTTCGAGGACCGACTGCTTCTGGATAATTTCGCGTACCCATGCAGCCTCTTCTTCCGAGACACCGGGCATCTCGATGATGATCATGTCCTGCCCCTGAGGCTGGATGAGCATGTCCTTGGTGCCGTCCGGGTTCAGTCGTCCCCGGAGTGTTTTGATCGCCTGCTGAATGGAATCCGCGCTGACGCGGAAGGCGTCTGCATCCTCATCGCTGGCTTCTTCCGAGTCCTCAAGGACCTTAGGCTGGACCTGAAGGGTGAATGAAGCTCCGCCTGCAAGGTCGATACCGGGTTTCAGAGAGGCTACTGGGTCTGACTGTTCGACCTGGGAAGCGATCTTCTCGGCATCCTCCTTGGAGAACCCCGGCATGGTGATCGTGATAAGGTTTGGCAAGGAAGAGGAGTAGGTGACACCATCTTCCTGACCGCCTATTTTTGCCTCCAGGCTTCGAACTCTTCTCTCGAGAGTGTCCTGCTCCATCTCAAGCTCTTCCCCTTTCGCATCCTTGGCGAGAATTGCTGTGACAGAAAGTTGGTAGCCGGTTCCATCAGCCATCTCAGTGATGTCGCCTGCGAGGAAATCCGATGTTTCCGTCCGTGGGGACAGGGACCATCCGCACATCACGATAATGCCGAGGATAAGAACGGTTCCTACCTTGCGCTTGCGACTGATATCATCACTGGCTAGGTACCAGAAAAGGAGAGCCAGAATGAAAAGGCCGGAGAGAAAAACGATCGTAGGTTGCATTGGTTAAAGGCGGTGGGGTTAGAGGCCGCTAAGCTTACTTGGCCTGGGGCGCAAGTGGGATGAGTGATTCGATCAGGAGGTTGGAGGAAAGGGGCTTGTTGAGTGAGGTGGCCAGACTTTCAGCATGTTCGAAGGAGTTGAATCCCTCGAGTGTTACTGGAGTCCACAATTCTTCAGCGACCACCGGGGCGCTGATAATCCGTTCATCGTAGATGATGGCAAGTCGGGAGCGGCCTTTTTGCATTTTTTCAGTTGCGGACCTTATCCTTCGCAAACCACTTATATTGAGTGATATATGCACCATATTGTCACCGTCCCGGGTTGCGAGGGCGCTCTCAACATGCGAATTATTGAGGATCTCAGCCCTTGAGACGGCTAATTTTTGTCCGTTTGCGCCTCCTTTGCCTTGGGCGTCATAGAGAAGAATTTGGTGGTCTGAAGGGAGCTGAGAGGGATCCTTGGAGGCGATATCGGTGATGTAGGCACTACGATCGTGGATGGCTCTGATGCTGATTTTGCCACTCACGCACAGGCGGTCGAGACGGGACAAGGCGTCGTTTCGATCCGTCCCGTGGAGCTGGACTTCGAGAAGACGGGCAGATCTTTCTGCTACGCGGACTCTTGCGGGTAGGCCGAGCAATTCGGCGCGTGCGGTGAGTTCTTCGACAAGAGACGATGGAGAAGTCGTCTGATCGTCGGGAGGGAGCGAGAGGATGGCCTCGTAATTCAGTGCCTCCTTAGGCTTACAGCACGTCAATATGATGCAGCCCAGTGCAACGAGAGATCCGGCCAATGAGGAGGCTTGAGGCATCGAGTGAGAGACGAGTGCGCAAAGTCTAGGACTCTTCCCCCGCGTCTTCCTGTTTCTCAGAGCTATCCTGCTTCGAGGAATTTCCAACCTTGGTCACGGACCGGATCGCATCCTTTTCAAAAGGGACAAAGACGTTCTCGGAGAGTTTCACGGTCACTGTGGTTTTTGAAATGTGATGAACCGTGCCGTGCATGCCACCGATCGAGATGATTTTGTCTCCTTTTGACAGAGAGGCCACTCTCGCTGCCTGCTCCTTCCGCTGTTTGCTCTGAGGCCGGATGATCAGAAAATACATGATCACAAACATCAGGATGAGCATCACCCACATGCTTCCGAGAGGATTTTGACTTTGGCCGCCAGGTGTCTGAGGCGGAGCAGCGGCGATGGTAGAATAACAGTTCATGTTCTTTTGTGGTTGTAGCGTTCGCAGAAAGAGGAACGAAATTCCTCAAATTGACCCTCGCTGATAGCCTTTCGTGCATTACGCACGAGGCGGAGGTAAAAATCAAGATTGTGAAAAGAAAGCAACCGTAAAGCCAGCATTTCTCCAGCCTTGAAGAGATGGCGCAGGTAAGCGCGGGAAAAGTCAGCAAGATGAGGGTGGCAATCTTCGGTCAGAGGTGACTTGTCGCGCTCGAATCGGGCATTCTTTATATGAATGGGTCCATCGTTTGTGAATGCGAGGCCGTGTCGGGCCGATCGGGTTGGGTGTACACAGTCGAACATGTCCACTCCCCGGGCGATCATTTCAAGCATTTGGGGAGGAGTGCCGAGTCCCATCGCGTAACGGGGCTTCTCCGGTGGGAGGAAAGGCTCGCTGTGCTCGACGGCACGAAACATTTCCTCCTCTGGTTCGCCGACAGAAACTCCCCCAACGGCATAGCCGTCGAAATCCAGCATGGCCAATTCTCTCGCAGAGGCGGCTCGTAAGTCCTCGTAGGAAGAGCCCTGGACAATCCCAAAGCAGAGTTGTCGCCTCGCGGAAGGAAGAGAATTCTCGTCTCCATTCGTATTTGTGGGGGCGTCGGGAAGGAAGTCAGGGGAATAATCAGCATGCCAGATCCGGCATCTTTCAGCCCATCGGGTGGTGAGGGCCGTGGATTCCTCAGCATAGGAACGCTCGCACGGGTAGGGCGGGCACTCATCAAAGACCATCGCGATGTCAGAACCGAGGGAGGCTTGAATCTCCATGCTTTTTTCAGGGGT
Organism: Roseibacillus sp.; assembly: GCA_002729275.1. Classification (GTDB taxonomy): domain Bacteria; phylum Verrucomicrobiota; class Verrucomicrobiia; order Verrucomicrobiales; family Akkermansiaceae; genus Roseibacillus_B. Next base: position 1,570 of record PBTP01000076.1, on the reverse strand, counting down.
GAGCAGGGCGGTAGAGCCGTCGAGGTGGTTTTGAAATTGAACCCCCTCCTCGGTGATCTTGCGTGTCTTAGCGAGGGACCAGACTTGGAACCCCCCCGAGTCGGTGAGAATAGGACGATCCCAGCTGGTGAAGCGATGAAGTCCTCCGAGTTCACGAATCGTCTCCTGTCCAGGTCTGAGCCAGAGGTGATAGGTGTTGCCGAGGATGATTTCCGAGCCCAGAAGCTTAAGTTCGTCAGGGTGAAGGGTCTTGACCGATCCCTGAGTGCCAACGGGCATGAATATGGGGGTCTCAACCGTGCCATGAGCAGTGGTAAGACGGCCGTATCGGGCCTTGGTGGAAGAGTCGGTGGCGAGAAGCTCGAACACTGTGGAGGGGAGGTTGCCTTCAGGTAGCATGTTCCTGCCGTGAGACCACGTACGAAAACGGATTGTCTTGGGATCGAATCCCCCAACAACTGAAGTTCCTGGTCGTCCTCATGCTTGTTTTACCCTTGGATGAGGTGTGGATCGTCAATATTGGGACTCACTTGCTGACAGTTATGAAGATGACCTGTTAGAAATTTCCCGGGAAGATCTTGAAGGCGCCCTGAGCGAGGAATTGAATAGCCTTGGGGAAAAGGCCGAAAGCGTGGCTGATCTGGGTTGTGGTCCTGGAAGCCTGCTCCCTCTTCTGGCTAGGCATTTCAATCAGGTAATAGCCGTTGATTATGCTGAGAAGTTGCTGAATCAGGCGCGTCGCCGCGGTGGTAGTAGAAAGATAATGTTCGTGAGCCATGATCTAAGCAAAGGTCGGAAGTTGCCGTTCACGGTAGAGGTGGTCTGTTGCATAAATGCACTGATTGATCCCGATCCCAAAAAGCGCTCGGGAATACTGAAGACCTTAAGCTTGGCGATGAAAAAAAAGGGGGTGGCGGTTATTGTTGTCCCAGCATTGGAATCGGTATTTCACGTTTATCACACGCTCCGGATGATCAGGGAGCGAGCAGGGGCTCCGGGTGGGCTCGGTGAGCGTGAGGCTGAGCGGATGCTGAGAGAAGAGGTTCTCTCGTTCTCTGATGGAATCGTTCGGGTTGGGGGAACACCAACGAAATACTGGATGAGAGAAGAGCTGATCAGGAGCTTGTCAGCGCAGGGATTGGGGGTCCGAAAAATCAGGAAAGTGGAATACAGATGGTCCGAGGAAATAGAGAATCCACCCGGGTGGCTGAAAGGAGCTCCTCCCTGGGATTGGATGGTCCTTTGTGAAAAATAAACGGTCTTGCTGTCGCAGGAGTGGCTAAATTGAGGAGGGCGAAGTCAGTGCGGGTTTCAGGGGTGGGACCTCCACCTCTCGAGAGGATTGTTACCCGGTCATTTAGGCGTTTGACGCTTAATACGAGAGGCTTGAGGGAGGAGGCCGAAGCAAGGCCTTAGGAGCAGCAACAGGCGGGAATTTGGGCTGAGGGGCCTCTCGCCGTGATTCTTGAAACCAGAAGATGGGATAATGCGCTTGCGGTTGTCGGTATGGAGAGCTAGGCACCGGTCCAATGGCAATTCAGCGTGCGCTCTTATCGGTTTCAGACAAGGC
>PBTP01000075.1:14482-16193 GCA_002729275.1 Roseibacillus sp. | reverse complement strand
ACAATTGAGGAGAGACTCTCCTTCTCAAGCATCTTGAACACCACAAGATCATCAAGTCGATTGAGGAACTCTGGCTTGTATTCCTTTTTAGCCTCTTCCAGGATCTTTTCCTTCATCCCCTCAAAATCCGCATCATCNTCACTCATTGCCCCAAATCCAAGGGACGTCTGGCGCTTGATCGTCTGNGCTCCNACNTTGGACGTCATGATGATGATCGTATTCCGNAAATCGANTTTCCTTCCGAAGCTGTCCGTGATCATTCCNTCTTCGAGAATCTGNAGAAGNAGATTCATCACATCTGGATGAGCTTTCTCAATTTCGTCAAAAAGNACGACCGAATAGGGCCNGCGCCGCACAGNTTCGGAGAGTTGCCCCCCCTCCTCGTAACCCACATACCCNGGTGGAGATCCAATCAACCTGCTGGAGGTAAACTTCTCCATATACTCGGACATATCGATCTGAATCAGGGCTTCCGCGTCACCGAACATGAACTCAGCCAAATTGCGGGCGAGATATGTTTTGCCGACTCCAGTAGGTCCTAGAAAAAGAAAGCTTCCNATAGGTCGACGAGGATCCTTTAGATCTGCTCTTGAGCGACGAAGCGCCTTTGAAATCGCAACTACCGCAGTGTCCTGACCGATAACATGCTCCTTCAACTTGTTCTCCATCTGGAGCAACTTTTCGGTCTCTTTTTCCTCCATCCTCTGGAGCGGGACCCCAGTCCACTTCGAAACCACCGCCATGATATCGTCTTCAACGACGTCGACAACTTTCTCCTCACTTTCAGACCTCCATGAGCCAATAAGATCCTCGAGCTCTTTCTTCTTCTGCTTCTCCGTATCCCTGAGCGCTGCCGCTTTCTCGAAGTCCTGAGAGTTGATCGCAGCAACCTTGTCCTTGTTAATGCTCTCAATCTCTCCCTCCATGCCCTTAATTTCTGGCGGCCTGGTCAGAGTGCCGATCCGAGCCCGCGCACCTGATTCGTCAAGCACGTCAATTGCCTTGTCAGGTAAAAAGCGCCCCGTGAGATATCTAGAGGTCAGTCGGACTGAAGACTCTATCGCTTCCGGTGAGTAGGAAACCTTGTGGTGCTGCTCATACTTGTCCTTGAGCCCCCGCAGAATTGCTATTGCGTCATCTACCGAAGGCTCTTCCACCTTGACCTGCTGGAACCTGCGCTCGAGCGCAGCATCTTTTTCGATGTATTTCCGATACTCATTGAGTGTCGTAGCACCAACGCACTGAAGNTCGCCGCGACTCAGGGACGGCTTGATAATATTCGAGGCATCCATCGCGCCCTCCGCTGATCCCGCTCCGACAATGGTGTGTAACTCATCAATAAAGAGAATCACATTCTTCACCTTCCGGATTTCATCCATGACGGCCTTNATGCGCTCCTCAAACTGGCCNCGGTATTTTGTGCCCGCTACCATGAGAGCAAGATCAAGCGTCACCACTCTTTTNTCCCGGAGAATTTCGGGCACNTTCCCCATNCCGATTTCCTGCGCAAGTCCTTCAACGATCGCCGTTTTCCCAACCCCGGCTTCGCCGACGAGCACTGGGTTGTTCTTTGTCCTCCGACACAGAATCTGNATCACNCTCTCNATNTCGCTTTCGCGTCCTATNACGGGNTCNAGTTCACCGTCACGAGCNAGCTTGGTNANATCCCGNCCNAAGGCGCGNAGAGCAGGAGTTTTTGCCTTNCCNTCAC
>PBTP01000075.1:0-14477 GCA_002729275.1 Roseibacillus sp. | reverse complement strand
CCNTCNANCGGNTCNTCCTCGTCNTCAAACCCCTCAAATTCCTCATCNGATTCTTCNGGNGAAAANTTCGGNTCNATNTCNGACAANATCTCATTNCGCGTCCGCTGGATATCNACNTCCANNGTCTGNAGGACTCTNGCNGCNACNCCNTCNCCCTCNCGNAGNAANCCNAGNAGAATATGCTCNGTTCCNACATACGAGTGGTTCAGCGCCTTGGCTTCCTTGTTTGCCAGAGCTAGCACCTTNTTCACTCGTGGAGTGTAGGGAATGTTTCCAGATACTTTTTGATCTGGACCGGTTCCCACCTGTTTTTCGACCTCCATCCTGACCGACTCCAAGTCGAGACCCATCCGTTCGAGAACGCTGACAGCGACACCCTGACCAAGCTTGATCAGGCCGAGCAGGAGATGCTCAGTGCCAACATAATTGTGATTAAAGCGGTCCGCTTCTTTGCGGGCGAGCGCCAGGACTTGCTGGGCCCTAGGAGTAAAATTATTCATGAATCAGCAATGGTGTCGGAGGGAGGTTGCCATTCCTCACTCTCTTGTTGCGCAATAATAACAGGAGGATCGAGTGATTGCAACCGGCTCCGGATGATTTCCGCCCGGATCGCATCCCTCTGCTCCGGGGTTAATTTTTCTCCAGAATGCAATTGGAGATGCGCAGGCTGGATCTCCATCAGAAGAGAATCACAGGTTCCTCCAGTTTCTGGCGGAAAGAAGCCCAACTCAGCGCCCAGCCGCAGCAAAGAGAGCAGATTCAGTGCTTCCTTGGAAGGGATGACATGAGCATGACGAAGAGTTCCGTAGGCTCTCCCCACTCGGTCAAAGACCATATCTGGGTCATCTTCAACCAACTTCTGGCGCGCATTTCTCTCGTGGGACGTCACCTGCTGGATGACTCGCTCAAGCCTCCTGACAATGGTTTCCTCACTCTCCCCGAGGGTGGATTGATTCGATATCTGGAAGAGATTTCCCAGTGATTCGGTTCCTTCCCCAAAAAAACCTCGCACCGCAAGCTGAAGCTTTCCAACGGCCTGAAGCACCTGGGCAATCTGGTCACTCAATACGAGCCCTGGGAGATGAAGCATCGCAGAGGCCCTCATTCCCGTGCCGAGGTTCGTGGGGCAAGCACTGAGGTAGCCAAGGTCATGATCAAAAGCGAACTCAAGATTCGTCTCCAATTGCGCATCCACTGACGACACCAGATCATAGGCCTCTCTGAGAGCTAATCCCGGTCGGATGGACTGCATCCGGAGATGATCTTCTTCGTTGATCATCAGGCAGAGGGCCTGCTTCCTGTTAACTATCGCTGCGCTTCCCTCCCCGCGCGCCGCCTGTTCACGGCTGATGAGGTGGCGTTCCACGAGGACCTGCTTCTGCAATGAACTCAGAGCGTCTAACTCCTGGGAAAAACCATTCTTCATCTGCGGTAGGGCTTCAACCTCAGGCTTGACCCTGTCTAGGACAGCCACACGCCTTTCCTTCGTTGACCAGCCCGGAAAGGGTTCCCTTCGCAGGTTACGGGCCAGCCTTACTCGGCTGGTCAGCACTACGCTTGTTCCCGAGGACGCTCCGGTCATCCAATCGGCCGGATGCTTCAGGAGAGTAGAAAATCGCATCATGTCTCTACCACTACAGGAGTCTCGAGCTCTTGAATCTCATCCCTGAGACCTGCCGCCTCCTCATAATTCTCTCCCGCAATGGCCTCATCCAGTCGACTCCTCAGCTGGTCAAGCCTCTGCTGCCTGGCGTGTTCCTCGACAAGCCCTTCTGGCACGCGACCAATGTGACTTGTGCCCTTGTGCATACCTTTCAGCCGCCGCGAGATTTCATCCCCGAAGGTTTCGTAGCATTCGCTGCATCCCAAGCGCCCTACCTGCTGGAACTTTTTAAATGTAAATCCACAGACCGGACACGTAGCCCCGTCATCGGCGCCACCTGCCACCACACCCTCTCCAACGGGCACCCCTTCCCCTATCAATGAGTCTCCCAATGCGAACCCGGCTGGATCTGTAACACCCTTCTCCTGAGCGCACTTCTCACAAAGGCACATTTTTTTCATTTCTCCCTCAACTAGCTGAGTAAGAAAGACTGTCGCTTTACTGTCGCAGAAATCGCACTGCATACGGANGGAGTTTAGTCCAGCTNCCCAGAAATTCGAAATAAAAAGCGAGAATTACGCCGGTTCGATCGGGGTCCCGCTATTATGAACGAGAGCTCGATACGCTTCGATGAATTTTGCGGTCACAGGTCCCGGAATCCCGTCTCCGATGGCTCGGTGATCAAGTTCTACGGCCGGAATCACCTCAGCTGCGGTGCCCGTAAGAAAGCACTCATCAGCCGTCATGATGTCAAAGCGGGTCATCGTCTTCTGCTTCAGAACAACGCCCAGCTGGTCGGCCAACTCGAAGATCACGCCCCTGGTAATTCCATCCAGGCCGCCATCAGACACTGGCGGCGTGTAGATAACACCCTTTTTCACGATGAAAACGTTATCNCCGGTGCATTCAGCTACGTAACCTTGCTCATTTAACATCAGACCCTCACGCGCACCCGCCCGCTGCGCCTCTACCTTGGCCATAACATTGTTGAGGTAATTCAAAGACTTTACCTGCGGACTGAGCGAACTGTGAGTAGGGCGACGAGTCGCGCAGGTAACNACTTTGAGTCCCACCTCATAGTCCGACTGTGGATACAACTGGATATCAGCTGCGATGATAATCATTGAGGGGCGAGCGCAACTCTCAGGGCTCAGGCCAAGACTGCCAACACCACGGGTTACCAACAGCCGAACATAACCGTCCCCCAACTGGTTTGCCCGAATGGTCTTAAGGGTATGATCAATTACCTCATCCCGGGACCAAGGCAGCTCGAGCATTATAGCTTTGGATGAGTCGAAAAGCCTTTCTACGTGCTCGGCTAATCTGAAAACCTTTCCGTTGTAAAATCGGATCCCCTCAAACACCCCATCNCCGTAAAGCAAGCCGTGGTCAAAAACCGAAATCCTTGCCTCCGACTCGTCTACCAAATTTCCGTCGTACCAGATTTTGAGCGCCATGAATCTTCTTGTTGAAAGTGGGGGTTTCCGAGGCAGGGGCCATTAATACCCTTAATCGCCCTNCCTCGCCAACCCCGGATTTTCCCCGGCCATNTGCCCATCCGTGATCTCAAGAGTCCTATCTCCCTTTTCGGCGAGAAGTCGATCATGGGTCACTACCACCAGGGTAGTCCCGAGGTTTTTGGAAAATTCCAGGAGAAGAGCCATCACCTCTCCCCCGTTGCGGGANTCCAGATTACCCGTTGGCTCGTCCGCAAACACCATTGTAGGTTCATTCACAAGGGCGCGGGCGATAGCAACGCGCTGCTGCTCTCCTCCACTCAGCTCAGCGGGCAAATGATGAATCCGNCCCCCGAGGCCTACCTCATCCAGAAGCTCGACAGCTCGGCGCCGATGATTTCTGGACCGGATCATACCCGGCACCATCACGTTCTCGAGTGCAGTCAGCTCAGGGAGGAGATAATAGTTTTGAAAGATATATCCCATTTTGCTGTTTCTGACCAAGCTCTGCTCTCTCTGCGAGAGTGAGTAGAGATCACATCCATCGATATGAACTCGGCCGCGCTCCGGACGCTCCAGCCCAGCCAGCGTATACAGAAGGGTAGTTTTACCGGCGCCGCTAGCTCCACAGAGAAACACCCGCTCTCCCCGACCGATTTCAAGATCGATACCGCGGAGCACTTCGACGGTCTTTTTGCCCAAGGTATAAGTACGATGGACGTTCCGCGCGGAAATCAAGGAGGCTGGAGACACTGAGCGACCTCTAGGCTGAGCTGGCCAGCTTTTCCAGCGCAATTCGCTCACCTCACTATTATTTTGGATTTATTAACTAAAATTGGTAAGCTTTCACAGATGGACGATTCACCTTCCCGCTCGAGAAAGGAATCCCGACATCCTGCCGGTAAAAGTGTCCGGGGAAGGAGCACCGGTGTGCGCATTGTCACCAGAACTGCATTTTCGGTATTCCTTCTTACTGCCTGCGTGGCTCTCGCGGTTCTTTCNGTCCCTCAAATGCGCAANCTGCGAGCCCTGAAAGAGGAGCTGGCACGGGCTAACGCCCTGGAATCCTATGTGCAGCAAGAGAAAGACCAGAAGCGCCGCGAGCTCAACGCCCTCAGGAATGACCCTGCTTATCTGGAGCTCGTTGCTCGAGACCGTCTCGACCTTCACCGCGAAGGCGAGCAAGTCTACCGCATTGGAAGAGAAATAGATGCCGCGGCCAGGTAAGGGTCAGGCGCTCACCTTGAGTTTTCCTCCATAAACTGCGTCGTCCCCCAATGCTTCCTCAATCCTGAGCAATTGGTTATACTTGGCGATGCGGTCCGAACGACTCATCGAGCCTGTCTTTATCTGGCCCGCATTGGTTCCAACCGCGATATGAGCGATAGTGGAATCCTCCGTCTCTCCGGATCGATGAGATATTACTGAGGTGTAGCTATTTTCAGTCGCAAGCTCCACCGCATCAAATGTTTCCGTAAGGGTCCCGATCTGGTTCACCTTGACTAGAATTGAGTTAGCGACTCCCAGTTCGATTCCCTTGGCGAGAAAGTCAACGTTGGTCACGAAAAGATCGTCGCCAACCAGCTGAGTCTGATCACCAATCTTGTCAGTCAGCAGCTTCCACCCGTCCCAGTCGTTCTCGTCACAACCATCTTCAATCGAAATGATCGGATACTTCCGCTGGAGCTCNGCGTAATAATCTACCAGTTCTTCCGAGCTCTTTTCCGAGCCGTCCGATTTCTTAAAGATGTAGCAGCCCTTTTCCTTGTCGTAGAATTCAGAAGAAGCAACATCAAGAGCGATGCAGATGTCATCCTTCATTCTATACCCTGCAGCTTCCACAGCCTGCGAAATGACCGCAAGAGCATCGTCTGCACTATCGAGAGCTGGAGCAAATCCCCCCTCGTCACCCACAGCCGTCGATAAGTTGCGGTCATGAAGAACATTCTTAAGAGAGTGAAAGATCTCAGCTCCGTAGCGAAGGGATTCCCGAAAACTCGGAGCCCCCACAGGCATGATCATAAATTCTTGGAAATCAATCGGGGCGTCTGAGTGCGCACCCCCGTTCAGGATATTCATCATCGGCACGGGAAGAACCTTGGAATTGGGCCCACCGAGATATTGATACAAGGGTAGACCGACCTCTACCGCGGCCGCCTTGGCCAGAGCCATCGAGACCCCCAGAATTGCGTTCGCACCAAGGTTCTTTTTATTCTTGGTTCCATCAAGAGCAAGCATCGCAGCGTCAACGGCTGACTGGCTGGTCCCATCCATTCCGATGAGCGCCGGGCCGATCTGCTGGTTCACATTCTCGACTGCTCCCAAAACTCCCTTGCCGAGGTAGCGACTCTTATCGCCGTCTCGTAATTCCCAAGCCTCGTGCTCCCCGGTGCTCGCCCCGCTGGGAACACCAGCCCGGCCAAAGCCTCCACCCTGGAGAGTAACCTCCACTTCTACAGTAGGATTCCCACGTGAGTCGATAATCTCACGACCGCAAACTTCAGTGATAGTAGTATCTGACATGATTATTTGAAATTCGGGAATCCCGCCTACTTCCACGCCGCGATCTCAACGATCTCGTAGGTCCTCTCCTCCTCAGTCTCAAGATCGCGAAATTCGACCTTCTCACCAACTTTCTGTCCGATCAGAGCTTGCCCGATCTCCGAGAGATATGAAACCAGCCGCTTGTCAGGATCACTGTCCCATGCTCCAAGGACGGTATACTGCTCAGTAGTATCGGCATACTGGAGCGTCACTACCGTTCCGATATTCACTGCGCTGGCATCTGCTCCNGTCAGATCAGACCCCTGAGCGTTGTCCAAGTCTTTCTCCAGCTCGCTCTTGCGACGGGCAAGCACAGCCTGCATCTGCTTAGCAGCCTTGTATTCGAAATTTTCCCTCAGATCTCCATAAGAGCGAGCGATTGCAATCTCCTTGATGTTGCCTGGAATCCGCTTGTTTACCAAATCCTCGTATTCCGCCTTCCGTCGCTCGAGGCTATCCCACGAGACAATGAGAGTTTCTTTCCGCGGCCCGGAATCCCCCGTCACAAGCTCCTGAGCCTCGGGGTGCGCCTTGATAACACGCGCCATGAGCGACTTGCGGTCCAACTCTGCAAACGCTGGGCTCTGGAGGAGCTTTCTCGAGAAGTTTCGCACCTCNTTCATCTCCTCCCCGGAGAGCAGGTCGGCTATGAGCTCACGATCCTCCATCAGGAAGTTCTGCAANCTCAGGGTGCGGCGGGGGCCCTCGTCCGTGCTATCCTGCTCTATCACCGAAAGAATGGCAGAGCCTACTTCGTGNCTGAATACATCCTCAGCAGCTCTTTTTCTTTCCCTGCAGATCCATGCGAGCGCGTCCGGCCCGAGAGAGTGACGGGAAAGCGCACTTCGGATGTGCTCCAATAANGTCGGCATNTCATCCCGCTCAGAAAACATTTTGGCAATCTCCGCAACTCCGCGGGTCCCCACCCGGTCAAAGACCCCCAGAATCTTCGCTACCCACTCATCTCCAAAAGCCTCTGGGAATGACTCGTAGATCCTACGCTGTCTTACCGCCGGCAAACCTGCCATCTCAGGAGCAAGAGACCCACTGGAACTCGCCAGCACATCGTGCAAGCGAAGCGCGTTATCCGGCAGACTAACCTCCTTCAAGNCTTCGAGAAGCTCATCGCGACCAGCAAGAAGATCCAGAGAGTCTCCCAGATGGAGCTTCAATCCCTTNCGGCTAATCTCCTCNATCTTNGCAAGCAGACCTTCNGCCACGCCATCACTTTCCAACGCGCGTGCGTGCTTCCGAAGNTCATCAAGAANCTTAGCCTTGTCGCGAAGATTGTGAGCCTGATCAAAGTCAGCCAATAAAGTTTCAACCGCACTTAAATCGGTATCACGAAGGACNANGGCCTCGTTTCTTTTACTCGGAACGACAACGCGATGAGTTTCNCTCATCGCCTTCTTAGCNCGATCCCACCATTTCTTGTAGTCATCTTCTGAGACGACACTCCCGCACAGAACTCGATCAATCTGGTCAGGCTTCAGGGACCCACCGTGCGCCTCAAGAGTCTGCACTACCACGCTTGCTGGATCACTCTGAGCGAGGGCCCGGAGCTCCTCAATCTTCTCCATCTTCTGAGCCCTGAAATCATCGGCCTCAAGCGGCTCAGTCTTTTCAATNGCCAACTTCAAGCCCATCACGCGATCTGACTCCTTTTCGAAATCTATCGTTACCTTGCCACCAAACAGGTCCCAGCCGGTCACCTTCCCAGATCCCCAGGCCTTGTGAAGACAAAAACTTCCCGGAGCCAACTGGGAAAGGCGATCCCCCACAGATTGGGGAATGCGACCGGATTCCACCAATTTAACCACGTCGGGATGCATGGCGCGGAAGATGGTAAGGCTATGCCAAAAAGGCAAAGGTTTTATCAAGATTTCCCGGTAATCCCACCGGAAATACCACTGGGTTTCCTTCCGCGAGAGGATATCCAAGAAATGGCTTGCGACTTTTAACCAAAATACCACCTCCAAAATAGAGCTCTCCTGAATCCTTACCCCTTTTTAAATAGCCTGAATAGACACCCGCGTCCAAATAGGAACTCTCGCCCTCCCGATCCCTCGCAACAGGCAGGCCACGACCTTCTCCACGTCACCCAATTCCTGAAAATCGATTGGATGAGACGCCACATCCGGGATTATCTCCTCATTATGCATTCCGGGCAGCACTTGAAAACCATAGGTATCGCAGCCTGCAGCGGACCGGGAGCAGCGCTTTGCTACGAAACCATCACCGGAGAATGTGGCGAGATCCTTGGTANCCANCACCATCCGGAAATCATTCTGCACTCTCTCAGCTTCGGGGAATACTGTCGTCTTCTGATAGATTCCGACTGGCCAGCAATCGCGCAATTCATCAGCAGAACCTGCGATATCCTTGTCGCCGCAGGAGCCGACTTTATCATCTGCCCTGACAATACTGTGCATGAAGCTCTGAATTTTGGCGGCCTAGGCAATCAGGTCCCGTGGCTCCATATCGCCGAAATCGTTTCAGCTGAGGCTCGGGCACGAAATTTCAAACGACTGGCAGTCCTTGGCACCAAATACCTGATGGAGGGACCCGTTTACCGTGATCATCTTTTACCGATCGGACTGCAGCCCGTTACGCCAAAGATCGAAGAGCGAAATCGTATCAATTCTATAATTTTTGACCGGCTGGTTTTTAACAGAGGAACGAAAAAAGACCTCTTCGAGCTTCTCTCCATCATTGAAAGAATGCAAATAGAGGACAAGTGCGACGCCGTTGTACTGGGATGCACTGAACTCCCTCTGATTCTCAACGATCTGGTTTCCCCCCTGCCCACCCTTGACTCTACCCGACTGCTTGCACGGGCTGCCATTCAACAAGCTACGGCACCGGCCCTGAAGCCAGCTCCCCTGACCAGCCCGCCACAATGCTAATAGCCAACTTCCAGACAGGCAGCGCGACTCATCTNATTACCCTTGCGGTTATTGCAGTGTTAACCGCCACCCTTACAATGGTGGCACGCCGAGCAAGGAGCACACCAGGTAGAGCTCTCCTTCGCAACCTGATTGGCTGGGGTTCCCTTGCGGCTGGCATCCTCAACACTGTCTACTGGACGCTTCCCTCCCGCTTTGATCCTTCTCAAAGCCTCCCCCTTCACTTCTGTAACCTCGCCACNTTCATCGGAGCCTTAGCNGTCCTGAGAAACAGTCGACTCTTGAAGGGAGTCCTGTATTTCTGGTCAGGATTGTGTGTCTGGGCGTTCCTTACNCCTACGATCGACTCCGGACTCTGGGAACCTGGCTTCTGGATTTTCTGGCTCTACCACAGCTTTATCCTTTTTACCCTTGTTGTCGTCCTCCTGATCGACCAATTCCGCCCGACACTTCAGGACCTTATCAACAGCGCAACCTTCAGCCTCCGGCTTGTTGTTTGCCTTTTTATCCTCAATGCCACTACGGGATGGAACTATGGATTTCTTGGTGACGANGTNCCTGGANCNCCCACCCCGGTTGCTCTTCTAGGGGGNTATCCCCTGCGAATCCTGTGGATGATNCTTCTGGGNTCNGGGATCTTCATTCTCCTCTGGATCCCCTGCCGNNATTACTCAACAACCCGAACTCGGAAATAATATCCGGAAGNCCTCAGGATCTCACTTTCGTCCCCGCGCATCCTGACTTGAAGAAGAAAGTCCCGATTACTGGCAGAGCGATTCATCCCCTGAAGGGCCAGGATGTTTCTTCCTGGCCTGAGAGCCCCAGAATAGGCTCCAAGATCGAATGTCTCATACTCTACTGCTTGACTGTCCGGACGACTGGAAGGAGCGGCAGAATTCCAGTCGAGATCCTCGTCCCCTGTGTTACCTCTTGCCACTGGAATGCCGTTGAGCCAGGCCGCAAAAGCATCATCGTAACGAACGTCAAGACTGAGGCTCGTTATTGCGGAGGGATTAGTAACTTCAAACGGGAGCCTGAGGTAGGCCGTTGCCCGTTCACGGTACATCTGCGTCTGCAAGTCCGTTCCTAGAAACGGATCATACGTCGTCTGGTTTTGGTCGTAGCCGATCCCCTGAGTCACCTTGATCCAATCCTGATCTCCTCCGCTGTTTGCAAATTCCTTTTCACTCCCACCTTTCCACAAATCTCCAACACTCTCATTTGGAACAAAGACCCTGCCCTCGGCGCCTGGAGCCACGTAAACCACTTCTCCCTTCGAACCGGCAACGTATAACTGCACCGCCACATTGGTCGTGACGCCCTGCGCCGTAATCGGAGCAGTTACCGTCTGGAAATTCTCCATTGTTTCAGAAGCCTCAACCACATATTGCTTACCCGGCACACTCTGGAAGCTAACCTCTGAGCTCCCTTCCTCGTCCCGCGTAACCCTCAGGATACGGAGCAAAGAGGTGGCATTATTTGGATCCGTAGAGGCGGACCACTCCGCCCTGTTATCACTCCGGTCACCATCCGGGTCATCACCTCCACCTGCCGACAGGCTCCCAAAATTTTCTCTCTCCCAATCGTCGGGCAACCCATCACCATCACTATCAGTTGCCGCCCATGAGACCTCATCGAGATAGCCCGCATCATCGTTACTCGAGATTGATCCATCCTTTTCGTAGGACCATCGCAGGCGATGAATTCCTTCCGGCACCTGATAGGCGACCTGCTCCCAGTCTGTTTCCCCGCTGAGATTCTGCACCTGTGCGCCATCCACTCGGAAAACTAACTCATCATAGCTTTCTTCCGAGGAGGCCTTCCACCAGAACTCGAGCTCCCCGGGACCTTCAACCGTTGTTTCGACAAAGGAACGTCCGTCGTCCGCCACGTCCCCACTCTGAAGAGCCTGTCCATCCTGCCTGCTGACCTCACTCTGGACGAACCAAGGGTCATCGGCATTGAGAAATACAAGACTTGGGTTGTTGATCGCTGAGGCGAAGTCCGGTGGAGGCGGAGCCAGACTCACAGTGATCGCCAATGTTTCAACCGTCGTGCCCGCTGGGTTTACCGCCCTGATTTCGACATTCTGGATGCCCTCTCCTTCTGAGAGCCAATTCACCACGCCACTTTCGGAATCGATGGTCATGCCCTTCGGAGCGTCGCCGATCTCATAGGACAGGCTAAGATTACTTGTCGATACCCGGTAGCTGAATGGATCCCCTGATATCACGATTGCCTCTAGCGGGCTTGAGATAATCGGGAGAGTGAAGGACTCACCATCAAGTGAATCGCCCTCTCTCAGCGCAAGAAACTGATCTACATCCGGCGCTAGGACTTCTTCGGTGATCCCCGAGGGCCACCGGACGACCAGCTTGGAGATACTGGTGGAGCTGCCCACCCCAAAAACCTTGGTCAGGGAATTCTGGACCCCGTAGCCCTCCCCCGCACGCACTTCCCTGAGCTGAACTCCCCACGCCCCATGGAGTTCCAGCCGGGCCCCGATCGCATTGGGATTAGAGGTGCGCCCCTTCAGCTGCACCGCGAGGTAGTGATTCGTATTTGGATTGTTCAGGAACAGGAGATCCCTCTGGCTCGCCGAAGTTCCGTTGTAGCCCGTTCCTCGCCCTCCGAAAATATCGATGAAACCATCGTGATTAAGGTCTCCCAGGGCGCAGCTATGGAGATGAGAGATCGGGTTTCCGCCACTGAGTCTCAGAACATCTGGGGCTTCAGTGAATGTCTTATCCCCGTTATTGCGATAAATCCGATAGGTTGCCGCCTCACCGCCCAGGTCAGTGGCTGTTACAAGCAGATCGATATGAGTGTCGTTGTCGAAATCACGGAAAAAGGCCTGAATTCCAAAGTAGTCAATATCCCCCAACCCCGCACTGGCACTGATGTCCGAGAACCCACCGCTCCCGTCATTCTCAAGTAACCTCGACGTTCCCGCCCCGTGATTCAGGATGAAACAGTCCATGTCACCGTCATTATCTATGTCCGCAAAATCACTACACCACGACTGTTCGCCATCATCGAGGCCCACGGCAGGACCTTCATCCGTGTAATTGTTGTTTCCGTCGTTACGGAACAACCGGTTGATCCGGCGCCGGTCGGTTGAACTCGTCACCCCCAGTCGACATTTAGAGAGGTAGACATCACGATATCCGTCGTTATCGTAATCTGTCTCAATTACTGCATAGTTGCCACTGGAGACACTGGCTGGCAGCGAAGCCCCAATCAACCCTCGCTCCAAGGAAAACCCTCCAGCCCCGTTGTTTTTATAAGGGTGGTTGTCGTCATTGTCGTCGCAGGCAAAGAGGTCAATGTTTCCATCGTTGTCAAAATCCGCAAAAATTGTTCCTTGGACAAAAATGTCGCGATCAGGCAATTCCATGGCGGTATAGGACTGCCCGCTTGCTCCTGCCTTGAGGAGATATGCCCCCCCTGACGAGGGGCCAATAAAGAGATCATTAAATCCGTTACGGTCGACGTCAGCAGCACATACCGCCCAGATCGACCCCCGGGCAAGGTCGCCGTAGTCAAGCATCGAGAAGGGCTGACCAGGCTCAGTCTGATAATCGATAAACAATCTATTCGTCTCATGGACCCGCACGAGGTCATCGCGGCCATCCCCATTCAGGTCAACAATTGCCATCGGCGCCCCACTGCTCGAGGAACTGGTCAGCAGGTCAGTATGGTCACTGAAACTGAACTGAGCTTGGAGAGAGGCCGTAATGGCTAGGCCGACTACAGATGAGCAAAGGAGAGGTTTTGTCACTACGGGGAGCAGACTACTCCGTTAATAATAGCACCGAGTCGGCAAACAGGGTAGCGTCAATTCTTGCCAGAATACCCCTTTGGTGCTGACTTGCCCCTCTTGTGAGGCCTCTGCTCGTCCTTTTCCTTCTCGTCGCAGGTCATTTCGTCACGGAAACCCTGTCCGCAAAGGGCCGACCAAATGTCCTTTTTCTAGCCATTGACGACCTCAACGACTGGGTGGGATTCCTCGGTGGCTACTCGGGGAAGGTATACACTCCCAACTTGGACCGCCTCGCTGCCAGTGGCACCGCGTTTACCAATGCCCATTGTCCTGCTCCAGTTTGCTGTCCCAGCCGGGCCTCGGTTCTAAGTGGCCTCTACCCCACTTCCACTGGCATCTACAACAACCAGCACTGGTGGAAGCCTAATCTTCCCAACCTCCGGACCATCCCAATTCACTTCCGGGACAATGGATACCACGCGGTTGGAACTGGAAAAATATTCCACCACACCGCGGGAAACAATCCACCGATCCAATGGGATCATTTTAAAAGAGCTCCCTTCAATGATAATGGATGGCTCCGACACGGCGATCGCTCTTACCCCTGGACACCAGCCAAACCGCGTCCCCGCGAGTTCCCCTACTCAGGAATTAAACTCTATTCCGGCGAGGCTGACTGGGGGGTTCTGCCCCAGACGGAGAGCCAGTATGACGACTCTCTGGTGGCCGATTACGCCATCAACTACCTTGAGAACCTCGACCAGCGAGCAACCGATAAGCCGTTCTTTCTAGCCTGCGGGATCTTCCATCCTCATTTGCCGTGGTATACCCCGCGCAAATACCTCGACCTCTACCCACGTGATAAGATTGAGGTTCCGGAAACCCTCCCGCTAGATCTCAAAGACATCCCCAGCCCGGGGCGCAAGCTCGCAGAAAAAAAATCAGGTGATCTTCGCAGGCTCAGAGAGACCGGTCGTTGGCCCACCGCGGTTCAGCATTATCTCGCCAGCATTTCGTTCGCTGATGCCCTTGTCGGACGCGTGCTCGACTCCCTGAGAAAAAGCACCGCATCCGGCAACACTATCATCGTTCTTTGGTCAGACCACGGATGGCACCTTGGCGAAAAGGGACACTGGCACAAACGCACCCTCTGGGAGGAAGCGACCAGAGTTCCCCTGATTATCAGCTCCCCAAAGGTCGGGGATCTTAACCAACGCTGTGCGCAACCAGTCAGCCTCGTAGACATTTTTCCCACTTTGATTGAATTATGTAATCTCTCCCCAGTCAGCAATCTTGACGGCATCAGTCTGGTCCCATGGCTTATCGATCCGGTGAAAAAGCGCGACCGCCCAGCCCTTACCGTCGAAGAGTCTGGCCATATTTCCATACGGACTCTTCACCATCGGGCAATTCATTACACTACCGGAGAGTGGGAACTTTATGACCACCGGTCCGATCCCAAGGAACAAACCAACCTCGCAGAGAATCCGAAGCACAAAGAGCTCATTAAGAGGGCCAGACGGTGGCTTCCACAAGCTCCGTCTCCCCCAGCAGCGACCAAGAAATCTTTCATCTTTGACCACCACAACTTCAGGTGGACTAGGAAAAAGACTGGCGAGATCATCAAGGGAAAGTAGCCCTCCTATTTCCCTTGCTATCGGAGAAGGCGGTGCCAACCTGAGGGTAGCTGCTGGATGGCAGCTCACGTGGCTTCCTTCGTTGGAGCCCCTGCCGCAGGACCCTGCAGGCAGAAACCCGTGCCCTCCGTCGCGTGGACGATCTCTGCGAGGACCCTTGGGCTCAAAATTATATTCCATAGCTACCATGAAATCACAATCCCGCTTCAAGACGGGATCCCCCCTCCGTGAATCGTTTCCAAAGAACGTCCTCCGCGAAGCCGATAAATTTGGCTCGCATATCAAACAGCAGGACACTGCCGGCCGTAGAGACTGCCGTAACGACCCTGTCATCAGCATCGACCCGTCCTCCGCTCTGGATCTTGACGACGCCTTTTCCCTTCAGCGAATCGGAGGAAAGCGATGGAAACTCCGGGTTCATGTCGCCGACGTCTCCCATTACGTGAAGGCAAATTCTCCACTTGATCGGGAAGCACGCATTCGAGGCAATTCCACCTATCTCGTGGACCGGGTCATTCCCATGCTCCCAAGCAGCCTGAGTAATGGCCTCTGCTCCCTCCACCCTGA